>CAZOHN010000246.1:0-5064 GCA_964579325.1 uncultured Rhodobacterales bacterium
TCGGCGCATGGTGTACCGAAGGCGGTGCCGGAGGAGGCGCAGCGCCGCAACATGCTCGCGGTCGATGCCACCTGCCCGCTTGTGACGAAGGTTCACAACGAGGCGAAGCGGCACAGCGAGAACGGCCTGCAGATGATCATGATCGGCCACGAGGGGCACCCCGAGACGGTGGGCACCATGGGGCAGCTGCCGCCGGGCGAAGTGCTGCTGGTCGAGACGGTCGAGGACGTCGGCCGCGTGCAGGTGCGCGATCCGGCGAAACTGGCCTACGTCACCCAGACCACGCTTTCAGTCGACGACACCGCCGAGATGGTCGAGGCGTTGCGGGTGCGGTTCCCGGCGATCGTGGGGCCGGGCAAGGAGGACATCTGCTATGCCACCACGAACCGGCAGGAAGCGGTGAAGGCGATTGCGCCGAAGATCGACGCGCTTCTGGTGATCGGCGCACCGAATTCGTCGAACAGCATGCGGCTGGTCGAGGTCGGGCGTGCCGCGGGCTGTCCCTATGCGCAGCTTGTTCAGCGCGCGGCCGAGATCGACTGGCGCGCGCTGGACGGCGCCCGCGCGATCGGGCTGACGGCCGGGGCCAGCGCTCCGGAGGTGCTGGTGAACGAGGTTGTGGACGCCTTCCGCGCACGGTTCGAGGTGACGGTCGAGCTTGTCGAGACGGCGGTCGAGACCGTCGAGTTCAAGGTACCGCGCGTGCTGAGGGAACCGGCATGAGCGATGCCGAGACGATCGCCTTCTACGACCTCCAGGCTGAAGCCTACAGGAAGATCGCGGAGCAGACTGCAAGCCCGCACCTCGCACAGATGATGGAACGGCTGCCCCCGGGAGCGCATGTGCTGGACCTCGGGTGTGGACCCGGCCAGGATTCCCGGGAGTTTGCACGCGCGGGGTTCCGGGTTACCGCGATGGATGCAAGCCTCGAAATGGTCCGTCAGGCCGCGATGCATACCGGCGTCACCACGCGACACGCCCCTTTCGACGCGCTCGATGATGTCGACACATTCGATGCCGTCTGGGCGAGCTTCTCGCTGCTGCACGCGCAGCGCAACGATCTTCCCCGACACATCTCCGCGATGTCCCGGGCGCTCAGGACGGGCGGGCTGCTTTACGTCGCGATGAAGATTGGAACAGGCGAGGGCCGCGACCGGCTGGGGCGGTTCTATACCTACATGACGGCTTCCGAATTGCGCGGCTTGGTCGAGGCAGCGGGCTTTGCGGTGCTGGGCACCGAAGAAGGCAGCGCCCGAGGGTTTGAAGGATCGGTGGCGCCTTTCGTCGCCCTGACGGCCCTCCGGCTGGCTGACGACGCAGCCAGCGATGCAGATCCCGCGGCATGACGCCTGTCCCCCGTTCCGCCCTGATCCTCGGTCTCGCCGGCACGCTCCCCTTCCTCTGGGGAGCAGTGACCATGCTTGTGCCCGACCTTGTCGACTGGGGCAGCCGGGCGATCGGGCCGCGGTTCGTGGGGCCCTACGTCAGCCTCGCCTATGGCACGGTGATCCTTGCCTTCATGTCTGGCGTCCTGTGGGGCTTTGCGACCCGGGGGGAGGGCCAGGTCGCGACTTCGGGCTACATCCTGAGCGTGGTGCCCGCACTCTGGGCCTTCTTCTTCGTGGGCGGCGGGCCGACCTCGGCGGCGGTCTACCTGATCGCGGGGTTCGTGGGGCTTCTCGGCCTCGACTGGATGTTCTGGAAGCAGGACCTCGCGCCGCCATGGTGGATGCGGCTGCGCGCGCTCCTGACCGCCATCGTCGTCGCTGCCCTCCTCGTGGTGGTCTATGCCTGACCTCTTCGCCTTCACCGACGGCGCCTGTTCAGGAAACCCCGGCCCCGGTGGGTGGGGCGTGCTCCTGCAGGCCAAGGACGGCGCGGCGGTGGTGAAGGAGCGGGAACTGAGCGGTGGCGAGGCCGACACGACCAACAACCGCATGGAGCTGATGGCGGCGATCATGGCGCTGGAAAGCCTGTCGCGACCCTCGGACATCACCATCGTCACCGACAGCGCCTATGTGAAGAACGGCGTCAGCGAGTGGATCCACAGCTGGAAGCGCAAGGGCTGGCGCACGGCGGGCGGCAGCCCGGTGAAGAACGTGGAGCTCTGGCAGCGGCTCGACGCGGCGCGGGAGCGGCACAAGGTCCGGTGGGAGTGGATCAAGGGCCATGCCGGGCACACCGAGAACGAACGTGCCGACGAACTGGCGCGGGCCGGGATGGCTCCGTTCAAACCCTCGCGTCCGGCGAGACCGGCGCCACCGTGAAACCGGTCGTCCTTGTGGACTTCGCGTCGGCGGTGGTCTTCGCGCTGTCAGGGATGTCAACGTTCGTCCCGAAGGCGGGGAAGCCAACGTCCTGATCAAGCCTTCCCATCTCGGGCATACCGCTACCGCGCAAACCATCATCGCGCGGACGATAGGTGGCGGGCGGATTTCAAGGGGGAAAGGGAGCGGCAAGACGCCCGGCGCCGCAGGCTGGGTGGGGGCTGTTGACCGCGACACCGGGCTAAGCGCTTGCTCGCTCTGGGACTGGTATGCCGGTCAAAGCGGGCGGCCTTTGGGAAAGATAGGGGTCTTTTCGTGGCATCACGGAAATCCTTGCGCGAGGCTGCCGCCCGCGTCAGAGTTGCGGCATGACGGTCACGTTCCTTCCGCCCGCCGGCCATACCGGGCGCATGCCGGAGCAGGTGAGTTTCGACAGGACCGAGCTTTCGGTGATCCTGTCGCTTTACGGTCGCATGGTCGCCGCCGGGGAGTGGCGCGACTACGGGATGTCCTGCCTGCGCGAAGTGGCCGTGTTCGCGGTGTTCCGCCGGACCGCCGAGACCCCACTTTACCGGATCGAGAAGCGCCCGAAGCTGCGGCAGAGGCAGGCGATGTACTCCGTCGTGGGCGCTGAGGGGCAGGTTCTGAAACGCGGCAACGACCTGCGCGCCGTGATGTGCGTGCTGGAGCGCAAGCTGATCCGCCCTGTGGAGTGACCGGCCGCGACGACGGCTCAGGTAGCCGCGGCGGCGGCCGACGGATTTCGCCGGACGATCGAGTAGTTCAGCGCGAAGGCGACCGAGACCCAGAGCAGGTAGGGCGCGATCAGAAGGCGCGCGACAGGGTCGAGCGGCCAGACGGTGACCAGCGTGCCCAGCACCGACAGCCATAGGAAACCGATGATGACGAGCGCGGCCCTGATCCGGCGCAGACCGAAGAAGATCGGCGTCCAGAGCGTGTTGAGCGCGATCTGGAGCGCCCAGAAGGCCATCGCGTAGGCGCTGCCTTCCATCGGCGCGACGCGGGCGCCGGTCACGGCGAGGCAGATGTAGAGCACAGTCCAGGCGACGGGAAACAGCCAGTTCGGCGGCGTCCATGGCGGCTTGGCGAGGCTCCGGTACCAGTCGCCTGGCGGGAACATCGACCCCGTCGCAGCGGCGGCGCAGCACGCCCCGAGGAAGATGATGAACAGACCCCAATCCATTGCGTGCGCCTCCCAATGGGGACGATGTAGGTCACGCGCGGCGGCGATCCAACCCGCGACGGTCCCTTTCACGTGCCTCGAGGTCAGCGAGGATGGTCAGGAGCGCACCGGTCCGCCCCTCGCCCCATGCGGAGGTCGCGCGGACCGGGCGGGCCGCGGCATCGACAAGGAACTCGGTTTCGGGCAGCGGACGGGCATAGATCACGGCGGATTTCGGCATTGCCATCGTGGCGCAGGTGCGCAGCAGGGCCAGCCCGAGCCAGCCCATCTTCTGCGCCGAGGTGGTGCGGGCCCGGCGGGTGATGCTGTCGTGCCCGGCTCGTGCGACCTCGCGACCGATGCCGTCGTAGATGTGGCGGGCGGCAAAGATGCCGGGCCGACAGGCGGGTGGCAGCGCCCCCACCCCGGCCTCGGCCCGGAAGTAGAGCCGCGCGGCTTCTGAAAGCAGGCGCCGGGTCATGGTGCGGATCTCGGGGCTGGGCCGGGGGTTGCGCAGGAAGGCATCGGGGTCGGACCCGGCATCGGCGAACCAGTCGGTCGGCAGGTAGAGCCTGCCCTCGGCGGCATCCTCGCCCACGTCGCGGGCAATGTTGGTGAGTTGCATCGCGGCGCCGAGGTCACAGGCTCGCGCGAGCGCGTGGGCGTCACGCACTCGCATCAGGACGCACATCATGGCGCCCACGGCCGAGGCGACGCGGGCGGAATAGTCGAGCACGCCCGAAAGTGTCTCGTAGCGGCGGCCCACGGCATCCCAGGCGAAGCCTTCCAGCAGCGCTTCGGGCAGCGCGCGGGGCATCTCGAAATCGGCCACGACGGCGGCAAAGGCGCGGTCGGGTGCGGCATTGACCGGGCGGCCGGCATAGACGAGATCGAGCCGGTCGCGCAGGCGCAGCACGGCGGTCGCCTTTTCCCGCCCCTCGTCGACCGCGTCATCGGCCAGCCGGCAGAAGGCATAGAGCGCAAGCGCGGGGTCGCGGACCCGTGCGGGCAGGAGCCGCGAGGCGGTATGGAACGACAGTGACCCGGTGCGGATCGCCTCGCGGCAGGCCGCCATGTCCTCGGGCGCGATCATTCCGCGGCCATCGGCAGGGGTTCGACCGCCAGCCGCCGGAGCGCGTCGGGCACCAGTTGCGCCAGGACCTCGGCGGTCGCGATCACGCCCGGCACGCCGGCTCCCGGATGGGTGCCCGCGCCGGTGAGGTAGAGACCGGGCAGTTCCTCGGACACGTTGTGCGGGCGGAACCACGCCGATTGCAGGATGCGGGGCTCGATCGAGAAGCCCGCGCCGTAGGGCGACAGGTAGCGGTCGCGGAAGGTCTCGGGCGTGAAGACGAGGCTTTCGGTGATGTGCTTCGAGACGCCGGGCAACAGCCGCTCCTCGAGCATCGCGAGCATCTTCGCACGGTATCGCTCCGCCTCCCGCGCCCAGTCCACGCCGTTGTCATGGCCGAGATGCGGGACGGGGGACAGGGCGTAGAAGGTGTCGTCGCCCTCGGGCGCGACCGTGGGGTCGGTCACCGAGGGGCGGTGAACGTAGAGCGACATGTCGTCGGCTAGGCGTCCCCGGATGAAGATGTCCTTGATGTGCTCGCG
>CAZOHN010000247.1:0-4948 GCA_964579325.1 uncultured Rhodobacterales bacterium
GCCCATGTCCACCTCGTCGTGCGCGGCCCGTCGCTCGCCGCCTCGATGTCGGACTACCTGATCGAACGCATCCGCAAGAACGACGCCATCACGATCCAGTTCGGGGCCGAAGTCACCGAACTTCACGGCGCCGACACGCTCGAGGCAGTGACGCTGCGCTCCGCCGAAGGCTCCCGACAGATCGAGGCCGCGGGCCTCTTCGTCATGGTCGGCGCCGCGCCGAACACCGGCTGGCTGTCGGATCTGGTCACGCTCGACGGCAAGGGCTTCGTCGTGACCGACGATGCCCACGCTACCTCCTGCCCCGGCATCTTCGCCGTCGGCGACGTGCGCGCCGGATCGGTCAAGCGGGTGGCCTCCTCGGTCGGTGAAGGATCGGTCGTCATCTCTCGGGTCTGGGACCATGTCGCAAGATTCCGCGAGGGGGTCGCCTGAGCGCTCAACCTGACGTGGTCCTGGCATCCGGCCTAGCAAGGGCCGCGCGCAATTCAGCTTCTGTCAGGGCCACGTTGAACAAGGCCGTTCCGAAATCGAACCGGGCCGCCGCACTCAACGGACCGGCAGGCACCGGCGCGAAGCCCGCGGCCGCCACGATCCCCGCGGCGATGGCGACCGCCGACGGATCATCGCCCGCGACGGGAATGGCAAGGGCCGGTGTGGTCCCGGCCCGGTCGAGAAGGGTGGCGTAATGCACCGTGCTGAACGCCTTCACGACACGTGCCCCGGGAACGATGGCCGCCACGGCCACACCTGATCCTTCGCCCGAGGCAAGGGCCGCTGCGGCAGATGGCCCGTCGCGCCCCGGAACGGCATTCGCAGTGTCAAGGATCACGCGGCCCTCCATCGCCGGGCCTGCCGACCGCGCAAGATCGGGCCAGGCCGCGAAAGGCACCGCAACGATGGTCGCAACGCCGAACTGCGCCACCTGCGCGGGCGTGCCCTGTTCCACCTCCGGCGGAAGGCCGGCGAGCCTGGGGTCATTGGAAACTCGGGTGCCGATCCGCACCCGATGCCCCCGTTCGGCCAGCAGACGGGCCAACGCGCCCCCGATCATGCCCGCGCCGATGATGCCGATGTTCACGGGCAATCTCCTCCAGGGTCAGTTTGCCTTAAGGGCGAAGATGCGCGCCTCATCCCTTCCACCCTCAAGCAGGTTGCCCGTCGTCAAGACGACAAGCTCACCCTCCGGGCCGAAGGGCAGGACAGACGTGCAGCCATCGCATCCGGCCGACTCCAGCGTCGAGACCGCGCCATCGGCATCGATGCCGATCAGCGACGCCCCGTGTGAGGCCGCCACGATCGTGCCGTCGGCCATGAAGGCGAAGTCGTCGATTGGCCCGGTCGCCGCGAAGGGTTCCAGGGCGCCCCCCGCCTCGGCGCCGTCCAGCGCCACGCGATAGAGCGCCTGCCACGAGGAATTCGAGACATAGAGCCACCCGTCGTGGATCTTGAGGCCGTTGGCGCCAGGGCTTTGCCCCGTGGCGTCCGGATCGGTGGTCAGCAGCGGGTCGGCCAGCCACTCGGTGATGGCGCTACTGGCAAGGTCCAGGCTCCAGATCCGCCCTGCCAGCGAATCCGCGGCGAGGATCCTGCCCGGTGCGACCTCAACCAAACCATTGAGGAAAAGGGCGTCAGGGGCGGGAATGGTCCGGACAACGCCGCCCGTCCGCGACAACACGGCGAAGGCATTGGTCTGCGTGAAGGCAGGCCCCGCCGCGAACGAGGTTCCATGTGCAGTCAGCACGATGCCATCGTCACGGACAAGAACGCCGACCGGATGAACGTCGAGGACCGCGAAGGGAACGGGTGCCGCAGTGCCATCCCAGGACAGAACTGTCCGGTCGAAGTAGCTGGTGACCAACAGCGTGCCGTCGGGCCCTTCGGCAAGGTTCTCGAGGAAAGTGCCGGCCGGATAGCTGGCAATCGTACGGGTCGGATCCGCCTTGGCGAAGGTAGCGACAAGGCAGATCGCAGCGCAGGTGACTGACAGGAAAAGGCGGTGGGACATGGCGTTTCCTTTCTGACGTTGGGACTTGCGGGATCACTCGCTGCGGGTGAACCGCTGTTCAACGAAGAGGTACTCCTCGCCGCCCGGGTAGCGGACGTGGATGCGCTGCAAGTTCGTGTCCGCGTCCTCGATGATGAAGTCGAACCGCAGGTCGCGCCTGCGCCCGGTGGGGTCGGGGCCCATCCCGGCCTCGGTGCTTTCGCCAAAGAGCGAGACCATCCCGCCGACCTCGTCGCCGCGGCCAAGGTAAATCATCTGGCCCGGCTCGAAACTGTCGACGGTGACCAGCTCGAACCGGCCGTCGAGCCGGTTGTAGCCCATGGTCGCCTCGCGCATCGGCGTGCCGTCGCCGCCGATCAGCACCTCGCGCAGGTAGCGCCCGCCGAGGATCAGCTCCCGCGCAGCCGTCATGCCGGGGATCTCGAAGGGTTCGGCCCCCGGTCCGGGCCAGACGCGCATCGCAACGTCCCAGCGCCCAGCAAGCGGGTCCATCCAGGCGTGTTCCGGACCGGGCGCCGCAAGCCGGTCCGAGGCGGTCTCGGCCGACACCGGCAGACCGGGGAGGAGAAGGGCAAGTGTGAAGGCAAACGATGTCAGCCGCATGGATGATCCTTTCCGCAGAGGCGTCATTCCCGCTTCGGATGGCGAATGACCTGTGGCGGTATCCTCGCCACGGCCCCCTGCCCCGCGCTTGCCGGATCTTGCGGAAACGGACGGACCGCAGGGGTCATCGGGAAAATCGAACAAGAACAGCGGCCTCTATGGGCTCCCCGCGTCCTGGACCAGGCAGGTTGCAAATCCTGCGCCAAAGTGCGGTCGCCTTGTCGAACCTCGATTTCCGGCGAACCCATGCGACAGTCGCGGCCGTTCGACGGCGCCAGCCAGATCATCGTCCCCGGCGCGCAGGAAATGCGCTTGATGTGGCAGATCTTGCGCCGTTCTGCTGCGAGCCGGCCGAAAGTAATTGACCGATCCGACAGCGTAACCGAGCCTTTCGGCGCAAAGGCGCTATTCCGCACCGATCGACCGGCACCGGCAGATGCTTGAGCAACAATTCCGCTTCGACAGCATGGAAGGCTTCTACCGCGCGGCCTATGCCGAGACGCTGGTCGATGTCAGCGGGCCCGTCGCGCTCGGGGCAACCCTGATCCACGCCCGCCAGGGTGCGGGCGATTTTTCGGATGCGGCGGTACCCGACCTGGTGATCACAAGGGGCCTGTCGCGTGAGATTCCCGCCACGCTCAACCTTGGGGCCGGGCAGTTCCGGGCCTTGATGCCCCGCAACGCCATGGTCGTCACACCACCCGGCACGCCGACGAAAATCCTGCTCGACCAGCCCAACGAAGTCGAGTTTCTGGCCATCCCCTATACCGCGCTTCGGTCGCTGTGTGGCGATCGGGCGCTGCCACAGGATGGCGACTTTGGCGCGGTGCATCGCGAAAAGGTCGAAAGCCCGATCCTGACGCAACTCTTCGAACGCACAGCCCGTGAAATCCGAACGGGCAATCCAAACGGCAAGATGTTCGTGGAAGGGGCGTTGATGCAGATAGCAGGGGTCCTGCTGTCCGGCTCCGGGCGCCGTCTGCGTGCACCCTCGGGTGGCTTGGCCCCGTGGCAACTCGCACGGGTGACCGACCATCTTCATCACCATTACGCTCAGGCCGTGTCGCTTGCCGATCTCGCCGCGCTCTGTGGCTTGTCGGTGTTCCACTTTGCCCGAGCCTTCAAGACTTCGACCGGGATTGCGCCGCACCAGTTCCAGATCTCGCTGCGCATGGAACGGGCGCGCCTGCACCTTTCGCGGTCCACCGCCCCGATAACAGAGATCGCGCTCTCACTCGGCTACGACAGCTCGCAGAGTTTCTCGCGGGCCTTCAGACTCGCCAATCGCATGACGCCGAGCCAATTCAGGTCCGCCGTGCGGGGCCAGCGCATCACGGCTAGGTGATAGATCGGGCAGTCGAAGGCCCATATCTTCACTGACATGGCCCAGAGCGCGGAACCTGTTGGCGTTCGCTCACCCGCGCTCGGGGCAGGAATGCGCGCCCGCCCGGTGTCGTGGCGCTGAGTGCTTCGGCTTTCCGCCGGGACTGGCCGGGAGGACCGGTGCGGCCCCAGAATCGGTGATTTTCGAGCATCGGCTAACGACGCTTTGATCCGTTGGGCAAATCGCGTTCTGTGTTTCGGCAGAGGGTTCTTCCATGATCTTTTCCGACGGGTCGGACCTTGGACGCGCTGACGCGAAGCAATTGCAGGCGATCTTGCGAGCGCCGCCGAAACAACCTTGGATGATGCCCGAGGGCCCGCTTGAAGGGGTCATCTTTCGCGTCACATCGCGGTTTGACCTTGGCCATGCGCAGGGCGCTGCGGCGCGGACGGGCGGGCGGTTCCGCGGCTGTCGGGGCGCCATGGCGTTGAGGTGCATGTCGCCGCGCGGGCGGACAAGGGCCCGGATGCAGAGGCGCTGGCCGCGGCGATCCTGCGCGCGGTTCTGCCGGAGGTGATCGAAGTCATCTGCCCGGGAGAAGGCACGAAGCCGGTGGCCGGCCGCCGCATCGAGCGGCCGGAAAAGCGACGCTTGCGACGGCCAAGTTCACCGCTTTTGAGTCTTGCTCCGCGGCAGACTGGCGCCAGTCATCGGGGTCCGTCGTGACGAGGTGCGGTCGCACGGGCACACGCGTACGCGTTGGGAATCAACAAGGAAACTGCAACCAGCGAAACTGATCGTCGGTATCCAAATCCGTATAATGGCCGAGTCGGCTGACCGGAAAGTGCCGAAAAGCCGAGATGAAACCCCTGAGCCACCCGCTCTGATCCAGCGAGATACACAGCGGGCGCAAGCGAACCCATCTTGGGGAATATCCTGGGCGATGCCGGATAACTCAACCTATGTAACTAGTTGAATTATGTTTGAAATCTGGAAAAATGGTGCGGTCGAGA
>CAZOHN010000248.1:0-4946 GCA_964579325.1 uncultured Rhodobacterales bacterium
CAGCCGATCTACGATTCCTCTGTCGGGGCCTGGAAGCGCCATGAGGCCGACCTGGCCGAGATGCTCGACGAGTTGGGGGACGTGACATGAGCGGGTTGGGGGACATCAGGGCGCGGATCGCCGAAGCGGAAAAGGCGTCCGGCCGGGCGCCGGGATCGGTGAAGCTGATCGCGGTGTCGAAGGTTCAGCCGCTGGAGCGGGTGGAGGCGGTGCTCGAGGCCGGGCACCGGCTGTTCGGGGAGAACAAGGTGCAGGAGGCGGTGGGAAAGTGGCCCGATTTCCGCGCGCGCTACCCGGGCACCGAGGTGCACCTGATCGGGCCGTTGCAGACCAACAAGGCGCGTCAGGCGATGGAGCTGTTCGAGGCGATCCACTCGGTCGACCGGCCCAAGCTGGCCGCGACGCTCGCGCGACTCGCGCAGGAGATGGGGCGGTGCCCCGACCTCTTCGTCCAGGTCAACACCGGGGAGGAACCGCAGAAGGCCGGCGCGATGCCGGGCGAGGCGGATGCCTTCGTCGCCGAGTGCCGGGCGCTCGATCTGCCGGTGGTGGGGCTGATGTGCATCCCGCCGGTGGACGAGGAACCCGCCCTGCACTTCGCGCTGCTGGCAAAGATTGCCGCGCGGAACGGGCTGACGGGCCTTTCGATGGGCATGAGCGACGATTTCGAATGCGCCATATCGCAGGGTGCCACCCATGTGCGGGTGGGAAGCGCGATCTTCGGGGCGCGGGACTACGGCTAGGCCGCTTCGGACAGCAGGGCGCGCAGATCGAGCGGGGCGTTGACCATTTTCAGCTGCCCCTGCGCGTCGCGCGGCCAGTCGGCCTCGGGCCGGTCGCGGTACAGCTCGACGCCGTTTCCGTCGGGGTCGCGCAGGTAGATCGCCTCGCTCACGCCGTGGTCGGCGGCCCCGTCGACCTCGATGCCGGCCTCGACGACCCGGCTCAACGCATCGGCGAGCGTGGCGCGGTCGGGATAGAGGAAGGCAGTGTGATAGAGCCCGGTGTGGCTGCGCGGCGGGGCGGTGCCGCCAAGGCTCTCCCAGGTGTTCAGCCCGATATGGTGGTGGTAGCCGCCCGCCGAGAGGAAGGCCGCCTGCGGCCCGTAGCGTTGCGTCACCTCGAAGCCGAGGACCCCGGAATAGAAGGCAATGGCACGCTCGAGGTCGGCGACCTTGAGGTGGACGTGGCCAATGCGGGTTGCGGGATGAACCGGTGCGGACATGGGATATCTCCTTTGTCCGGAAGGTAGCCCTGTGCGTCCGTGTGTGGAACTCCCCACGACTGCACCTGTTCCGTGCAGGAATCGAAGACATTCTCCAGGAAAACGCCCCCGGCTGGGGAAGCCGGGGGCGAGCGGAAGCCGGGCTGGGACGCCGTGTGGCCGCCGGGGACGAGGCGCGCGCAGGGCTTGGGAAGGGGTAAGTGCGACGCGCCGGACAGTGCCGCTTGGGGTTGCAGCGCCCTCACTATGGCGCGGGATTGAATCCCTTTCATGACGGACCCATCCCGCTGCGGCAGCGTTCCGAACCGTCCGGTGCGGCGTCAGCTTCGACGCGAGCGGACCAGCCCGACGATGTCGTAGGTCTGTTCCAGGATCGGCCGGGCGATCGCTTCGGCCCGTTCCGCCCCGCGGGCGAGGATACGGTCGATCTCGGCCTCGTCCTGCATCAGTCGGGCCATTTCCGAACTGATCGGTGCAATTTTCGCCACGGCGAGTTCGGCAAGGCGGGGCTTGAACGCGCCGAAGCCTTGCCCGGCGAATTCGCCCAGCACCGCCTCAACCGAAGTGCCCGCAAGACCGGCATAGATGTTGACGAGGTTGCGTGCCTCGGGCCGGGCGTCGAGGCCCTCCGCCGCCTCGGGCAACGGCTCGGGGTCGGTCTTGGCCTTGCGGATCTTGGCGGCAATGGCGTCGGCGTCGTCGGTGAGGTTGATCCGGCTCATGTCCGAGGCGTCGGACTTCGACATCTTCGACGACCCGTCGCGCAAGCTCATCACCCGGGTGCCGGGGCCTTCGATCACCGGTTCGGTCAGCGGAAAGAAGTCCACGCCGAAGTCGTTGTTGAACTTGGTGGCGATGTCGCGGGTCAGTTCGAGGTGCTGCTTCTGGTCCTCGCCCACCGGCACATGGGTGGCGTGGTAGACGAGGATGTCTGCCGCCATCAGCGAGGGGTAGGCGAAGAGGCCAAGGCTGACGGCCTCGGAGTTCTTGCCCGACTTCTCCTTGAACTGTGTCATCCGGCCCATCCAGCCCATCCGCGCGACGCAGTTGAAGATCCAGCCGAGTTCCGCATGGGCCGAGACCTGGCTCTGGTTGAACAGGACCGAACGCTCCGGGTCGATGCCGCTTGCGATGAAGCCGGCGGTGAGCTCCCGCGTGGCCCGGCGCAGGTCGGCAGGGTCCTGCCAGACGGTGATCGCGTGGAGGTCGACGATGCAATAGATCGTCTCCAACGCACCTTCGTCCTGCTTCTCGACGAACCGCTTGAGCGCGCCGAGGTAGTTGCCCAGCGTCAGCCCGCCGGAGGGCTTGATGCCGGAGAAGATGCGCGGGGTGAAGGCGGTCGCCATCGGAAGGTCCACTCGGTCTGGAAATCGGAACCGGCCTCGCATATCGCTGGGGCACTCCGCCGTCAACCAAAGGCCCCCCGATGCGCCCGCCGCTGCACGCCCCCTTCGACCGCGACCCGAACGCGCCGCCAATCAACCCGCTGCCGCCGGTGGTCTGGCTGCTGGCGATACCGGTGATCGTAATCGAGGCGGTGCTGAACCTGGCCGCACGGGGGCTGGTCGGCGGGGCGAACGGGGTCGGCTGGCGGATCGACGCGTTCCGGCAGTTCGGCTTCATCGGGCCGCTCTGGGACCGCATGGTCGAAACCTCGACCTTCCCGCCCGAGCACTTGCTGCGGTTCCTGACCTATCCCTTTGTCCACGGGAACGTCACGCACGCGGTCTTCGTCGTCGTGTTCCTGCTGGCGCTGGGCAAGTTCGTGGGCGAGGTCTTCCGCCCGTGGGCAGTGCTGGTCGTCTTCTTCGGTGCGGCCATCGTGGGAGCGCTGATCTATGCCACGCTGCTGGATGACCCGCTGCCGCTTGTGGGCGGCTTTCCGGCGGTCTACGGCCTGATCGGCGCCTTTACCTACATTCTCTTCGTCCGCCTCGGCCAGCGCGGCGAGAACCAGGCCCGGGCCTTCACGCTGATCGGGTTCCTGCTGGCGATCCAGCTTGTCTTCGGGCTGTTGTTCGGCTCCGACAACGCCTGGGTGGCCGAGATCGCCGGTTTCGGCGCTGGCTTCGGGCTGTCGATCCTCGTGAGCCCCGGCGGCTGGTCGCGGTTCGTGGCGCGGCTGCGGCAGTCCTGAACTCAGCGTCTGCGCTGCATCGCGCGGCGGAACTCCGACAGGCGGAAGGCCCCGATCAGGTGGCCGATGCCGAAGTAGGACACGATGCCGAGTGTCACCAGAAGCATCAGCGCCAGAACGTCCGACGTCGCGAAGAGCGGCGTCAGCCCAAGGCGCCCGATCCAGAGGATCACCCCCATCAGGAGCGCGGCAAAGAGGATCCGCGGCAGGCGGCGGCGGAAACGGTCGTCGGTCGCGGCCGCCTCGCCCATGCCGCGTGCGCCGCGCCACAGGAGCCACACCATCGCCCAGCCTGCCACGGTGGTCGCAAGCGCGGCGGCGATGAACCCGATGAAGACGGCAAGGCCGACCGCGACGATCAGGTTGATCGCCATGGCGACCAGCGCAAAGCGGAACGGGCTGCGGGTATCCTCGCGCGCGAAGTAGAGCGGCTGGAGCACCTTCTGGATCACGAAGGCGGGCAGGCCGAGGCCGTAGACCGCGAGCGCCAGCGCCGTTGCGGCGGTGTCGTCAGCCCCGAAGGCGCCGCGCTGGAACAGCACCGAGATCAGCGGGATCGGGATCGCCACCAGGGCCACCGCAGCGGGAACGGTGAGCATCAGCGAGAACTCGAAGGCCCGGTTGAACGCATCGCGCCCGCCCGCGGTGTCGCCGGCGGCGAGGCGGCGGGAGAGGTCGGGCAAGAGGACAACGCCGATGGCGATGGCGACCACGCCGAGCGGCAACTGGTAGAGCCGGTCAGCATAGCCGAGCCAGGCGACCGCACCCTCGAAGAAGCTCGCGACCTGCCGCCCGACCAGAAGGTTCACCTGCACCACGCCGCCGGCCAGCATCGCGGGCGCGGCAATGACAGCAAGACGCCGCATGTCGGGTGAGAGGCGCGGTCGTCCGGGGACGAGCACAAAGCCCGCCCGTGCCGCCGACCACCACACCAGCGCCAGTTGCGCCACGCCCGCGACCGGAACCGCCCAGACCAGTGCCTGCCCGACATCGGCGCCCGACCGGGCCGCCCAGATCATCGCACCGGAGAGGATCAGGTTCAGGAACACCGGCGCCGCCGCGGCCGCCCAGAACCGCCCGGTGGCGTTGAGCACTCCCGAGAGGAGCGCGGCAAGCGAGATGAAGACGATGTAGGGAAACGCGATCCGGCCGAAGTCGACGGCCATGTCGAACCGCGCGTCGCCCCGGAAGCCGCTCGCCATCGCGAGGACGAGCCAGGGCATCGCAAGCTGCGCAACGAGGGTGAGCACGACCAGCACCACGAACAACCCCGACATCGCTTCGCGCGCGAAACCGGCGGGGTCCTGCCCGGCTTCGTAGCGCTTGGAGAACATCGGCACGAACGCCATGTTGAACGCGCCTTCGGCGAAGAAGCGGCGGAACATGTTGGGCAGCGAGAAGGCGATCAGGAACGCCTCGGCCACCGGTCCCGCACCCAGGTAGGCCGCGATCAGGATGTCGCGGACGAAGCCCAGGACGCGGCTCATCAGCGTCCAGAGGCCGACCGTGAGGAAGCCGGAAATGAGGCGGATCGGTTTCACCTGGCCTTGCGCTCGCGTTGGTCCTGCGCGCCCGTTCTAG
>CAZOHN010000249.1:0-4904 GCA_964579325.1 uncultured Rhodobacterales bacterium
ATCCGGTCGAACTCCGGTCGTCGCATCAGGAGATCATCGACGGGTTCGACGTCTCCCGGTTCGGCGCCGCGCCGACGAAGTTCGATCCTGACGATCTTTTCCCGCTCACGCAGCGCCACATTGCCTCGCTTCCATTCGAAACGGTCAAGGAGCGGGTCGTCGCGGCAGGGGTTCCCGAGGCGCTGGCCGGGCGGTTCTGGCAGGTCGTGCACGAAAACCTCCGCACCTTCGCGGACCTCGCAGACTGGTGGAAGTTCTTTCGCGAAGGCGCTGATCCGATTGTGGAACCCGAAGATCGCGCCTTCATCGCGTCGGCCTTCGATCTATTGCCTCCGCCGCCCTACGACGAGACCACCTGGGCGGCCTGGACCGAGACCGTCAAGGCGACGTCGGGGCGAAAGGGCAAGGCGCTTTTCATGCCGCTGCGCAAGGCGGTGACGGGCCGGGAGCGTGGACCGGAGATGGCCGACGTGATGGCGCTTCTTCAGGTGCATCCCGGCCGCCGTTAGGCGACGCGCGCCAGCATCAGGTCGACGAGCCTGCGCTCTGTCGGCGCGAGCACCTGCGCACGAGGGTAGAGCGGGGCAGACCTGTCATCGTGAAGGGGAGCTTCCCAGCCGGTTGTCGTGTCGAAGAACCGCTCGACCCCGGAAGGGCCGTGGGCATGGAGGAAGCCCTGCACCACGGCATCGAGGTAGCTCAGAAGGATAGGGTGGCTTGTCTGTGCGGCGAGGAGTGTCTCGTCCACCCTGTAGACCTCGATTTGGAGGGCATCGCCCGCCGCGTGCGCCACAAGGCCGGCTACCGGAACCCGTCGGTAGGCCGCCTCTCTTCGGTCGAGCGCCGCCCAGTCCGCGCCCGGAACGGCGGCAATGAGCCCGTCGATCTCGACCCCCTCGCAGGGCTCTGCCGAGAGGAAGGCTGCGCGCCTGAGTGTCGTATGCGCCCAGGTCCGGCGCCAACCCCCGAGGCGCGCTGGATGCGCCCGGTCGTAGGCGTGGGTGCGCCTGTTCACCAGGCTGCCGTATCCGAAGAAGAACGGGTCGCGCATGGCCCCAGAGATGACCGGGTGACGCAGCCCCGACAAGGCCCTTGCCGCCTCCGTATGCGATGGGATACGAATTCGCATGTCAGGAAGGGAGAAGCCGGGTTGCGATGCGCCCGGTGCCGAAGGAGCAACCGCCCCGGTAAACTCTCAGGCGAAAGGACCGACCTGGCAGGAGACTCTGGAGAGAGGCGCGTGTGCGTCCGCCGAAGGGATAACGATCTCAGGCGAAAGGACAGAGGGGGCACCGGAGGCAGGCCGCACCTGCCGCAGGTGCCGCGCATTTCCGATGCGACCGGCGAAGGGGAGGCCAGATGGCCGATCTGAAGCGAACGCCGCTGCACGGGCTGCACGAGCGGCTCGGGGCTAAGATGGTGCCCTTTGCGGGCTGGGAGATGCCGGTCCAGTATGGCCTTGGCGTGATGAAGGAACACCTGCACGCGCGTGCCGCGGCGGGGTTGTTCGACGTCAGCCACATGGGGCAGGTGATCCTGCGGCCGCGCTCGGGGCGGGTCGAGGACGCCGCGCTGGCGCTCGAGCGGCTGGTGCCGGTCGACATTCACGGGTTGCCGGCGGGACGCCAGCGCTATGCGATGTTTACCAACGATGCGGGCGGTATCCTCGATGACCTGATGGTGGCCAACCGGGGAGATCACCTGTTCCTCGTGGTGAACGCCGCGCGCGCCGAGGCCGATATCGCGCACCTCCGTGCGCATCTGTCCGACGCCTGCGAGATCGAGGTCGTGCCGCGCGCGCTGCTGGCGCTCCAGGGGCCGGCCGCGGCGGATGCCCTGCGCGGCTTCGTGCACGGCGTCGAGACAATGCACTTCATGGATGTGGGGGTCTTTCACGCCGGCGATGCCGAACTCTGGATCAGCCGGTCGGGCTATACCGGCGACGACGGATTTGAAATTTCGGTGCGGGAAGATCGCGTTCTCGGTTTCGCAGGCGCGCTGCTGGCGCGGCCTGAAGTCGAGGCGATCGGGCTTGGCGCGCGCGACTCGCTGCGGCTCGAGGCCGGCCTGCCACTCTATGGCTCGGATCTCGACGAGACGACCTCGCCGGTCGAGGCGGGCCTCGGTTGGGCGATCCAGAAGGTCCGCCGCGTGGGCTTGCGCGCGGGTGGTTTCCCGGGTGACGGGCGCATCCTGCGCGAGCTTGCCGAAGGGCCTGCGCGCCGACTTGTCGGCATCCTGCCCGAAGGACGGGCACCGATGCGGGGTGACACGCTCCTGTTCGATCGCGAGGACGCGGCCGAGCCCGTCGGGCGCGTCACATCGGGCGGCTTCGGCCCCTCGCTCGATCGACCGATCGCGATGTCCTACCTCGCCGCCGCCTACGCCGCCCCCGGCACTTCCGTCTGGGGCGAGGTGCGCGGCCGCCGCCTTCCCGCAACCGTCACCCGCCTGCCGTTCCGGCCCGCAACCTACAAGCGATAGAGGTTTCCGATGAAGTTCACCGAAGAGCACGAATGGCTGAAGCCCGAGGGCGATCTCGTCGTCGTCGGCATCACCACGCACGCCGCCACGCAGCTGGGCGATATCGTCTTCGTCGATCTGCCCGAGGCCGGAACAGGCATTTCGAAGGGCGACGAGGTCGTGGTGATCGAGAGCGTCAAGGCGGCTTCTGACATCCTCGCCCCCCTTGACGGCGAGATCGTCGAGGTGAATGCGGCGCTGGGCGACAACCCCGCTCTGGTCAACGACGATGCGATGGGGGCGGCGTGGTTCTTCAAGATGCGCCCCGCAAACATGGCCGATCTCGACGGCTACATGGACGAGGCGGCCTACCTGGCGATGGTGGAGTGACGCGATGACCTTCACCGCCACGGATTACGACCCCTATGACTTCGCCAACCGTCGGCACATCGGGCCCTCTCCTGCAGAAATGTCGGAGATGTTCAAGGCCGTAGGGGTCGGGTCACTCGATGAGCTCATCGACCAGACGGTGCCAGTCAGTATCCGCCAGCAAGATCCGCTGACCTGGCCTGCCCTGAGTGAGCAGGCGCTCCTCGGGCGAATGCGCGAGGTCGCGCGCAAGAACCGGGTCATGACCTCGCTGATCGGGCAGGGCTATCACGGCACCTTCACGCCGCCGGTCATCCAGAGGAACATCCTCGAAAATCCGGCGTGGTACACGGCCTATACACCGTATCAGCCCGAGATCGCCCAGGGCCGTCTCGAAGCGCTTCTGAACTTCCAGACGATGATCGCCGACCTCACCGGGCTGCCGGTCGCCAACGCCTCGCTTCTCGACGAGGCGACAGCCGCTGCCGAGGCAATGACAATGGCGCAGCGTGTTGCGAAATCCAGGGCAGTTGCCTTCTTCGTGGACCGCAGCTGTCACCCACAGACCATCGCCGTGATCGAGACGCGCGCGCGTGCCCTTGGCATCGAGGTTGAGGTTGGTGCGCCTGAAGAGATGGATGCAAGCCGCTATTTCGGAGCTGTTTTCCAGTATCCGGGCACCTATGGACACGTCCGTGACTTCACCCCCGAGATCGCCGCGCTCCATGATGCAAGGGCCGTCGCCGTTGTCGCCTGCGACCTGCTGGCGCTGACGATCCTGAAGGAACCCGGGGCGATGGGTGCCGACATCTGCATCGGCTCGGCGCAGCGGTTCGGCGTGCCGATGGGTTTCGGCGGACCGCATGCGGCCTTCATGTCATGCAGCGACGACATCAAGCGCCAAATGCCGGGCCGGATCGTCGGGGTGAGCGTGGACGCGCGTGGCAACAAGGCCTACCGGCTGTCGCTCCAGACCCGCGAGCAGCATATCCGCCGCGAGAAGGCCACCTCGAATGTCTGCACGGCGCAGGCGCTGCTGGCGGTCATGGCCTCGTTCTACGCCGTATTCCACGGCCCTGTCGGGCTTCGCGCCATCGCCGAGGCGGTGCATTTCCGGACCAATCGCCTCTACCGCGCCTTGAAGGCGGCCGGGGCGAAGGTGGCGCCCAGGCACTTCTTCGACACGATCACGGTCGAGGTCGGTGTCGGGCAGGCGGGGATTCTCGCCGCAGCGCGAGCGGAGGGGCTTAACTTCCGCAAGATCGGCAACGACCGTGTCGGCATCAGTCTCGACGAAACCACCGACGACGCCGTTCTGATGCGGGTCCTGCGCGCCTTCGGCATCCACATTGCCCCGCCGCACCGCGCGACCCTGAGTGTCCCTGAAGCCTTGCGGCGGACCACCGACTATCTGACGCACCCGGTCTTCCACATGAACCGGGCGGAATCGGAGATGATGCGCTACATGCGCCGTCTTGCCGACCGTGACCTCGCGCTCGACCGCGCGATGATCCCGCTGGGGTCCTGCACGATGAAGCTGAACGCCGCCGTCGAGATGATGCCGATCACCTGGCCGGAGTTCGGGGCGCTGCACCCGTTCGTGCCGCCCGACCAGGCGGAGGGCTATGGCGAGATGATCACCGATCTCTCGGCGAAGCTCTGCGAGATCACCGGCTACGACGCGATGTCGATGCAGCCGAACTCGGGCGCGCAGGGAGAGTACGCGGGGCTCTTGACGATCCAGGCCTATCATCGCGCGCGCGGCGACCACGACCGCAAGGTCTGCCTGATCCCGGTCTCGGCGCATGGCACCAACCCGGCAAGCGCGCAGATGGCTGGAATGGAGGTTGTGGTCGTCAAGTCGGCCGGGAACGGCGATGTCGACCTTCAGGATTTCCGCGCGAAGGCGGAAGCGGCGGGTGACAGGCTTGCTGCCTGCATGATCACCTATCCCTCGACGCATGGGGTCTTCGAGGAGACTATCCGCGAGGTCTGTGAGATCACCCATGCCCATGGTGGGCAGGTCTATCTCGACGGCGCCAACTTGAATGCGCTCGTCGGGCTGGCCAAGC
>CAZOHN010000250.1:0-4893 GCA_964579325.1 uncultured Rhodobacterales bacterium
CCGCCATCACCCCCTTGGGGTCCATCCCGCAGGCCAGCATGTGGCCGTGGTCGCGATACGAGGTGATGCGCTTGTCGCCTTCCTCCGCCGCCGCCTCGAGGCCAACGACGACCGCTTCCTGACCGATGTAGAGGTGGCAGAAACCGCCGATCAGTCCCATGCCGTAGAGTTGGCCGGCCTTCTCCTCGAATCGCCGGATGAGGAGCATCTCGCGGTAGTATTTCAGGAGTTCTTCGCGCGAAACGTTGGGTTTCGCGGCGGGCTTGCGCGTTGCCATAGGCGGCTCCTCCCACGGAGTCAAAGATAGTTTAGCCTTAAACTATCTCATACCAAAGCCCACGCCGGGATGCGAGCGGGAATTTCCGCATGGGTGGGTTGCCGCTCGGGCAACCCTCGGACCGGAGCGGTGCGGGGAGATCCGTCGGTCTGGTGGCCGAGCCGGCCGCCATGTCCGCGTGCGGTTCGGACCGCCGACCCCGGGAAGCCGGCGGTCCGCGCTTTTCAGAAGTTGAACTGGACCGCGGCCTGGACGCGATTGGCAGACACGCTTGAGCCGTCGAAGAGGTCACGTTCGCCTGTGATGAACTCGATCCCCGCGGTGGTGTTCTCGCGCAGTTGGTAGTTGGCCGTGAGATGGACGGTCTGGATCTGCTTGGTGTCGGTTGCGGCCCCGATGTCGTTCTCGCGCAGGCCGTAGACCGCGCCGAAGGTCCACTTGTCGACCTCGTGGCTCACTCCGATCGTTACGCCGGTCGCCTCGACCGCCTGACCGCCGAAGGTGTCGTTGCCTCCAAACACCATGTACGAACTGATCGCCTCGCCGGTTGTGAACGAGGCGTTGAGCAGGCCTCCCTCCCAGAGCCGGGCGTTGCCGCTGAGGTTGAGGCCCCAGCCGTCGACGTCGCCCGCCGGGTCTCTGATGCGAGTCCCGAGCGCGGCGAGCTTCGCGAAGAAGCGGTCCGTCTCGTAGAACACTGCGCCGGTTACGGACGGGTCTGAACTGTCTCCCGCCGACTGCTCGACCGACGCAGAGAAGCCCAGGCCGTTGGCCCCCTTGTGCGTGTAGCGTGCTTGGACCACACGCGCGAAGGGAATGCCGGCCGGGCCCTGGAAGTCGAGGGTCGAGGGATAGCTCTCGATCGGCATGAAGTTTGTCCAGTTCTGCCCGAAGCGGAAGCTGCCGACATCGACATAGGCCTGGCGTAGACGGAACGTGCCCCCGCCGCCGCCGAAGAAGTCCCCTTCCAGGACGGCCGTCGCATCGTCGAGATTGGCGCGCACGCCGAGCCGCGACTGGAAGGCGTGGCCGCGGAAGTTGCTTCCCGTCTCGCCGCCCGGAACCAGCGAGTCGATTCCAAAGAAGGTGTTCCCCAGATCGGAGTCGAAATCGTAGATGAGGTCGGCCTTCACGTATCCGTAGATCGTGAGGTTGACTCCGGCGACCCCGAAGCTCAGCCGGGGCCGTTCCTGCAGTTCGGCGACCCGCGCCTCCAGCGAGGCGATGCGCTCGCTGTCCTGCGCCGCGGCCGGTAGTGCCGCGCAGCAGGCCAGTGTCGCCACGCCAGCAACGATTAATCTTGGTTTCATTGTCTCCTCCTTACATCTTGACCAGCCCCCCAAGGGGCCGCGCAAAGCTCCCACGAGCGTCCGCTCACGCGCCAAGCAAGTTGAAGCGATGTGCCGTGATGGAAGAAGCGAGCCGGCGTGATACCGGCGTGATGGGCCGTCGAACGGCGAGCGGCCGGCGGCTGGCCGTTCGCCGGCAGCGGGCCGGGCGCGCGGTCGAGAAGAGCCTTGATACGCTGGGGCTCGGCCGGAACTCCGATGCAGGGGGTGCGGCCTGCGCGTCGCCGCGCCGACCGGCCGGCCGATCACGGACTACCGGATGACGATCTCGTCGGGCCGGATCAGGCCAAGCACCTCGCGGGCGCGTTCGTCGAGAAGGTCGAGGTCGAGGCTTGTGTCGGAGAGCCGGCGGGTGAGGTTCTCCATCCGGACGACTTCGGCCGAGAGCCGGTCGAGGTCGGCGCGGAGTTGCGCGCGCTCGGCGTCGATCTCCATGCGGCGCAGCAGGCCGTAGTCGCCCTGGACGGCGGCAAAGGCGAAATAGGTGCCGACCATCAGCGACAGGCCGAAATAGGCCAGCGAGCCGAGAGTCGGGCGGGGGCGCGATAGGGTCATGCTCTGCCTCGGGCGCCGCCTCTGACGGGCGGTCCGTGCCACCTTCGCACAGGTGATTCGCCATGTGAATCCCCTATTTGCGGGGAGTTTCGGGAAATCGGCCGGGTGCGTTAGACTGCCGGACATGGACACCGCCGCGCCGATGGACCCGATCCCGTGGACCCGATCCTGAACCAGCCCGGGGCACCGCCCGTGGCCGACCCCTGGGCGGCTTCGGCAGCGCTGCGCAGCCATGCGGCCGCTGCGGGGGCCGATTGCGCGGTGCTGGCGGGATACGGCGCGGCGCTGGCGGACCTGCGGGACGCGGCGCGCGATGCCGAACGCCACCCGCCCGAACTGGTCCGGTTCGACCGGCGCGGTGCGCGGACCGACAGAGTGCGCTTCCACCCGGGCTATCATGCGCTGATGGAGGCAGGAATCGCGCAGGGCTATGCCGCGCTGCCCTGGGAGGGTTTGCCGGGCGGTCACGCGACCCATGCGGCGATGGTCGTGATGCATTCGGCGGTGGAGCCGGGCAGCTGCTGCCCGATGACGATGACCTATGCTGCCTGGCCGGCGCTCGCTGCGGACCCTGCCCTCGCGGCGGCATGGCAGCCGAAGCTCGCGTCGCGCTGCTATGATCCCGCGGCGTTGCCGGTGGCGGCCAAGCGCGGCGCGACGATGGGCATGGCCATGACCGAGAAGGGCGGCGGGTCAGACCTGCGCGGCTCGGTCACGCGGGCTGCGCCGGGGGAGGGTGGATGGCTGCTCCATGGCCACAAGTGGTTCTGCTCGGCGCCGATGTCGGACGGCTTGCTGACGCTGGCGCAGACCCCGGGCGGCCTGACCTGTTTCCTCGTGCCGCGCATCCTGCCGGACGGGACGCTGAACGCCGTTCACCTGATGCGGCTGAAGGACAAGCTCGGCAACCGCGCCAATGCTTCGGCCGAGATCGAGTACCACGGTGCCTGGTCTGAACGGCTGGGCGAGGAGGGGCAGGGGCTGCGGACGATCCTCGAGATGGTGCACCACACCCGGCTCGACACCGCGCTCGCCCCCTGCGGTCTCATGGCCGCGGCATTGCACGAGGCGCACCACTGGGCGGCGCATCGTACTGCGTTCCAGCGCCGCTTGATCGACCAGCCGCTGATGGCGCAGGTGCTGGCCGACCTCGCGCTCGACGCCGAGGCGGCGCTGGCGCTGGGGATGCGCGTGGCGCGGGCCTTCGACGGGGCGACGGAGGGCGAGGCCGCGTTCGCGCGACTGGGCGTGGCGTTGGCCAAGTTCCAGGCCAACAAGCTCGCGCCGCGGGTGATCGTCGAGGCCATGGAGGTGCTGGGCGGCATGGGCTACGTCGAGGACACGCCCCTGCCGATGCTCTACCGCGAGGCACCGTTGAATGGCATCTGGGAGGGGTCGGGCAACGTGATCTGCCTCGATATCCTGCGCACGCTCGCGAAGGTGCCTCTGGCACGCGAGGTGCTTGTGAGAGAGCTTGAAGCCGGGCGGGGCGGCAGCGCGGCGTTCGACGCCGCCCTGCGTGACTGGCACGACCGCTGGACGTTACCGGGTGAGGCCGAGGCGCGGGCCTTTGCGGAGGCGACGGCCCGCCTGCTGGCGGCCTCGGTCCTGGCGCGCACGGCACCCGCGCCGGTGGCCGAAGCCTACGCCGCCACCCGGCTTGGCGGCGGCGGCTCGGTCTATGGCGCTCCGGGCACCCTCGATGCCGCGCCGATCCTGGCGCGGCTTGCGCCGGGATGAGTGCGGTCAGCCCGCGACGGAGGCCCGGTAGATGCCGTCGATCGTGGCGGCGATCGTATCATTGAACGCGGCGTCGCTCTGCTGGGCCGAGAGTCCCTCGGTCAGAGCGCGCGAGAAGCTGGCGATCACGCCGGTGTTCTGCGCCAGGATCCGGTTGGCCTCGTCACGGCTGTATCCGCCCGAAAGGGCAACGACCCGAAGCACCTTGGGGTGGTCCACCAGCGGCTTGTAGAGGTTCACCTTGGTGGGCAGCGACAGCTTGAGCATCACCTGCCGTCCTTCGGGTAGGGCGTCCAGGTGGCGCAGGATCTCGGCCAGGAGCAGATCTTCGGCTTCGGCCTTGTCTGCGATCGAGATCGTCACCTCTGGTTCGAGGATCGGCATGAGCCCGTGGGAGGCGACCGTCTCGCCAAGTTCGAACTGCTGGGCGACGATCATGGCAATGCCCTCCGGGTTCGCCGCGTCGATCACCGAGCGTTCCTTGGTGCCGAAGATGCCCGCCTTGACGGCCCGCGCAAGAAGCGCGTCAAGGCCCTTGATCGGCTTCATCAGGCGGACCCCGTCGGCCTCGGCCTCCAGTCCCTGGTCGATCTTGAGGAACGGCACGACGTGCCGGTCTTCCCAGAGGAACTGCGCGGCGGGCTTGCCGCCGATCTGCCGGTCCATCGTCTTCTCGAACAGGATCGCGCCGATCACCTTTTCGCCGGTGAAGGCGGGCGCCATCGCGATGCGGCTGCGCATCTGATGGATGAGATCAAACATCTCGTCCTCGGAGGAATACGCATCCTCGCCGACACCGTAGAGCAGCAGCGCCTTCGGAGTGGACCCGCCGCTCTGGTCCAGCGCGGCGATGAAGCCCTTGCCTCGGGCCATCTGCTGGGTCTGGGCGTCGTTCGGCATGTCTCTCTCCGGTCGCTGCTGGGTACGCACCCCGCCTCTACTTGTCGCGGCGGCACCATGCAATCCTGTTAG
>CAZOHN010000251.1:0-4890 GCA_964579325.1 uncultured Rhodobacterales bacterium
GGTTCCTGATCCTGCACAAGGAACTCGATGCCGACGACGGCGAGCTGACCCGGACGAGGAAGGTGCGGCGGCGGATCATCGAGGAGAAGTTCGCCGACCTGATCGCCGCGCTCTATGGCGGCAAGGACAGCATCTACACCGAGACGGAAGTGACCTACGAGGACGGCCGCAAGGGCGCGATCAAGGCAACGCTGACGATCCGCGATGCCGTCGTGGTCGGCGCGGCGGGGCAGAGGATGGCGGCGGAATGAGTGGCTTCGCCCCCCACCCCCATCCCCTCCCCACGAGGGGGAGGGGGGGCGCAAGTGGCGCGGTGGGCGCTTGTGTGCCTGATCGCGCGCGGCGGAACGCCGGAAAGCGGTGCGAGGGACAAGGGCCAATCACCTCCCCTCCCCCTCGTGGGGAGGGGATGGGGGTGGGGGGGCCTTGCCTGCGGCACCGGGCCGGACGGAGTGCAAGGGATGCGTGACACCACCGCCCCCACCCTCACCCCCGACGGCCGCCAGATCGGCGGCGTCCTGATGGAGATGCGCAACATCACCCTGCGCTTCGGGGGTGTGGTGGCGATCAAGGACATTTCCTTCGACATCCGCGAGGGCGAGATCCGCGCGATCATCGGCCCGAACGGCGCGGGCAAGTCTTCCATGCTCAACGTGATCTCGGGCTTCTACCACCCGCAGGAGGGCGAGGTCTGGTTCAGGGGCGAAAAGCGCCGGTCGATGAAGCCCCATGAGGTCGCCCGCCTCGGCATCGCCCGCACCTTCCAGAACATCGCTCTGTTCGACGGCATGTCGGTGCTCGACAACATCATGACCGGGCGGCTGACGCACATGAAGTCCACCGTCCTCGACCAGGCGCTCTGGTGGGGCCGGGCGCAGCGCGAGGAGGTGGAGAACCGCGAGAAGG
Organism: uncultured Rhodobacterales bacterium; assembly: GCA_964579325.1. GTDB lineage: Bacteria > Pseudomonadota > Alphaproteobacteria > Rhodobacterales > Rhodobacteraceae > CAZOHN01. Next base: position 907 of record CAZOHN010000251.1, read on the forward strand.
TCGAGCGCGTGATCGACTTCCTCGAGATCCAGCACATCCGCAAGACGCCGGTGGGACGGCTGCCCTACGGCCTGAAGAAGCGGGTGGAACTGGCGCGCGCGCTGGCAGCCGAACCGAAGCTTCTGCTGCTCGATGAGCCGATGGCAGGCATGAACGTCGAGGAGAAGGAGGACATGAGCCGCTTCATCCTCGACGTGAACGACGAGTTCGGCACGACCATCGCGCTCATCGAGCACGACATGGGCGTGGTGATGGACCTCTCCGACCGCGTGGTGGTGATGGACTACGGCAAGAAGATCGGCGACGGCACGCCCGCAGAGGTGCGCGGCAACCAGGCGGTGATCGACGCCTACCTGGGGGTGGCGCATGATTGAGCCGCATGGTCTCCGCCCGGTCGCCCGGGGTACCGCCGCGTTGGTGGCCTGCGTCCTTGCAGCGGCGTCCGCCGCCGCCGACACCGACCCCGTGGCCGCGTTCCTCGAGGTGGCGGAAACCTGCATGGCCGCCGCCGAGGCCAACTCCGCCGCGCCCTTCGCGGACTGGCCGGCCGAGGCCGTCGCGCCCAGCCTCTGCGGGGTCTGCGCGGGTCAGGCGACCCGCTTCACCCAGCCCGGAACCGGCAACAGGGTCACGCTGACCGAGGTCGTCCACCCCGCGCTCGGCGCCGTCCTGAGCTGCGAGATGAACCTCGTGGATGTCCCCGGCGGGCGCGCGATGTTCGACGACCAGCCCGCGACCGCCTTTGACGAGGCTGCGGCGTGGATGGACGCGCGGGTCGCTGAGGGGCGGCTCTACACCTACGCCGCGCCGCTGTTCGACGGCGCGGCCGGACCTGCGACCGCCTCGGGCACCTGGTATGCCTGCCCCGACACGGGCCGCCACTACGAGGTTACGATCGCCTTCTTCCCCTTCCCCGCCGCACTGGGCGTCCGGAACTACCCGGCCGACTACACGATGTGCGCGCTTTACGTGAGCTGACCCGATGCCCGAAACGCTCCTCTTTGCGACCGAGGTCATGCTGAACGGCCTGATGGCCGGGGTGATGTATGCCCTCGTGGCGCTGGGCTTCGTGCTGATCTTCAAGGCGTCGGGCATCTTCAACTACGCGCAGGGCGTGATGGCGCTGTTCGCGGCGCTCACGCTCGTCGGTATCCAGCAGGGGCAGGTGCCCTTCGCACATCTCATCAACGCCGCCTTCGGCACCAAGATCCACCACTTCGGCTGGACCGTTCCCGCGCTCGCCGCCATCGCGCTCACGGCTCTGGTGATGATCGGGCTTGCCATTTTGGTCGAGCGACTGGTGCTCAAGCACCTCGTGAACCAGGAGCCGATCATCCTGTTCATGGCCACCATAGGGCTGGCTTACTTCCTCGAGGGCTTCGGCGACGTGATGTGGGGCGCCGACATCAAGAAGCTGGACGTCGGGCTGCCGCAGGGCCTGAACGCGGTGATCGACGATGCCACGTTCAACCTTTTCGGCTACGGCTTCTTCATCGACAACCTCGACCTCGTGGCCACCGTGATCGCCGCCGCGCTGGTGCTGTCTCTCACCGTCTACTCGCAGTATTCCCGTGACGGCCGCGCGCTGCGGGCGGTGGCAGATGACCATCAGGCGGCGCTGAGCGTCGGGATCAGCCTGCGCTACATCTGGATCCTCGTCTGGTCGATTGCCGGTTTCGTCGCGCTGGTGGCGGGGATCATGTGGGGCACCAAGCTCGGCGTGCAGTTCTCGCTGTCGCTCATCGCGCTCAAGGCGCTGCCGGTGCTGATGCTGGGCGGCTTCACCTCGATCCCGGGCGCCATTGTGGGCGGTCTCATCATCGGGGTCGGCGAGAAACTCTTCGAGTTCTTCCTCGGCCCGATGGTCGGCGGCGCCACCGAGAACTGGTTCGCCTATGTCCTGGCGCTGGTTTTCCTCGTGTTCCGCCCGCAGGGGCTGTTCGGCGAGCGCATCATCGAGAGGGTTTGAGACGTGAAGAAGCTGATCGCCATCCTCAATGTGATCGCCTGGTCGGGCTTCTGGGCCTTCGGCTACCTCGCGTTCTCGGCAGAGCCGTCGGAAGAACGCCAGATCGTCGTGGCCGCGGTCCTCGCGGCGATCGGCGCCGGCGTCGGCCTCTGGGCCTATTTCCGGCTCGTGCGCTTCAGCGAGGAGAGCGGCTTTGCGCCGCGGCCGCCCCGCGCCGTCGCCGAACACTTGCGCGAAAGCGCCGAGCGAGGGGAAGCCTGATGTTCTACCGCGAGGCCGGCGACTTCAAGACGAGCTACATCGCCGATGGCCAGACCTTCCCCATCGCCCTCGACCGCTGGCGCTACTACGCGGTTCTGGCCGTGGCGTTTGGCGTGATCCCGTTCTTCATCAACGACTACTGGGCCAACGCGGTCTTCGTCCCCTTCCTGATCTACGCGATCGCGGCAATCGGGCTGAACATCCTGACGGGCTATTGCGGACAGGTCAGCCTCGGGACCGGGGGGTTCATGGCAGTGGGGGCCTATGCCTGCTACAAGCTGATGACCGGCTTCCCCGAAGTCTCGATCCTGATCCACGTCCTTCTCGCGGGGGGCATCACCGCGGCCGTGGGCGTGCTCTTCGGGCTGCCGTCGCTCCGCATCAAGGGCTTCTACCTTGCGGTGGCGACGCTTGCCGCGCAGTTCTTCCTCGTCTGGCTTTTCAACAAGGTGCCGTGGTTCTACAACTATTCCGCCTCGGGCCAGATCACCGCGCCCGAGCGGACGGTGTTCGGCATCGCCGTGACGGGCGCCAACACGCCGGCCTGGGCCAAGTACCTCGTGTGCCTGCTGTTCTGCCTCCTGCTCGCGTGGGTCGCGCGAAACCTCACGCGGGGCGCACTGGGCCGGCAGTGGATGGCGATCCGTGACATGGACATCGCCGCCGAGATCATCGGGGTGAACCCGCTGCGCGCCAAGCTGACGGCCTTCGCGGTCTCGTCGTTCTTCGTGGGGGTGGCGGGGGCGTTGTTCTTCTCGGTCTACCTCGGCGCGGTCGAGGTCGGCGAGGTCTTCGGCATCAACAAGAGCTTCCTTGTGCTCTTCATGATCATCATCGGCGGGCTTGGCTCCATCTTCGGCAGCTTCGCCGGGGCGGCCTTCCTCGTCCTGCTGCCGGTGTTCCTCAAGAACGTGCTGGTGGGCGGTCTCGGCTGGCCCACCGACCTCGCGGCGCACATCGAACTGATGATCGTGGGCGGGCTGATCGTGGTGTTCCTGATCGCCGAGCCCCACGGGATCGCGCAACTCTGGCGGGTTGCGAAGGAGAAACTGAGACTCTGGCCCTTCCCGCATTGAGGGGCCGGCAAGACAACCAAGGACCAACTCCAGGGAGGACGACCAAGATGAAGAGAACCCTCGCAAGCCTCGCCGCTGCGGCGATGCTGGTGACCTCGGTGCCGGCGATGGCCGAGCTCGTGGTGCCGAACCTCAGCTACCGCACCGGCCCCTACGCGCCGGGCGGTATTCCCTACGCCGACGGCTTCAACGACTACTTCACGCTCCTGAACGAGCGCGACGGCGGCATCGGCGGCGAGCTGGTGCGGATCAATGAATGCGAGACCGCCTACAACACCGAAAAGGGTGTGGAGTGCTACGAGGCGACCAAGGGCGACAACGCGCTGGTCTACAACCCGCTCTCGACCGGCATCACCTACCAATTGATCCCCAAGGCCACCGCTGACGGCATCCCGATCTACACGCCGGGCTACGGCCGGACCTCGGCCGCGAACGGCAAGGTGTTCGAGTGGGTGTTCAACTACCCGGCGAACTACTGGGACGCGGCCTCGGTGGCGATCAAGTACCTGCTCGACCAGAGCGGTGGCGACCTGAGCGGCAAGAAGATCGCGCTGGTCTACCACAACTCGGCCTACGGCAAGGAGCCGATCCGCACCCTGACCGAGCTTGCCGCCAAGCATGGCTACGAGTTCCTCGAGATCCCGGTCGATCACCCCGGCCAGGAGCAGAAGAGCCAGT
>CAZOHN010000252.1:0-4870 GCA_964579325.1 uncultured Rhodobacterales bacterium
CAGCCCGTAGGCCACGTTGTCGCGCACGTTCATGTGCGGGAAGAGCGCGTAGTCCTGGAAGACCGTGTTCACGTTGCGTAGGTGCGGCGGGACTTCCGACACGTCCTCTCCGAAGATCCGGATCTGCCCGCCCGTTGGTTTCTCGAACCCCGAGATCAGCCGGAGGCAGGTGGTCTTGCCCGATCCCGAAGGCCCGAGCATCGCGAAGAACGAGCCCTCCGCGATGGTCAGGTCAACGCCATCGACGGCCTTCACGGTGCCGAAATGGCGGGAGACGGATCGGAACTCGACTGCTGCGGTCATGGATCATCCGTAGGGTGCGCTATAGCGCACCTCTGGTCAGAATGCGGAAAAAGGGGGTGGGCGATCCGCCCACCCCGGTCAGGGGATCAACGCCCGCCGATCACGCCGATATAGTCGGAAACCCAGCGATAGTAGGGCACGCAGGCTCCGTCGCCCTGAGAGCAGTTCGAGACCGGGGTGGTCCAGAACCGGATCTTCTCGAAATCATCCAGACCGTTCGCCGTGCAGGTTTCCGCCGTGGCCATGCCGCGCCCGTCGGTGCAGGCGGCCGGCACGCTGGGGTTGGCGCCGAACCAGACCGACAGGTCGGATTGCAGGTTCGACGACAGCTGGTGCTCGAACCACATGTAGGAACAGTTCGGGTTCGCCGCGTCGACGTGCATCATGGTGGTGTCGGCCCAGCCCGTCGCCCCCTCCTGCGGGATCGTCGAGGCCACCGGCGCGCCGCCCGCCTTGAGGATGTTCACCTGGAACGGCCAGGACCCCGAGGCGACCATGCCCTCGTTCTTGAAGTCGTCCATCTGGATGAAGGCATCGTGCCAGTAGCGGCTGACCAGCGTGCGCTGGACGCGCAGCAGGTCGAGCGCGGCGGCATACTGGTCGGCGTTCAGTTCATAAGGCGAGGTGATGCCCAGTTCCGGCTTGTGGAACATCAGGTACTGCGCGGCATCGGCCACGTGGATCGGCCCGTCATAGGCCTGCACCCGGCCCTTGTTGCTCTGCCCGTCGGGCAGCGTCATCTCCTCGAACACCACGTTCCACGAGGTCGGCGGCTCGGCGAAGACCTCGGTGTTGTACATCAGGACATTCGGCCCCCACATGTAGGGCACGCCGTAGTGCACGCCGTCCACGGTGTGCCAGGGCGCGCTTTTCAGCCGGTCGTCCACCGTGCTCCAGGACGGCACGAGGTCCACGTTCACCGGTTGCACCCGCCCGCCCGCGACCAGCCGCAGCGAGGCGTCGCCCGAGGCGGTCACGAGGTCGAAGCCGCCCTCGTTCATCAGCGCCACCATCTCGTCGGAGGTGTTGGCGGTCTTGATGTTCACCTTGCAGCCGGTGGCTTGCTCGAACTTGGTCACCCAGTCGAATTTGGGATCGGTCTCGCCGCGCTCGATGTAGCCCGGCCAGGCCACGATGTTCAGCTGGCCCTCGCCCGGCCCGATCTCGGTGACCTGCGCGACCGACGGCAGCGCCAGCCCGATCGACAGGACAAGCGCGGTAGTCCCCTTCAGCGTGGATTTCATGGTCGACTCCCCGTGTGAACGAGGGCGCATCTTGCGGCACCCCTCTGGCGGACAGACTGCGCGCGACCACTCGCTTTCGCCAGTTCTTTTTCGGGAAAGGCGTTATCGGAATTTCCGATACCCGGCACCGCCCGGTTCACCTCACCTGGCTTGCCTGCGCCAGCGCGATGAAATCGCGCGCAGGCGCCGACAGCGGCGAGCCTTTGCGCCAGACCATGCCCACCTGCACGACCGGCAGCGCGCCCGAGACATCGCGGCTTTCGATCCGGTCGCCTTCGAGGCTCCAGGGCCGGTAGACGAGGTCGGGCAACAGCGCGACCCCCGCCCCCGTCGCCACGAGGCTGCGCACCGCCTCGACGCTGCGGGTGCGGAATGCCACGCGCGGGCGCGCGCCGAGACCCGCAAGCATGTTGACCGCCTCCTCCTCCATCTCGTCGGCGCGCAGGACGATCAGCGTCTCACCGGCCAGATCCGCGACCGAGATCGACTCCTGCGCCGTCAGCCGGTGGCCGAGCGGCATCCACAGCCGGTAGGGCGAGACCGACAGAAGCTCCACCTGCAAGGCCCCGCGCTCGCGCAGGCCCGAAGTGACCATGACCGCCACGTCAAGCTCGCCCCCGATCAGCAGGTGCTCGAGATACTCGCCCGAATCCTCGATGGCGGTGACCTCGACTTGCGGATTGGCGCGGCGGAACCGGGCCAGCAGGTCGCTCATCACGTAGCCCGCCATGAGCGAGGTGACGCCAAGGTGCAGCGCGCCCGACAGCGCCTCGCGGTCGGCCTCGAGCGCGGCCCGCGCGCCCGAGACTTCCGACAGGATCGCCGTGGCGTGGCGCAGGAAGCTGTGGCCCTTGTGGGTAATCGCCAGCCCGCGCGAATGCCGGTCGAAGAGCTTGACGCCCAGATCGGCCTCGAGGTCCTTCACGGCCTCGGTCACGGCCGACTGGCTGATCGACAGCGCCTGCGCGGCATGGCTCACCGACCCGTGCTCGGCCACGGCGACGAAGTACTGGAGCTGACGGAGCGTGAAGGCCATGACGGCGCGAGCATCGCCCGCGCCGTCTGTCGGCGCAATCGCTTCCCCGCGCCGTCCTTGGGTGCAATCGCCTCAGCGCGCCGCGAGAAGCTCGGGGACCGACAACAGGATGAACTCGTTGTCGGCAGCGGCATCGAGCCTGCGGCCCGAGGAGAACGGCAGGTTGTTGTCGACCGCCACCATGATGTGGCTGTCGTCCACCGCCATCACGTTCTCGATGGTGAAGAACGGGAAGGTGAACCGCCCGGTGAGGTCGCGCGCCGCGACGGTTTCCAGCCGTGCCTTGCCCTCGGGGTCGGCGATGTCCATCAGGTCGATGTGCCCGATCCGGCGGACGAAGCCGTCGGCGTCGATGGAGGCCGTGTCGATCAACACGATCCGCTTGAGCATCGCGGGCTGCGGGAAGCAGTCGGGGGCCGGATCGCCCGCGCATTTCAGCGAAGGGTCGCCCTCGCCGTTGTCGCGTTCGATCACCAGCGCCCGCGTCTCGTCGATGAAGTTGAAGTCGCCGATGGCCGTCGCGCCTTCGGCCAGCGCGAACTTGAATTCCGCGCCGGTCCATTCGCCCTTCGCCGGGTCGAAGCCCAGAACGCGCAGGAAATCGCCTTCGGGTTCGCCCGCCTCGTTCAGGATCGGCTTTTCCAGCATTCCCCAGAGCAGCCCCGTGCCGGGCTGGAGTGCAAGCCCCTCGTAGCCGCCCGAGCGCGGCACGCGCCAGTCCTTGCCGCGCGTCGAGGAGCCCGAGACGGCGGTGTGGTCGACGCTGCGCAGTTCCGCGCCATCCAGCATCGTCGGATAGACACCCGTCACTACCCCATCCAGCGTGGCCGAGATCAGCCAAGGCCCGAACTCCTCGCCGATCCAGACCGTGTCGCCGACCACCTGGATCGATTCGAGGTCGAAGTCGGCGCCGGTCAGGTAGCGGCTTTCGGTGGCCTCGTAGGCGATGCGGAAGGGGATCACGCGGCCCGGGTCACGCAGGAACACCGTTTCCCGCACCTCGACCGTGCCTGCCTCGAAATCCGGCATCAGCCGGTGGAAGAACAGCAGCGCGTCGGGGCTGTTGGCCTTCGAGCCGAAGCCGTTGTCGGTCAGGCTGTAGATCGACCCGTCCTCGGCCCGCTCCATCGCGAAGCCCGAAAAGCCCTGGAGCGGCTGGCCCTCGAAGGGCAGGCTGATGCCGGTGGGGCGGTTGCCGTGCATGCCTCCGGTATTGCCCGGACGGCTGCCCGCCTCGTGGTTGCGCACCGGCCCCGTGAACTTGCCCGACAGGCGCGCATCCGCCGGGGCGTCGGCCGGCGGGTCGATCATCGAGAAGGCGGGGATCAGGGCGTGCCCGGCGAGCGTGGCGGGGAAGGTCTGTTCCGCGGCGGCCGGGGCTGCGGCGCAGGCAAGCGCCACGAGGATCGCTGGACGCGAAAGGGCTGGCATCGGGTGTCTCCTGTCAGACGTGGCAATGCCTGCCGGTCTAAAGATACAGTCCGACGCTCCGATGATGCTTTGTTGTCGGAATGGTAACGATCAGTCGCCGACCCGCGGTGGCCGCATCAGGGACTGCACCGTGTAGACGAGGATCGCGATCCCCACCGCGCCCGCAGCCGCCACGCCGAGCAGCACGACCACGTCGATCGGTCCGCCGATGTCGCGGGTATGGGACTTGGTGATCCACTGCACGAACCAGACCGCCGCCACCGCACCCACCGGCATCGACAGTTGCGCCAGCAGGAACTTGCGCCACGACACCGCGCGGTCGCGGATCAGGACAAAGAGGTAGAGCGCCGTCACCACCGCCGCCGCCGCCACCATGGCCCAGAACAGGCCACGGCCGAACATCTCCTCGAACACGGCGATCAGGGTCTCGACTGTCAGGTCCTTCATGGCATCCCCTCCTCAGGCCTTGCCGCGCAGCATCGCGTTGTAGGTGGCCTTCAGCGCCACCTCCTTCATCAGCCAACTGATCCACAATTCCTCCAGCGGCGCGATCATGCCCGGGAAGGAGGGCACGAGGTTGTTGTGGTAGTCGAACTCCACCAGCATCGCCCGGCCCACCCGCGTGATGAGCGGGCAGGAGGTGTAGCCGTCGTAGGTCTCGGTCCCCTCCCGGCCCTCGATGGCGGCGACGAGGTGGTCCTCGACGACCGGCACCTGCCACTTGACCGAGGCTGCCGTCTTGCCCTTCGGCACGCCCGCCACGTCGCCAAGCGCGAAGATCTCGGGGTAGCGCAGGTGGCGCATGGTCTTCTGGTCGCATTCGACCCAGCCCTGGTCGGTCCACTTGTCGGCCCAG
>CAZOHN010000253.1:0-4852 GCA_964579325.1 uncultured Rhodobacterales bacterium
CGATCTGCGGCGCGCCGTGGACCTGGCAGCGGAACCCGTGTTCGGCGTATTCGGGCGAAAAGACAATGCCGGACTTGCCGGCGCGCAGGCTGGCGTCGACCTCGGCGGCGTTGTTGCCGATCGAGGAGACGATCCCCATCCCGGTGATGACCACGCGGCGCATGCTGCCCCCCTCAGAAGTCCTGCCCTAGCTTTCCCGCCTGTTTAGGGAAGTTGGGGCAGGGGGACAAGCGGTCTGGCCTTGACCGGCTCGATGCCGGCGCCAGCCCTCAGGGCGAAGCATCCTCGTCGCTGCCACGACCCGGCGTCGGATCGGAGGACGTCCTGCCGGAGCGTTGGCGGATCTCTTCCATCCGCGCCGAAGTCTCCGCGGCTCTCCGCATTGCGGCGACTTCCGGATCTTCCCGTTGAGGAGCACTCGCTTGCCTTGCCATCCACCCGAGACCCCACCCCACCCCGAATACGAGCAGTCCGACAAGCAGGGCCGGCAAGACGAACACCATTAGAATGGCGGCACCCGCACCAAGGCCCTCGGAAGGACCTCTTGGAGGCTGCAGGCCCAGCAGGTCGGGCGCGATGATGGAGATCAGCGTGAAGCCGGCAAGGCCCAGAAGGAGGACCAGCACCGCAAACATGAAGAACCGCACGATCCTGAACCAGGCGCCGATCATGCCTCCGAGGAAAGCCATCGCCAAAAAGGCAATCACGTTCTCCATAGGATCACTCCGGACAGTCTCGGTTTCCCGAAGCGGCCTGGCCGGAACTCCACGCTGTCGGCCACCCTTTCGCCCCGCGCCATCGTCCTGCCCCCGCCACAATGCAGTTCCTACGCTTCAGACAGAGCGACCTTCATGTCCTTGACGAGGTAGATGGTCTCGCCGTCCGCTTCCACGCGACCGTCGGCGACGCCCATCGTCAGGCGGCGGGTCTGGATCGCCTTGGTGAAATCGACGTGGTAGGTCAGCATCTTGCGGTCGGGGCGCACCATGCCGGTGAGCTTTACCTCGCCGACCCCGAGCGCATAGCCCCGCCCCTTCCAGCCGCGCCAGCCAAGGTTGAAGCCGGTGAGTTGCCAGAGCCCGTCGAGGCCGAGGCAGCCGGGCATGATGGGGTTGCCGGGAAAGTGGCAGTCGAAGAACCAGAGGTCCGGCACGATGTCGAACTCGGCCACGACGTGGCCCTGTCCGTGCGCGCCGCCGTCGCCCGAGATGTCGGTGATGCGGTCCATCATCAGCATCGGCGGGGCGGGAAGCTGGGCATTGCCCGGCCCGAACAGCTCGCCCCGCGCGCAGGCCAGCAGGTCTTCCTTCTCGAAGCGCGTCGGAAAATCGGCCATCTAGCCTCGTCCCCACCCTTGTTTGTCGTCGTTGTCCTCCCTCTAACGTTCGATCGCCAGCATCGCAAGCTCAGGGGGCCAGCCTCCGGGCTGGTGCCGTCACGAGGGAAAGCAATTGAAATCCGCCCCTTGGGCGCTCTATTATGAACTGGAATTTGCAGGAGGCGGGAATGCCCCCCGAAGCGCAGCGGAAGGCATCGGAATGGCTCGGCCAGGCGGGGCTCAGGCCGACGCGGCAGCGCCTGTCTCTCGCGGCACTTCTGGTGGGCGATGGCGAGGATCGGCACGTCACCGCCGAGAGCCTCTATGCCGCCGCGCGCGAGGCGGGCGACAAGGTGGCGCTTGCCACTGTCTACAACACGCTCCGCGCGTTCTGCGATGCCGGGCTGATGACAGAGATCACGGTGGATGCCTCGCGCAGCTACTTCGACACCCGCACCGGCGACCACCCCCATTTCTACTGGGAAGACACCGCAGAGTTGACCGACGCCCCGTCCGAGGGCCTTGAGATCGCGCGGCTGCCAGAGCTGCCCGAAGGGGCCGAAGTGGCGCGCGTTGATGTGGTGATCCGGCTGCGGCGGGTCTAGGGTCGGCTCCTCCCTCCCTTCGGGCTTGTTCGGAACGACGCATCGAACTACCCTCGGTTGAGTATCCGTGGATGGCACGAGGCGCGAGATGACCATGCATTCGGCCCAGCGTCTTCGCCGCCCCGCCGAATACGCGTCGACCTCGCGCGCCTTGCGCGAACCTGCTGGACAGACGGTCGCAATACTGTCCCCGGTCTCGCCGATGGGGGCTTTGCAGGGGCGGCTTCAATCGCTGGCGGATGCGAGCACCCAGACGGCGCAGTTGCGCCTGCTCGACCGGGCCGCACGCGGCAGGGCGTCTGAGGGGCTCGTTCAGCGGGTCCGTGCGGTGGTGCAGTTCGAGCGGACGGTCACCAACAGCCAGGCCGCGAATATGCGCGAGTCGCTGGTGCGTATGTTCGGCGGCAAGGCATCGGACTGGGAGATCGACAAGGAGTCCGGCAAGACCTTCAACGATAACAACGACAAGGACACGACCGGCCACCATGACGTGATTGTCACCGACAAGCGCGACGGATCGGTCTGGAAGTGTGACTTCCACCAGAACGGCAAGTACTACACCCGGGGTGGCGCGGCCTGAGCCGACGGCTAGGCGAACTGCTCCTGGATCAGTCGTTCCTCGAGCCCATGGCCGGGGTCGAACAGAATGCGGTGGCGGACGTTCGGTTCGCTCTGCACTTCGACAGTGACTGCGAGGGTCGACGACCGGCTGTCGGCGTCTGCCATCACCGGTCGCTTGTGGGGCTCGAGCACGTCGAAGCGGACGTGGGCGGACTTCGGCAGGAGCGCCCCGCGCCAGCGGCGCGGACGGAAGGCCGACATGGCCGTGAGGGCCAGCACGTCCGACCCGATGGGCAGGATCGGGCCGTGGGCGGAGTAGTTGTAGGCGGTCGAGCCGGCGGGCGTCGCCACGAGCGCGCCGTCGCAGACCAGTTCCTCCATCCGCACCCGGCCATCGACGGCGATCCGCAGCTTGGCTGCCTGCGGGCCTGCGCGCAGCAGCGAAACCTCGTTGATCGCGAGCGCTTCCGTCACCTTCCCTCCGGGGGAGATGGCGCGCATCCTGAGCGGGTTGATGACCTCCTCCTCGGCCAGCGCCAGCCGGTCGACCAGATTGGTTTCGCTGTACTCGTTCATCATGAAGCCGATGGTGCCGCAGTTCATGCCATAGACCGGCGTGTCGAGATGCTGGGTGCCGCTCAGCGTCTGGAGCATGAAACCGTCGCCCCCAAGGGCCACGATCACCTCCGCCTCCTCGGGGGTGCGCTGCCCGTAGGCGGCAGTGAGTGCATCAAGTGCCTGCAGCGCTATCTCGGCGTCGCTGGCGAGGAAGGCGATGCGGTCGGTCATGGGCAGGCACTCCCTCTGCCGGACAAGTCTTGGCCCGAGGGCGTCCGGAAGACAAGCGGGCCAGGCGCTTCATACCTTTGTGCCCTTTCCGGATGGGGGGTTCTCCGCTAGATACCCGCCATTGCCGACGAGGAGGGCCCGAGACATGAACGCACCGCACCGCGATGGCGGCTTCTTCACCGAACCGCTCACGACCCGCGACCCCGAAATCGCCGCGGCCATCGGCCAGGAACTGGGCCGCCAGCGCGACGAGATCGAACTGATCGCGTCGGAAAACATCGTCAGCCGCGCCGTGCTCGAGGCACAGGGCTCGGTGATGACCAACAAGTACGCCGAGGGCTATCCGGGCAAGCGCTACTACGGTGGCTGCCAGTTCGTCGACATCGCCGAGACGCTGGCGATCGTGCGGGCCTGCAAGCTGTTCGGAGTCAAGTTCGCCAACGTGCAGCCGAATTCGGGCAGCCAGGCCAACCAGGGCGTGTTCACCGCGCTGATCCAGCCGGGCGATACGATCCTCGGCCAGAGCCTCGACGCGGGCGGGCACCTGACGCACGGGGCAAAGCCAAACCAGTCGGGCAAGTGGTTCAACGCCATCCAGTACGGCGTTCGCAAGCAGGACAGCCTGATCGACTACGACCAGATCGCGGCGCTTGCGGCCGAACACAAGCCGAAGCTCCTGATCGCAGGCGGCTCGGCCATTCCGCGGATCATCGACTTCGCGCGGATGCGCGAGATCGCGGACTCGGTCGGGGCCTACCTCCTGGTCGACATGGCACACTTCGCGGGTCTCGTGGCGGCGGGCCTTTACCCGTCACCGTTCCCGCACGCGCATGTCGCGACCACGACCACACACAAGACCCTGCGCGGGCCGCGCGGCGGGATGATCCTTACCGACGACGAGGATATCGCCAAAAAGATCAACTCGGCGATCTTCCCGGGCATCCAGGGCGGTCCGCTGATGCATGTGATCGCCGGCAAGGCGGTGGCCTTCGGCGAGGCGCTGCGGCCCGAGTTCAAGGACTACGCCAAGCAGGTGATCGCCAACGCGCAGGCGATGGGCGACGAGCTGGTGAAGGGCGGGCTCGACATCGTCACGGGGGGCACCGACACCCACGTGCTGCTCGTTGACCTGCGGCCGAAGTCCGTGAAGGGCAACGCGACCGAGAAGGCGCTGGGACGCGCGCACATCACCTGCAACAAGAACGGCATCCCCTTCGACACCGAGAAGCCGACGATCACCTCGGGCATCCGCCTCGGCTCGCCCGCCGGCACCACCCGCGGCTTCGGGGTCGCGGAATTCCGGCAGATCGGCGACTGGATCGGCGCGGTGGTCGACGGCCTCGCAGCCCACGGCGAAGAGGGCAATGGTGCGGTCGAGGCGCAGGTGCGCGGCGAGGTCGCAGCACTCTGCGCCCGCTTCCCGATCTATCCCGGGATCTAGACGGGCCCCAGACTGGGGCCAGACTGGCCCGCGCCTTTCCTCGGACGCGCCCGCGATGCACGGTTTTCCGCCGGCCACTCACCGGCCGGGTGGCAGGCCGTTGCAGGTCCGCCCTGCCCATGGCAAATTGCAACGTGG
>CAZOHN010000254.1:0-4821 GCA_964579325.1 uncultured Rhodobacterales bacterium
TAGCGTTTACAACAGGTTAACCATTCGCCTTTCTCCTGACCCAAATATCCTCGGGGGAGTCGCCCGGAACGGGCGACGGGGGCAGACAGCCCCCTCCCCTCGCCGGAGCGCGCAAGCGCGCAGGCGAGAGAACAGGTGCGGCCCGGAACGGGCCTCCGCAGGATCGGTCAGCCGGCGTCGGTGCGCCCGCGCCGGTCATGGCGGAGGTTGGCGTAGAGGACATGGTTGCGCCAGCGCCCGCCGATCTGGAGATAGGCCTGCGCCACGCCCTCGTACTTGAACCCCGCCCCTTCCAGCACCCCGCGCGAGGCCGCGTTCTCGGGCAGGCAGGCGGCCTCGATCCGGCTCAGGTCGAGCTCGGTGAAGGCATGATGGACCACCGCGCGGATCGCCTCGCGCATGTAGCCTTGCCGGGCATGGACCGCGCCCACCCAATAGCCCAGCGTCCCGGCCTGCGCCGGTCCGCGGCGGATGTTGTCGAGCGTGATCGCCCCCACCAGCACCTCGTCTTCGCGCCGCACCAGAAACAGGGGCAGCGCGGTGCCCTGGGCCACCGCGCGAGAGGCCCAGTAGACGCGGTTGGTGAAGCTCTTGCGGGTGAGATGGTCGTCGGCCCAGGCGGGTTCCCACGGGGTCAGGAAGGCCGCGCTTTCGCGGCGCAGCGAGGTCCAGTCGCGGAAATCGGAATGCTGGGGCAGGCGCAGGGTCAGACGCTCGGTCGGGAGCTGGACCTTGCGCCGGCGCATGAGCATCAGGCGGCGAGCCTTTCGGCGATCTTCGCCAGATGCGGCGCGCGGCGGCCCGGCCCGTAGAGCGCCAGCGCCGCGCGACCCGAGGCGGCGAGCGTGCCGGCGAAATCCGACACGTCGCGGCGTCCCACGGCGTCGATCCTGGCGACCGTCTCGGCCACGTCGGGCACCCTGCCCCAGATCGCGACCAGCCGCGCAAGCCGCTCGGCGCGCGACGAGGGGCTCTCGAGCCCCATCAGGAGCCCCGCCTTCATCTGCGCCCGCGCCCGCGCCACCTCGGCCTCCGACATGTCCTCGGCCGCGCGGCGCAACTCGTCGATGGTCAGGTCGCAAAGTGCGGCGATGTCCTCCGAGGAAGTGCCGGCATAGAGCGTGATCATCCCGGTATCCGCATAGGCGCCGGCCTGGGCGAAGATCGAATAGCACAGGCCGCGTTTCTCGCGCGCTTCCTGGAAGAGCCGCGAGGACATGCCGCCGCCCATCGCCTGCGCGTAGACCTGCGCGATGTAGAAATCGTCGTCGCGGTAGCCTGGACTTTCGAAGCCGAGCGTGAAGTGCACCTGTTCGAGCCTCTTGAGTTCGCGCCGTTCGCCGGGCGCGAAGCGCGCAGTCTCGGGATGCTCGGGGCCGCGCGGCGCAAGCGGGCCGAACAGCGCCTCGGCCTGCCGCACGATGGCCTCGTGGTCGACGGCGCCTGCAGCGGCGAGGATGATCCGGTCGGGGCCGTAGTGATCGGCGACGAAGCGCCGGAAATCGGCCTTCTGGAAGGCCGAGACGCGCTCCTCGGGGCCGAGGATCGTGCGGCCGATCGGCTGGTCGGGATAGGCCGCCTCCTGAAGCCAGTCGAACACGATGTCGTCGGGGGTGTCGAGCGCCTGGCCGATCTCCTGCAGGATCACGCCGCGCTCGACCTCGATCTCGGCCTCGTCGAACACCGGGTTGAGCACGATGTCGGCCACCACGTCGAGCGCCAGCGGAACATCCGCCTTGAGCACACGGGCGTAGTAGGCCGTGGTCTCGCGCGAGGTATAGGCGTTGATGTAGCCGCCGACGTCCTCGATCTCCTCGGCGATCTGCAGGGCACTGCGGGTCGTCGTGCCCTTGAAGGCCATGTGTTCGAGAAAGTGGGCGATCCCGTTTTCCTCAACCCGCTCGTGGCGGCCGCCGGCCTGGACCCACAGGCCGATGGATGCGGATTCCAGCGAGGGCATGGCTTCCGTGACGATGCGGAAGCCGTTGGGCAGGGTGTGGAGGTGGACGGTCACCGCGTGCGGCGCTCCCGGATGAGGGTTTCGATCCGGGTGAGGTCGTTTGGAACTTCCGTCACCCGTTCAGGGCGTTGATAGAGGTCGGCCATGCGCTTTGGAAGGGGGGGATGCAGGCCGGTCGCGGCTTCGACCGCGGCGGGGAACTTGGCCGGGTGCGCGGTGGCGAGCGTCACCATGGGCTCGGGGCCGAGGTTGGCCTCGGCGACGTGGATGCCGACGGCGGAGTGCGGGCAGAGAAGCTCGCCCGTGGTGGCGAGGGTCCGGGCGATGGTGGCCGCAGTTTCCTCCTCCGAGGCGCGGCCCGAGGCGAAGGTTTCGCGCAGCGCTTCCATCGCGCCCTGGCTGACGTGGAAGCCGCCCTGCCCCTTCAGTTCGGCCATGACCTGCGCCACGGCGGCGCCGTCGCGGCCATAGGCGTCGAACAGGGCACGCTCGAAGTTCGAGGAGACCTGGATGTCCATCGAGGGGCTGATCGAAGGGGCGACGCCCGAGGGACGGTAGTCGCCTGTCGTCAGGCAGCGGTGCAGGATGTCGTTGTGGTTGGTTGCGACGATCAGCCGGGCGATGGGCAGGCCCATGGCGCGGGCGACGTAGCCTGCGTAGATGTCGCCGAAGTTGCCGGTGGGCACGGTGAAGCTGACCGCGCGGTGCGGGGCGCCGAGGGCTGTCGCGGCGGCGAAGTAGTAGACCATGTCCTTCACGCGGGCCTGGCAATCGTCGAAGTCGCCGTGGAGCGCCAGCGCGTGGACGTTGGCCTCGGTCGGCGTCGTCATCTGGCGACGCTGGACTTCCGACACGCGGCCATGCGGGAAGAGGATGAACACGTCGACGTTGGTGAGGCCCCGGAACGCCTCGATCGCCGCCGATCCGGTATCGCCCGAGGTCGCGCCAACGATGGTGATGCGGCTCCCCGACCGCGACAGGGCGAGCTGGAACAGCTGCCCGATGACCTGCATCGCGAAGTCCTTGAAGGCGAGCGTCGGGCCGTGGAACAGTTCGAGCAGGAAGTGGTTCGGGCCCAGTTGCGCCAGCGGCGCGCGGGCGGCGTGGCCGAAGCCCGCGTAGGCGCGCGCGATGCAGCCCTGAAGCTCACCATCGGAGAAGGCATCGCCCAGGAACGGGCGCATGACGCGGAAGGCGATCTCCTCGTAAGGCTGGCCGGCGAGGGCGGCGATCTCGGCCTGCGTCATGCTGGGCACGGTTTCGGGGACATAGAGCCCGCCATCGCGCGCAAGGCCCGCCAGCATCGCCTCGGCGAAGCCCAGAACGGGCGCCTGCCCGCGGGTGGAAACGTATCGCATGGGTCTGCCCCTTCAGCCGCCGGGCCGCGTGATACGCCGGATCAGGAACGCTGTCATCCCCGCCCAGACGGCGGCCAGCGCGAACCAGGTGATCGCGTATTGCAGGTGGTCGTTGGGGATGGTCGAGGTGTCGACGGGCTGCGGCAGCGGCGCACCCTCCCCCGCGGCGGCATCGCGCAGGATGACCATGAGCGGATCGGTCCCCAGGGCCTCGGCCATCGGGCCGACGTCACGGGCGAACCAGATGTTGCGTCCGAGGTCGGGGTCGGGCGTGGAGGAGGTCCGGTCATCGGGCCAGACGAGGTTGCCGGCGATGGTCGCTGGGCCGGGAGCGCGCGCGAGGTTCTTCTCGGTCTCGCCGATGTAGCCGCGGTCGACGAGGATGCGGCGGCCATCGGCCGTCTCGAAGGGCGCGATCACGCGGAAGCCCGGGCCGGTGCCCTTGATCGAGGTGAGGACGTGCAGCTCGCCCGGCAGGTAGGCCCCGTCCACCGCAACAGTGAGATAGCTGTCGGCCTCCGGATCGGGGGCGTCCGGCAAGGCGACCGGAGGGGCGGCGAGCCGCGCCTCGATCCCCGCGAGGATGTCCTGCTTCCAGCCGAGCCGCTGCATCTGCCAGGTTCCGAGCCCGATCAGGATGGCACAGCCGACAATGCCGAGAAGCAGCGGGAAGATCAGGCGGCGGGACATGCCGGGAAGCCTTCTGCAATTGAGAAGCGCGGGTCCGGCCCGGCCCCGCGCTTCGCTGAACCCGGTCGCGCGCCCCATGCGGGGCGCGCGGCGTGGCGTGTCAGAGGCCGACGCCCCAGATGTAGACGGCGAAGAAGAGGAACAGCCAGACCACGTCGACGAAGTGCCAGTACCAGGCGGCGGCCTCGAAGCCGATATGCTTCTCGGCGGTGAAGTGGCCCTTCAGCACGCGGATCCAGCAGACGATCAGGAAGATCGTCCCGATGAGCACGTGCAGCCCGTGGAAGCCCGTCGCCATGAAGAAGTTCGAGAAGAACTCGTCGCCCCCGAAGGTCCAGTTCTGCGGGACGGTGAGGTACCAGTATTCGTAGGCCTGCAGGCCGGTGAAGGCGATACCGAGAATGATGCCGATGCCGAGACCCCAGGCCACGTCGCGACGTTCGCCGCCATGCACCAGCGCATGGTGCGCCCAGGTCACCGCGCAGCCCGACAGAAGCAGGATCAGCGTGTTGATCAGCGGAATGTGCAGCACATCCACATGATAGAAGTCCGGCGGCGCGTACTCGGAGCCGGCGTAGGCCTCCATCGGGTACATGGCGTGCTTGAAGAAGCTCCAGAACCAGGCCGAGAAGAACATCACCTCGGACATGATGAAGAGGATGAAGCCGTAGCGCAGGCCGATCCGCACCACCGGCGTGTGGTCGCCCGCGTGGCTTTCGGCCACAACTTCCGCCCACCAGGCATACATGACGTAGAGCACGCCGACGAAGCCCGCGAGGGTGAGCCAGGGGCCGCTGCCGTGCATCCACAGGA
>CAZOHN010000255.1:0-3390 GCA_964579325.1 uncultured Rhodobacterales bacterium
ACTGCTCGGCCACCCGGTAGCCGAACCCCGTCGCCCCCATCTTCGGGATCGACTTTCCCCCCGTCGCCACCACCAGGCACCGCACCCGCACCTCGCGCCCGTCCGAAAGCCGCACCGCGAAGCCTTCCGGCAGCCGCCGGATCTCGGTCGCAGACACCCCCAGCGCCAGCTCGGCGGGCCGCATCTCCTCCAGCAGCATCTGCACGATCTGCGTCGACTTCCCGTCGCAGAACAGTTGCCCCAGCGTCTTTTCGTGAAACGCGATCCGGTGCCGCTGCACCAGCGCGACGAAGTCGGTCTGCGTGTGCCGCGCCAGTGCCGACTTGGCGAAGTGCCGGTTGCCCGAGCGGAACTGCGCGGGCGAGCTGTGAAGGTTGGTGAAGTTGCACCGCCCGCCGCCCGAGATTCGGATCTTCTCGCCGGGGGCCCCGGCGTGGTCGATCACCAGGACCCGACCGGCCCTTGCGGCGACGCCGGCGGCATAGAGGCCGGCCGCGCCGGCGCCGAGGATCAGCGCGAGGTAGGTATCGGCCATCGGGCAGGGGCCTCGCGGCTCAGAAGCCGAACTGTTCGAACGCCAGCACCGAAGCGCCCGCCAGCGCCAGCATCCCCAGCATCACTCCCCAGAAGTGACGGACGAAGAAGTCGTGTCCGCGCTGACCCACCGCCATCGCGGCAAGCGCCACCAGGCCGTAGCGCGCGCCGCGCGAGAGCGCCATGGCGGCGATAAAGGTTGCCGGGTCGACGCCCACGACCCCGGCGCCGATGGTGCCGATCTTGAGCGGTATCGGCGAAAATCCGATGATCGCGAGCGTCAGGAAGGCGTTCTCGCGCAGGTCCGCGACATGCCGCTCGAACGACTTCGCCATTCCGAAGCTCTGCATCAGCGGCTCGACGATCGCCTCTCCCGCGGCCATCGCGAGAAGGTAGAAGGCAAAGCAGCCCAGCAGGCACCCGGCCAGCATGGCCACCGCCATCATCGGTGCGCGGCGGGCGTGGGCGGCCATCACCGGAAAGACGAAGGGCTCCGCCGGCACAGGCAGGAACGAACCGTCGGCCGCGCCGACCCAGAAGAATGCCTTGCGCGCCTGCGCCGGCGTGCCAAGCTCGCGCAAGAGCCGTTCGGCGAAGCCGCCGCCGGGGGGAAGCGCGCGGCCCTCGGGCCGCAAGGTCCGGTCAGACCGCAAAGCTTGTTCCGCACCCGCAGGAGGAGGTGGCATTCGGGTTCTGGATCACGAACCGCGCGCCGATCAGTTCCTCCGAGAAGTCGATGACGGCATTCGTCAGGAACGGCAGCGAAACCTGATCCACCAGGACCTTCTGGCCGTTCTTCTCGAGCACGAGGTCGTCATCCGCCGGATCGTCGAGCCGGATATCGTACTGGAAGCCCGAGCAGCCCCCGCCTTCCACCGCGACGCGAAGCGCCTTGGCCTCGTCCTGCGTGGCGTTGATCTCGGCCAACCGTGCAAAGGCGCGGTCGGTCACTTTCGGAGGAAGGGCGAGGTCCATCGAGCGGGCTCGGATGCTGACGCGTTCGCAGGCAATATAAGGCGGGTGCCAGTGGGCAACAAGACGCCATCCCGAGATCGGCCAGAGCCCGCCGCACACCGCGACCTTTGGGGGGTGCGGTGCGGCGCAGGATCACCTATATCCTTGGGGAAACAGGATTTCCGGGACCCGTCGCGCCATGTCAGCCCCCTTTGCCTGCCAGCCCGGACAGAGCCGCGGGAGGCTCTATCCCGAGGCGCTCAGCACCTTCCGGTCCGAGTTCCAGCGCGACCGGGACCGGATCATCCATTCCTCGGCGTTCCGGCGGCTCAAGCACAAGACGCAGGTCTTCGTCGAGCACGAGGGCGACTATTACCGTACCCGCCTGACCCACACGATCGAGGTGGCGCAGGTAGCGCGCACCATCGCGGGGCAGCTTGGGTTGAACACCGATCTCGCCGAGGCGGTGGCGCTGGCGCATGACCTCGGCCATCCGCCGTTCGGGCACACCGGCGAGGATGCGCTCCATGTCCTGATGGCGCCCTACGGCGGCTTCGACCACAACGCGCAGGCGATCCGCATCGTCACCTCGCTGGAACGGCACTATGCCGATTTCGACGGGCTGAACCTGACCTGGGAGGCGCTGGAGGGCATCGCCAAGCACAATGGGCCGGTGGAGGGGCAAGTGCCTGTCACGCTTGCGGAATATGTTTCCCGGCACGACCTGGAACTGCACACCTTTGCCTCCGCCGAGGCGCAGGTGGCGGCGATCGCCGATGACGTGGCCTACAACCACCACGACCTGCACGACGGGCTGCGCGCGGGCCTCTTCACCGAAGCGGACCTGATGGACCTGCCCGTCACCGGCCCGGCCTTCGAGGAGGTGGACCGCCGCTGGCCGGGGCTCGACCCGATGCGGCGCCGGCACGAGGCGCTGCGGCGGGTGTTCGGCACGATGGTCGAGGACGTGATCGCGGTGGCCGAGGCGCGGCTGACGGCTGCGCAGCCGAGATCGGCCGACGAGATCCGCGCAATGGGCACCACGGTCATCCGGTTTTCCAAGAAGCTCTACCAGGAGCTCAAGGCGATCCGGGGGTTCCTGTTCCACCGGATGTACCGGGCGCCGAGTGTGATGGAGGAGCGGGCCAAGGTGACGGCGATGGTGCATGACCTCTTCCCGCTGTTCATGGCCGATCCGCTGCGCCTTCCGCCCGATTGGCACGGTGACGTCGGGCGCGCGGCCAGCGAGGCCGAGGTGGCGCGGGTGGTCTGCGACTACATCTCGGGCATGACCGACCGCTTCGCGATCCAGGAACACGCCCGCCTTTGCGAGTAGACGGCCCCGCGCTCCCGGCTCCGCGCGCGCCTCAAGACCTTTCAATCTGGTTAAAGCTCAAATCTTAGTAAAGCAAAATCAATGGGTTGAGTGCGTCGCTCAAGCTTGAGCAGACCCCGCGCAGACCTCAGCCGCGGGGGTCGTGCAGGCGGGTCAGCACGCTGGCCTGGGTCACCCGGCCGATCACCCGGCCGTCCTCCGACACCGCAAGCGCCGCCTCGGTCCGCAGCCGCGCGATGACGTCGCGGACCGGCGTGTCGGCGTCGACCGGCACCCCGGTCGTGGCGCCCTCTCCCGCGCCCGGTTCCATCGCGTCGCGGGCGGTGAGAACGCCCAGCGGGTTCATGTGGGCCACGAAGTCCTGCACGTAGTCGTTCACCGGGTTCGCGATGATCTCGCGCGCGGTGCCGCACTGCACGATCCGCCCCCCCTCCATCAGCGCGATGCGGTTTCCCAGCTTGAACGCCTCGTCGAGGTCGTGGCTGACGAAGACGATCGAGCGCTTGAGGGCGGACTGAAGGTCGAGAAGCTCGTCCTGCAGCTTGGCGCGGATCAAGGGGTCGAGC
>CAZOHN010000255.1:3400-4793 GCA_964579325.1 uncultured Rhodobacterales bacterium
TCGTCCATCAAGAGGATCGGTGCTTCGGTCGCGAAGGCGCGGGCAAGGCCGACACGCTGCTGCATGCCCCCCGACAATTCGCCCACCCGGCGCTCGGCCCATTGGGTGAGGTTCACAAGCTCCAGCTGCGCATCCACACGCTCGCGCCGCTCGGCCTTGGACATGCCGCCCAGTTCCAGCCCCAGCCCGACGTTCTCGCGCACCGTGCGCCAGGGAAGGAGGCCGAACTGCTGGAACACCATCGCCACCCGCTTGAGCCGGATTCGGCGCAGCGTTGCGGGGTCGGCGTGGGTGACATCGACGAGGACGTTGCCGTCGCAGACGTGAACCGCGCCGCGGCAGACCGGGTTGAGGCCGTTGACCGCGCGCAGGAGCGTGGATTTGCCCGAGCCCGAAAGGCCCATCAGGACGAGGATTTCCCCTTCCGCTACATCGAGCGAGCAGTCGTGGACGCCCAGCACCTGCGACGTTGTCTGCTGGATCTCGCCCCGGCTGAGCCCCTGGTCCATCAGCGGCAGCGCCTTTTCGGGGTGGTCGCCGAAGACGATCGAGACGTTGTCGAAACGAACCGCGAGGCCCTTGGTGTCCTGCGGGGCGACGGTCCGGTTCATTTGCGCGTTACCCGCAGCATCCGGTCGAGGATGATCGCCACCACGACGATGATGAAGCCCGACTCGAAACCGAGGGCCGTGTTGACGCGGCTGAGGGCCTGCATGACCGGCTTGCCGAGGCCGTCGGCCCCGACGAGGGCCGCGATGACGACCATCGAGAGCGAGAGCATGATGGTCTGGTTGAGGCCCACCATGATCTGCGGCAGCGCGGAGGGCAGTTCGACCTTCCAGAGCCGCTGGCTGGGCGTGGCACCGAAGGCTGTGGCGGCTTCGAGGAGCGCGGTGGGCGTTGAGGAGATGCCAAGCTGGGTAAGGCGGATCGGCGCGGGGAGGACGAAGATCACGGTCGCGATGAGGCCCGGCACCATGCCGAGGCCGAAGAACACGATGGCCGGGATCAGGTAGACGAAGGTGGGCAGCGTCTGCATCAGGTCGAGGACCGGCACCATCGCGCGGTAGAGGCGCGGCCGGTGCGCGGCGGCGATGCCGATGGGGACGCCGATGCCCATGCAGACCACGCAGGCCGAGAGGACGAGGGTCAGGCTCTCCATCGTGGGCTTCCAGTAGCCCTGGTTGAGGATGAAGAGGAAGCCGAGAAGCACGAGTAGGCAGGTCTTCCATGAGCGCTGCAACACCCAGGTCAGCGCCACGAAGGCGGCGATCACGACAAGCGGGTGCGGGGTCACGAGCAGCCACAGGATCCCGTCGACCAACGCCTCGAGCGCCTCTGCCACGGCGTCGAAAAGCGGCGCGGCGTTCACCTTCAGCCAGTCGAACACCAC
>CAZOHN010000256.1:0-4768 GCA_964579325.1 uncultured Rhodobacterales bacterium
GCTGGCCGAACCCGTGCAGCAGATCTGCGACGCGGTGATGCAGGCGCTGGAAGCCACGCCGCCCGACCTCGCCGCCGACATCGTGGACCGGGGCGTCATGCTCACCGGGGGCGGCGCGCTGCTGGGAGAGCTCGACCTCGCGCTGCGCGAGCAGACCGGCCTTGCGATCTCGGTCGCAGACGAGTCACTCAATTGTGTGGCGCTCGGCACCGGAAAGGCGCTTGAGTACGAAAAGCAGCTTCGGCACGTGATCGATTACGACAGCTGAGCCCGGCCGGAGGCCCCAAATGGCCCGCGACCGCGATGAAGACGACTATATCCGCCCGATCCGGCGCATCCTGATCGGTGGGCTGCTTGTTTTCCTGGCAGGCTTGTTCCTGCTCTGGCGCATCGACAGTCCGCGGGTAGAGCGTTTCCGTGCGCAGCTCGTCGATGTGGTGGTTCCGAACCTCGAATGGGCCATGACGCCGGTGACCTGGTTCGTGGAGATGGTCGAAGGCTTCCAGAGCTATACGAGCCTCTACGAACAGAACCAGGAGCTGCGCCGCGAGTTGCAGCAGATGCGCGCCTGGCGCGAGGCGGCGCTCCAGCTCGAACAGAAGAACGCCCGGCTGCTCGACCTCAACCAGGTCCGGCTCGACCCGCAGCTCACCTTCGTGACGGGCGTGGTGCAGGCCGACACCGGATCGCCGTTCCGGCAATCGGTGATCCTGAACGTCGGCGCCCGCGACGGCATTCAGGACGGCTGGGCAACGATGGACGGGCTTGGCCTCGTGGGCCGCATCTCCGGGGTCGGTCAGGCGACCAGCCGGGTGATCCTGCTCACCGACAGCAACAGCCGCATACCGGTGACGATCCAGCCTTCCGGGCAGCGGGCGCTGCTTGCCGGCGACAACTCGGGGATGCCCCCCATCGACTTCATCGAGACCCCGGACCTCGTTCGGCCCGGAGACCGTGTGGTCAGTTCCGGTGACGGCGGCATGTTCCCCGCCGGCCTCCTCGTCGGGCAGGTCGCGCAGGGGCCCGATCGACGTCTGCGCGTGCGCCTAGCGGCCGACTATGAGCGGCTCGACTTCCTGCGGGTCCTGCGGTCGCGGCCGGCCGAGCCGATCCTCGATCCGGGCGGCCTGTTGCGCCCGCCGGTGCCGTTCGGCCCTGATCTGCCGGCACCGGAGCCGGTCGCGGATGTCGAGGGAGGTGGCGATGGTTGACCCCGTCACGCTGCGTCTCTGGCTCGGACGGCTCCTCTACCTCGGGATCGCCGCGCTGATCGTGTTCGTCCGGCTCCTGCCTCTCGACACGACGGCGGGCCGTGTGCTGGCCCCGGACATCCTGCTGTGCCTGACCTTCGCCTGGGTCCTGCGCCGGCCCGACCACCTGCCGCCGCTGCTGATCGCGGGGGTCTTCCTGACCTGCGACCTGTTGTTCCTTCGGCCTCCCGGCCTCTGGACTTTCCTCGTGGTCCTTGCCGCCGAGTTCCTGCGGTCGCGCGAGGGGCTGGCGCGTGAACTGCCCTTCCCCCTGGAATGGGCGATGGTCGCAGGCATCCTTGTGGCGGCCACCCTGACCGAGGCGGTGATCCTCACCATTTTCCTCGTGCCACGCGCGGACCTCGGGGTTGCGCTTTCGCACATCCTGGTCACACTTCTCACCTATCCGTTCATCGTGGCGGCCCTCTGGCTCGGTCTCGGCCTGAGGCGCGCGGCAACGGGCGAGGTCGATGCCCTGGGGAGGCGGCTGTGAGGCGCTCAGCGAAAGACACCGAGGAAAGCGCGCGCATGATCTCGCGGAGGGGCGTGTTGCTGGGCGGAACGATGCTCGCGGGGATTGCCGTCCTGGGCTTGCGGATGCGCTACATGCAGGGCGAGCAGGCCGAGGAGTTCAAGCTGCTCGCGGAGGAGAACCGGATCAGCATCCGTCTCATCCCGCCCACGCGCGGCCAGATCTTCGACCGCAACGGCACCCTGCTCGGCGGCAACGAACAGAACTACCGGATCGTCATGGTGCGCGAGGATGCACGCGACGTCCCGGCGGTGATCGAGAAGCTGCGGCAGGTCGTGGCGCTGGACGAGACCGAGCTGGAGCGCGCGCTGCGCGAGATGGAGCGGCGCAGCCCCTTTGTCCCGGTCACGATCGCCGACCGGGTAAGTTGGGAGGCGCTGTCGGCCGTCGCCGTGAACGCCCCCGCATTGCCCGGAGTCTCGCCCGAGGTCGGCCTGAGCCGCGCCTATCCGATGGGGCAGGACTTCGCCCATGTGCTGGGCTACGTCGGCCCGGTAAGCGACTACGACCTGCAGCGGCTGGACGACCCCGACCCGCTCCTGCAGATCCCGCGCTTCCAGATCGGCAAGATCGGGGTCGAGGGGCGGCTGGAACACCTGCTGCGCGGCAAGGCCGGCACCCGGCGGATCGAGGTGAATGCCGCCGGCCGCGTGATGCGCGAGCTCGAGCGGCAGGAGGGCGACCCGGGCGCCGACCTCCAGTTGACCATCGACTGGCGGCTGCAGAACTTCGTGATGGCCCGGATGGGAGAGGAAAGTGCAGCGACGATCGTCCTCGACGTCGACACCGGGGACATCCACGCCATCGCCTCGGCGCCGGCCTTCGACCCCAACCTGTTCGTCCGGGGCATCTCGAGCCGCGAATACGCTGGCCTGACCGAAAACGACCACCGCCCGCTTGCCGACAAGACGGTGCAGGGAGCATATCCGCCCGGCTCGACCTTCAAGATGGTGACAGCCCTCGCGGCGCTCGAAGCCGGGTTGGTGTCATCGGGCGAGACGGTGCATTGCGGGGGGTTTCGCGAGCTGGGCGGGCGGCGGTTCCACTGCTGGTCGCGGGGTGGCCATGGGCGGGTGGACCTCCACAAGAGCCTCGTCGAGAGCTGCGACGTCTACTACTACGAAATGGCCCAGCGCATTGGCATCGACCGCATCGCCGACATGGCACGGCGGCTTGGACTCGGGCAGCGCTATGACCTGCCGCTGTCGGGCATTGCCGAGGGACTGGTGCCCTCGGTCGCCTGGAAGTCCGAGCGGCGCGGCGAGACCTGGCGTCCAGGCGACTCGCTCAATTCGTCCATCGGCCAGGGATATGTTCTGGCGACGCCCCTGCAGCTTGCTGTCATGACGGCGCGGCTCGCGACGGGCAAGGCGGTCCTGCCTCGGCTGGTGAAGTCGGTCAACGGCATCGAGCAACCGACGCCCGACTACCCCGACCTCGGCCTGAACCCTGAGCATCTGCGGCTGGTCCGCAATGCGATGGACGGGGTCATGAACGACAACCGCGGCACGGCAGGCAGTAGCCGCGTGGTCGCCGAGGAGGCGCGGTTCGCCGGCAAGACCGGCACGAGCCAGGTGCGCAACATCACGGCCGCCGAACGCGCCCGTGGCGTGACCCGCAACGACCAGTTGCCGTGGAACCGGCGCGACCATGCGCTGTTCGTGGGCTATGCCCCCGCGCAGGCCCCGCGCTTCGCCGTCTCGGTCGTTGTGGAGCACGGCGGCGGCGGCTCGACCGCGGCGGCACCGATCGCGCGCGACGCGATCCTGCAGGCCCTCTACGGTGGCCTGCCGCCCCTCGCGGCCTATCCCGAAAGCCAGCGCGGCAGGATCCGGACGATGCAGGAGACCCTGCCGCTGGCAGCGCCGCAGGGCACCGCGCCAGGGGCGAGCCGGGCATGAGTTACCTCGAGTATGCCGTCAAGACGGTCCCCGCCGGGCCGGCCAAGGTGCTCCATCTGAACTGGGCGCTTGTCGTCCTGCTGACGGCCGTCGCGGGTGTGGGGTTCCTCATGCTCTGGTCGGTCGCGGGCGGAGACATCTCCCGCTGGGCCGAGCCGCAGATGAAGCGCTTCGCGCTGGGGCTGGCGCTGATGTTCGTCGTGGCGATGGTGCCGATCTGGTTCTGGCGCAACATGGCGGTGCTGGCCTACGCCGTCTCGATCCTGCTGCTGCTGTGGGTCGAGTTCTTCGGCCATGTCGGCATGGGCGCGCAGAGGTGGATCAACCTCGGGTTCATCACGCTCCAGCCCTCCGAACTGACCAAGATCACTCTCGTGATGATCCTCGCGGCCTACTATGACTGGCTTGACGTCAAGAAGGTCTCGCGCCCGGTCTACGTCCTGATCCCCGTGGCGCTGATCCTGTTGCCGGCGTTCCTGATCTTCATCCAGCCGAACCTCGGCACGACGCTCCTGATCATGGCGGGCGGCGCGGCGGTCCTGTTCGCCGCGGGCGTCAGCATCTGGTATTTCGCCGCCGTGTTCGCCGCGGGGGGCGGGATCGTGACGGCGGTGTTCGCGTCGCGGGGCACCGACTGGCAGTTGCTGCACGACTACCAGTACACCCGCATCGACACCTTCCTCGACCCGACCAAGGACCCGCTCGGCGCGGGCTACAACATCATCCAGGCCCAGATCGCGCTGGGATCGGGCGGCTGGACCGGCAAGGGCTTCATGCAGGGCACCCAGTCGCGGCTCAACTTCCTTCCCGAGAAGCACACCGACTTCATCTTCAATACACTGGCCGAGGAATTCGGCTTCGTGGGCGCCTTCTCGCTCCTCGTTCTCTACGGGCTGATCCTGGGCTTCTGCCTCGCCTCGGCGCTGTCGAACAAGGATCGCTTCGCCTCGCTCCTGACCATCGGGATCGCCTTTTCGCTGTTCCTCGCCTTCGCGCTCAACATGGCGATGGTGATGGGCCTCGCCCCGGTCGTGGGGGTGCCGCTGCCGCTGGTGAGTTGGGGCGGATCGGCGATGCTGGTGCTT
>CAZOHN010000257.1:0-4756 GCA_964579325.1 uncultured Rhodobacterales bacterium
GTCACGATGCCGACGCGGGGGGAGCGGATCAGACGAAGCTGCAGGAGAGCATCTTCTTCCGTGGTGGGTGGTGCGAGGGGGGGTGGGGAAGAAAACAATCCTTGGTCCCGCAAGCTCCGTCTGATCACAGGCAAACGATTAACAGTACGTCCGTTAATGCCGGGTAAACGACAATTCGATTCGAAGAACTTTTTTGGCGCGCCGCCGCTTCATCCTTGACCGGGCGCGGACGGGGGGGCGCGGACCGGAGCCCGGACCTCACCCCGCCCGGTTCGAGCGCGTCTGCAGTTCGGACCTGGCTCAGGCCGCCGAACCGCCCACCGTCAAACCGCCGATCATCAGCGACGGCTGGCCCACGCCCACCGGAACCCACTGGCCCTGCTTGCCGCAGGTGCCGATCCCGGGATCGAGCGCCATGTCGTTGCCGATCGCCCTTATCTGTCGCAGCGCGGTCGCGCCATCGCCGATCAGCGTCGCGCCATTGATCGCCGCGCCGACCTTGCCGTTCTTCACGCGATAGGCCTCGGTGCAGGAGAATACGAACTTTCCGTTGGTGATGTCCACCTGCCCGCCGCCGAACCCCACCGCCCAGATGCCGTCCTTCAGTCCTGCGACGATGTCCTTCGGATCGTCGGTGCCGCCGAGCATGTACGTGTTGGTCATCCGCGGCATCGGGATGTGTGCGTAGCTCTCGCGCCGGCCGTTTCCGGTGGGCGCCACGCCCATCAATCGCGCGTTCTGGCGGTCCTGCATGAAACCCACGAGGATGCCGTCCTCGATCAGCACGTTCCGGCCCGAGGGCGTGCCCTCGTCGTCCACCGTGATCGACCCGCGCCGGTCGGGGATCGTGCCGTCATCCAGCACCGTCACGCCCGGCGCCGCGATCCGCTGTCCCATCAGCCCGGCGAAGGCCGAGGTGGACTTGCGGTTGAAGTCGCCCTCGAGCCCGTGACCCACCGCCTCGTGCAGCAAGATCCCCGGCCAGCCCGGCCCCAGAACCACATCCATCACACCTGCCGGCGCCGCCTCTGCGCCAAGGTTCACCACCGCGATCCGCATCGCCTCGCGAATCAGGTCCTGCCAGCGCGTGGGCTCCATCAGCCCCTCCAGACCATGGCGCCCGCCCGTCGCCGCGCTTCCCTGCTCGCGCCGGCCGCCTTCCTCGACGATGACGCTCACCCGAAGCTGCGCCATCGGCCGGATGTCCGAGATGTGCAGACCCTCGGGCCGAAGGATGTCTACCTCCTGGTGCGAAGCGGAAATCGAGGCCGAGACCTGCACGACCCGTCGGTCGAGCACGCGCGCGAAGGCGTCGATCTCCTTGAGAGTGTCGAGCTTGGCGGCGAAGGCCACGCCGGCAATGGGATCGGAATCGGTATAGAGCCGCAGGTTGGTGGCGCGCGGCGGCAGCGCGAGCGTGCCGCCGCCATCGCCCACCGCGAGCCGCGCGGTCTCGGCGGCGCGGATCAGCGCGCGCTCGGAAATCTCGGTAGAATGGGCATAGCCCGCGGTCTCGCCGCGCACCGCGCGCAGTCCGAAACCTTCGGCGGCGTCGTAGCTTGCGGTCTTGAGCCGGCCGTCGTCAAAGGCCATCACCTCGGCCCGGCGCCGCTCCAGGAACAGTTCGCCATCGTCGGCGCCTTCTGTCGCCGCGCGCAGCACGGCAAGCGCGCGCGCCTCGTCCAGATGCGTCTCGAAGGGGCGGAATGACTCGGCTGGCATCGGGAAACCTCCGGCTTGCTCGGCTTGATCCAGGTCAATAAAGCGTCCGTTTGCCGCAACGGTTCCGCTTGTCCTGTGGCGAGCAATATGGTCTTAGCGGAGCGGGATACAACGGGATTCCGCCCCTCCGCGGGGCTGCGGTCGGCCGGTCCGCTGCGCCGGCGTCCGTCGGCAGGGCAGGGCCGGGTCAGAAGAATAGGGAACCACGATGCGACTTCTCTCCTGGATGTCCGGCGCACTCGCCGCTGCCTTTGCGGCCACGGCTGCGACCGCCCAGACTCTGCCCGAAAACCTGCCGGTGATCGGCCAGCCGCTGCCCTCGGGCATCAACTTCCAGCCCTCGGCCACCGAACTTAAGGCCGACCTGACCTGGCTCGACAACTTCCTGCTCGTGATCATCACGGTGATCTGCATCTTCGTCCTGGCACTGCTTGTCATGGTCGTGCTGCGCTACAACCACCGCGCCAATCCCAAGCCGGCGACCTTCACGCACAACTCGCCGATCGAGGTCGCCTGGACGCTCATCCCGGTGGTGATCCTGATCTTCATCGGCGCCTTCTCCCTTCCGGTACTGTTCAAGCAGCAGATCATGCCCGACCAGCCCGACCTCGTGATCAAGGTCACCGGCAATCAGTGGAACTGGACCTACGACTATCCCGACCACGGCATCAACTTCACGGCCTTCATGATCGGCTACGGCGACAATGTGCTGAACGACCAGACGGTCGCCGATCTCGAGGCGGCGGGCTACAGCCGCGAGCAGTTCCTTCTCGCCACCGATGCACCTGTTGTGGTGCCCACCGGCAAGAAGATCCTCGTCCAGATCACCGCCTCCGACGTCATCCACTCCTGGACCGTGCCGGCCTTCGGGGTGAAGCAGGACGCGGTGCCCGGACGACTCGCCGAGGCCTGGTTCGAGGTCGATCCCGGCATGGAGGGCGTCTACTTCGGCCAGTGTTCCGAGCTTTGCGGCAAGGACCACGCCTACATGCCGATCACGGTCGTGGCCGTCACGCCCGAAGACTTCGACATCTGGCTGGAAGGCGCGATCGAGGCCTATGCCGGCACGCCGGCACCCTTCGCCATCGCGGCGGCCGAGTAACTACGGCCGGCGGGGTGGCCAACGCCCCGCCCTTCGGAGAGCCCAGATGACAGACCTCAGCGCCGACATCCACGTGACCCGGCCCCCGCACGAGGCGGGGTTCGGGGATTACGTGCTTCTGCTCAAGCCACGCGTGATGTCGCTTGTCGTCTTCACCGCGCTGGTCGGGCTTCTCGTGGCGCCGGTTCAGGTCCACCCGGTCCTCGCCTTCGCGACGATCCTGTTCATCGCGCTTGGCGCGGGGGCCTCGGGTGCGCTCAACATGTGGTGGGACGCCGACATCGACGCCGTGATGCGTCGCACCGCGCGCCGCCCTGTGCCCGCGGGCAAGGTGACGCCGGGCGAGGCGATGGGCTTCGGCGTCGGCCTGTCGGGCCTCTCGGTCGTCATGCTCGGCCTCGCGGCCAACTGGACGGCAGCCGGCCTTCTTGCCTTCACCATCCTGTTCTACGCCGTCGTCTACACGATGTGGCTCAAGCGCTCGACGCCACAGAACATCGTCATCGGCGGCGCGGCCGGAGCCTTCCCGCCGGTGATCGGCTGGGTCGCTGCTACCGGCAGCTTCAGCCTCGAGGCCTGGCTGATGTTCGCGCTGATCTTCCTCTGGACGCCGCCGCACTTCTGGGCGCTGGCTCTTTTCATGAAGGAGGATTACCACAAGGCGGGGGTGCCGATGCTGACCGTGACCCACGGCCGCAAGGCGACGCGGGCGCATATCCTCGCCTACACGGTCATCCTGGCGGCCTTCGCCATCGGCGCGGGCTTCACCTCGCTCGGCGGACCGGTCTACATCGCGGCTGCGGTTACGCTCAATGCCGCCTTCCTGCTCGGCGCGTGGCGCATCTGGCGGCGCGACGAGGCCACGGCCGAAGCCGATGGCTACGTTGTCGAAAAGCGCTTCTTCAGGCTTTCGCTTCTATACCTGTTCCTGCACTTCGGCGCGCTTCTGGCCGACCACGTTCTCGGAGGACTGATCTGATGGCCTTCGGCAAGGATCACGAACTGCACACCCGCCGGTTCGGCCGCAACGCTGGCGTCGCGCTTGCGCTTCTTGGCTTCGCAGCGGTCATCTTCGGGATCACCGTCGTCAAGATCCTCAACGGCGGCATGGTGCAGGCCTACGACCACCAGCCGCGCGCCTCGATGCTGCCCGCAGCGGAGGCGCAGCCGTGATCCGCTGGTATCGCGCCCTCTCGGATACCCGCCAGACCCTCGTGCAGACCGTGGGCGTCGTGCTCTTCATGGGCTCGCTCGGCTGGGCCGCGGTGCCGCTCTATGATCTCTTCTGCCGCGTCACCGGCTACGGCGGGACGACCTTGCGCGCCGACAGCGCGACGGGCGAGATCCTCGATCAGACCGTCACCGTCCGCTTCGATGCTTCGCTCGCCCGCGACATGCCCTGGCAGTTCCGCCCGATGCAGCGCGAGATGACCGTGCGCATCGGTGAGGTGGGGCTGGCCTTCTACGAGGCCCACAACCCCACCGACCGCGCCGTTGCGGGTTCGGCCAGCTACAACGTCACCCCCTTCGCGGCGGGCGGCTACTTCACCAAGATCGACTGCTTCTGCTTCGAGGAGCAGGTGCTCGCCCCGGGCGAGCGCATCGAGATGCCGGTGACCTTCTTCGTCGACCCCGAGATCGTCACCGATGCCGAGGGCCGTTTCGTCCGCACCATCACCTTGTCCTACACCTTCCACACGATCGACCTGCCGGAGACCGCGGCCCTAGCCGTGCCGGTGGAGGCGACGACCAACTAGTGACCGCCACGGGAGACCCGCGCATGGCCCACGCGAAAGACCACGACTACCATATCATCTCGCCGTCGATCTGGCCCTTCGTGGCGGCCGTCAGCGCCTTCCTGATGCTCTTCGGGGCGGTCCTGTGGATGCACGGCAGCGGCCCCTGGCTCACCCTCGCGGGCTTCGTCGGCGT
>CAZOHN010000258.1:0-4743 GCA_964579325.1 uncultured Rhodobacterales bacterium
GCGAGGTCTTCGTCCGGGGGCAGGGCAGCGCCCCAGTGGACAACTTCCGGCACCCCACCGTCCGACGCCAGCGCCAGCGTCTGCGTGCCGGTGTCGATCCGCCAGGTGTTCACTTCACCGCCCCGAGCGTAAGTCCCGCGATGAAGTGCTTCTGCATCATGAAGAACATCAGGACAGGCGGCATCGCGGCGACGATGGAGCCCGCCGACACGAGATGCCACTGGGCGATCCACTGGCCGTTGAGCGACGACAGTCCCGCGGTGATCGGCTGGGTGCTGGGCGAGGTGGTGAGCACGGTCGCCCAGAAGAAATCGTTCCAGATGAAGGTGAAGATCAGGACCGAGAGTGCCGCGATCGCGGGCCGCATCAGCGGCAGCACGATGAACCAGAAGATCCGCCATTCGGCCACGCCCTCGACGCGGGCGGCCTCGATCAGCTCGAAGGGCAGCGCCTTGATGAAGTTGCGCATGAAGAGGGTGCAGAAGCCGGTCTGGAACGCGATGTGGAACAGCGCGAGCCCGTACCAGGTGTTGTACATTCCGAGGTTCAGCGTGAGGTCGCGGACCGGAACCATCAGGATCTGGAACGGCACGAAGTTGCCCGCGACGAACAGGAAGAACACCAGAAGGTTCGAGCGGAACTTGTAGACCGCCAGAGCGAAGCCGGTCATGCACGAGAGCGCAAGCGCACCGATGACGGTGGGGATCGTCACCTTGAGCGAGTTCAGCATGTACTGACCGATGGGCGACTTGGTGAAGATTTCGACGTAGTTTCCGAAGGCGAGCGCCGAGGGCCAGCCGAAGTAGTTGCCCTGCGCGAGGTCGGACGCGGGGCGGACCGAGGTCATCGCCACGCCGAGGAGCGGCAGGAGCCACAGGATCAGCGCGACCGGCAGCGCAATCTTGTAGAGCGTCTGCGTCGCGGGGGAGGTCTGCTGGATGGGACGGGGGAACATCGGGTCAGCGCTCCGTCTCGTCGCGCCACATCTTCCAGATGAAGCCCGAGATGAAGACCATCATGATGGCGAAGAGGACGACCGCGATGGCCGCGCCATAGCCCATGCGGAAGCCGTATTCCGACAGTGCCTGCTCGTACATGTAGAAGCTGAGGACCCGCGAGGAGCCGTAGGGACCGCCGTCTGTCATGATCGAGACGAGGTCGAAGGACCGCAGTGCGCCGATCACGGTGACGACGACGGCGATGAAGGTGGCCGGTTTCAACTGCGGCAGGATCACGTACCACAGCATCCGCCAGCCCTTCGCGCCGTCGAGACGCGCCGCCTCGACCTGGTCGGGGGCGACGTTGTTGAGGCCGGTGAGGTAGAGGATCATCACGTAGGCGATCTGCGGCCAGAGACCGGCGGCGATGATGCCGTAGGTCACGAGGTCGGGGTCGGCGAGGATTGCCACGCCTTCGCCGGTGAGCCACTCGATCAGCTTGTAGAACAGCCCGAAGTTCGGGGCGTAGAACCACGAGAACATGAGGCCGACGACGACCTGGGAGATCACGAAGGGAAAGAAGAACAGCGACTTGTAGATGCGGATGCCGCGGACGGTCTGGTTCAGAAAGATCGCGATCATCAGCCCGGCGGGCACCGACAGCATGTAGAGCGCGAGCCAGATGACGTTGTTCTTCAGCGAGGTCTCGAAGTCGGGATCGGTCGTGAGTTCCCGGTAGTTGTCGAGGCCGACCCATGTGCCGGTGAACTCGCCCTGCGCGTTGTAGAGCCCGTTCCAGTCATAGAGCGACAGAAGCATGCTCTCGCCGATGGGCCAGATCACGTAGAGGATGAACATCGCCAGACCGGGGGCGAGGAAGAGCCACGGCGCGAGGCGGCGCTGGTTCGCTTTCCAGTAGGCGGACATCGGGGCCTCGCGGTCAGGCGCGGAGAGAGGGGAGGTCGGGCGCGGCCATAGCCGCGCCCGACCTTGGGATCACTTGTAGACGCGGGCGCGAACCTGTTCGAGCCTGTTCAGAATGTCATCCAGGTCACCCGGGCGATCCATGAAGCGCTGGAAGCCCTCCATGCCTGCCTTGGCCATCTCGGCGGGCGCGTCACGGTCGAAGAATTGCGCCAGCGCGTAGGCCGAGGAGAGCGAGGCGAAGCCCGCCGAGATGAACGGATCGTCCGATGCCACCGTCGAGTTCTTGTTGGTGGGCAGTTGGCCGATGGCCGCGTTCAGCTTGGTCTGGGCCTCCGCCGAGGCCACGAAGGCGAGGAACTTCTTGGCGTCCTCGACGTTCTGGGCACCTGCCGGGATATGGACCGTATCGGTGGGCGCTTCCTCGGCGCGCGGGATGCCGGGGGTTATCTCCGGGAACACCATGAAGCCGAGGGTGTCGTCCGTCATGCCGCCTTCCTTGAAGACGCCCACAGCGAAGTTGCCCATCACGTAGTGCGCGGCCTTGCCCTGCACCAGAAGCGCGGCGGCGTCCTGCCAGTCGATCGCGGCGTGGTTCTTCGTTGTGTAGGGCTGGATCTTGGCCCATTCCGCGAAGACTTCGCGCACCTTCTGGTCGGTCCACGGGATCTCGCCGGCGGTGAGCTGCATGTGCCACTCGTAGCCGTTGGTGCGCAGCGACATGTAGTCGAAGATGCCCGCTCCGGGCCAGAGCGCCTTGGTGCCGGTGGTCAGGCAATCGATGCCGGCGGCGGCGAACTTTTCGCAGTTCTGGACGAACTGGTCCCAGGTCACGCCACCTTCGCCAGGAAGTTCCACCCCCGCGGCGGCATAGGCGTCGCGGTTATAGTAGATGCCCCACTGGTAATAGGTGTAGGGCACGCCCCACTTCTTGCCGTCGATCGTCATCGAGGCGGCGGCCGACCCCAGCGCCTCGTTCAGGCCGTTCTGCTCCCAGACGTCGGTGACGTCCATGAACTGCCCGGCCTCGACGAAGGGGGCCATGCGATTGCCGGCATACCAGTTGGCGAGGTCGGGGGCGTCGGCGGTGAGGAAGTTGCGGATCGCCGTCTTGTAGCCTTCGTGGTCGAAGTTGTTCAGCTGCACGTCGATGTCGGGGTTCGCGGCCTCGAAGTCGGCGATCAGCGCTTCCATCGCGGCAAGCGGGATCGGGTCATAGTCGGCGTTGTACTTCAGGATGCGCTGCTGGGCCTGGGCCGAGGTCGCGGCAAGAAGGGCAACGGACAGCGCGAGCGCGCTGCGCCGGGTCAGATGGAACATGCAATCCTCCCTGGATCGGTGTGTCGAAGTGAGTTTCATTATTCGAAACTCGGTTTTGGATATTGAAATCATAACGGCGACTCGCCTATGGTTGTCAACAGCAAACCCGAGACCCCCGAACGGGGCAGGCAGGAGAGGGAGGGACGATGGCCGCTGGCCGCGAGGGAGACGGCACCGTGGGCAAGGCGCTCGAGGTGCTGGACCAGGTGGCTGCCTTCGGGCGGCCGGTGCGGTTTTCCGAACTGCTCGAGGACAGCCCGTTCCCCAAGGCCACGCTCTACCGTTTCGTCCAGACGCTGACCCACCAGGGGATGCTGTCGCACGATCCCGACCGGGGCACATATGCGCTAGGTGTCCGCCTGGTGCGGCTGGCGCACGCGGCCTGGAAGCAATCCTCGCTCGCCCCGATCGCGCGGCCGCATGTGGATGCCCTCAGCCGAGACGTGGGCGAGACGGTGCACCTCGCACAGCTCGACCATGCCCAGGTCCTTTACGTCGACAAGCGCAATGCGCGGCAGCCCATCGAGATGTTCAGCCAGGCCGGCAAGGTGGGGCCTGCCTATTGCACCGGCGTCGGCAAGGCGATGCTGGCGTTCCTGCCGGACGACGAACTGGCGCGAATCGTGCCGCAGCAATCGTTCCACCGCTTCACGCCCGGCACGTTGACGTCCGAGGCGGCGCTGCGTGCCGAGCTCGACGCGATCCGCGCCCGCGGCCATGCCTTCGACCGCGAGGAGCACGAGCCGGGCATCATCTGCATCGCCCTGCCGATCCTGACCGGATCGGGACGGGTCCTCGGCGCGCTCAGCGTCACCAGTTCCACCGCGCGGACCTCGCTTGCCGCGCTCGAACGCTACGCGCCGCGCATCCGGGCCGCCGCGCAGGCCATCGCGGCCGAGGCGGAAAGCTGGCGGTTCCCGGAACAGATCAGGCAGGCGGGGGAATGACATGTCGGGAGTGACGCTGAACCGGGTCGTCAAGCAGTTCGGCGACGTCAAGGTGATCCACGGTGTGGACCTCGAGATCGCGCACGGCGAGTTCTGCGTCTTCGTCGGGCCTTCGGGATGCGGCAAGTCCACGCTTCTGCGCATGGTCGCGGGCCTCGAGGCGACGAGCGGCGGGACGATCCGCATCGGGGCGCGCGATGTGACCGCGGCCGATCCGTCAGAGCGGGGCGTGGCGATGGTGTTCCAGACCTACGCGCTCTATCCGCACATGACGGTGGCCGAGAACATGGGCTTCGGCCTGAAGATGACCGGCCACCCGAAGGCGGAGATCGAGCGAAAGGTTGCCGAGGCCGCGCGAATCCTGAAACTCGACGAACTGCTCGCGCGCAAGCCAAAGGCCCTGTCCGGCGGCCAGCGGCAGCGTGTCGCCATCGGCCGGGCCATCGTGCGCGGGCCGGAAGTGTTCCTGTTCGACGAGCCTTTGTCGAACCTCGACGCCGAGCTGCGCGTCGAGATGCGGGTCGAGATCGCCCGCCTCCACAAGGAGATCGGCGCGACGATGATCTACGTCACCCACGATCAGGTCGAGGCGATGACGCTGGCCGACAAGATCG
>CAZOHN010000259.1:0-4739 GCA_964579325.1 uncultured Rhodobacterales bacterium
CTGACCTTGGACCATGCGGAGCCTAGGGCTTCCCGCCCGCCGGAGCAGGCGCTGGCCTCTGGTGTTCCTGATCCGGCGGTAGCCCCCAACCGTTGCGCTTCGAGCGGGTGAAAAGGTCCACCGGCCCCTTTGATTTTCCCGCTCGCCCCGGCCTTGGCAGATGTGATGCCCGCCGCATATGGCGGGGTTCACCCCGCCGCTACTCGCCCGCCTTCCCACACCGGCCCGCCTCCGCTAGGCTCGCGCCCATGACCGATGCCGACGACCCCCGCCCCCGCCTTCTCGCGCGCCTCGCCGCGCTCGATGCCGAGGATGCGGCCGGGGCGGAGGCGCAGGCGGTGGTGGCGCTCGACCAGTCGTCGGTCGGGCGGCTGTCGCGGATGGATGCGCTGCAGCAGCAGGCCATGGCGCAGGCCACCGCGCGCCGCCGGGGCGCCGAGCGGCAGCGGATCGCCGCCGCGCTCGCGCGGATCGCCGCCGGGGAGTATGGCTACTGCACCGATTGCGGCGAGCCCATCGCCCCCGCCCGCCTATCGGCCGACCCTTCGATCCCGCGCTGCGCCGAGTGCATGCGCGGGGTCTAAGGCTCCTAGAACAGCTTGGGCAGGGTGATCTTGCCCGACCGCCAGGGCAGCACCTGCGTCGGCGACCACTGGCCGTTCGGCATCTTCAGCTGCACCCGCATGTTGGTGCTGGGGTAGGGGATCGGCGGAGGGGAGGCGGGCGCTCCGGGCATCGTCATGACCTGCGGGAACTGCGGCGCATCGCCGAGGATGCGGATCTGGAGCGGGAAGGGGAACGGGTTGGACAGGCGGAACGTCTTCGTCTCGGCCAGCGCCGCCCCCGCCGTCAGCGCGAGCCCCGCCGTCAAGGCCAGCCCCGCCAGTGCCGCCACGATCCGCCGCATCGTCCCGCCTCCCCCGCGTTTCGCCTGCGCCCAGCATAGGGCAGATCGCGCCGCCTGTCGCGGCCCGCGAGGCCGGGACCGGCCGGCCCGTCCAGGCGCCGGGGTGTCGCCGGGGTGTCGCCAGGGTGTCGCCAGGGTGTCGGGGTGCGCCTGGCCGTGCTGCTGCGCGGCCCCGCGCGGACCGGCGCACAGGTTGAAATCCGGTTAACGGTGTGGAGGATGTCGTGCGATATCAAGGAGGTGGGTGCCCTGCTCAAATTGAGCAGCCGTCCGAAGCTGCCCTTGCGGCCCCGCCGGGGCGTCCTTAGGTCGGGGGGAGCACAACGCGAAGGAGGCTTTCCATGCAGGTCCAGGTCAACACCGACCGTCACATCCAGGGCGACGCGCGGCTGGCGGAGGTGGCGCGGGGGATCGTGGTGCACGAGGCGGGCCGGTTCGCGGCGCGGCTGACGCGGGTGGAGGTGCACCTGCAGGACGTGAACGGCCACAAGGGCGGGCCCGACGACATCCGCTGCGCGATGGAGGCGCGGCCCGAGGGGATGAAGCCGCTGGCCGTGAGCCACAACGGCGCCGATGTGGAGGGGGCGCTGAAGGGGGCTGCGAAGAAGCTTGGCAACCTGCTCGAGACCGAGTTCGGCAAGCTCGACGACCGCCACCCGCGCTGATCCCTTTCCTTCCCCCGGCCCTGTGCTAGGTTCCCGCGCCGGGGGGACATCATGGCCATTGTGATCCTGTTTCTGGCGGTTTCCGTCGTGTTCCTGGTTGCCGATGCGATCATGCTGAGCCTGGTGATCCAGCCGGTCTTCCAGCGCCATATCGGCGAGAGCCTGCTGGGCGGCTTCCGGCTGCTGCCGGCGTTCCTGTTCTACCTCACCTATGTGGGCGGCATCCTGTGGTTTGCCGCGATCCCGGCGTGGCGCGACGGCGAGCCGATGGCGGCGCTGGTGAACGGCGCGGTGCTGGGGTTCGTGGCCTATGGCACCTACGAGCTGACGAGCTGGGCCGTGATGAAGGAGTGGCACCCCGCGATGGTGGCGGTGGACATGGCCTGGGGCACGGTGGTGACGGCGCTGGCGGCGGTGGGTGGCGTGGCGATCACGCGGGCGCTCGGCTACGCGGCGTGAGCGGGGCGGCCTGACAGGGGTTTCGCGGCGGCGGGAATTCC
Source organism: uncultured Rhodobacterales bacterium (assembly GCA_964579325.1). Lineage (GTDB taxonomy): Bacteria > Pseudomonadota > Alphaproteobacteria > Rhodobacterales > Rhodobacteraceae > CAZOHN01. The sequence goes on from CAZOHN010000259.1 coordinate 2,073, forward strand.
TTCATCTTCCTGTTACAGAAAGATGCCGTCGAACCCGAATCGGAGCCGTCGCATGGTGCGTGCCGCAGCCCTCGCCGTCCTGCTCGCCGTCCTGCTCGCCACTGCGCCGCCCGCGCTGGCGTTCAACCCGATTGCGACCATCGTCTGCGCCCCCGCCGAGGAGATGACCCTGCGGCTGCGGCGCGAGCATGGGTCCGAGCGGATGGGGCAGGGGGTGCGGAGCCACGACCAGGTGATGGAGCTGTGGTCGGCGAAGAACGGGGCCTGGGCGCTGGTGATCGCCTATGCCTCGGGGCAGTCGTGCATCGTGGCGATGGGCGAGGCCTGGGAAGCCAGCCCGGTGCCGGTCGAGGCCGACCCGGCCTGAGGTCAGCCGCGGAGCGGCGGGGCCTCGGGGCCGAAGACCTGCGGGAAGGTCGTCATCAGCGCGGCGTCGAGGTCGGCCATCGTCACCGGTAGCCCGAGGTCGACGAGCGAGGTCACGCCGTGCTCGCGGATGCCGCAGGGCACGATGCCGTCGAAGTGGGTGAGGTCGGGCTCGACGTTGATCGAGAGGCCGTGGAAGCTGATCCAGCGGCGCAGCCGGATGCCGATGGCGGCGATCTTGTCCTCGCGCGGGGTGCCGTCGGGGTTGGGCGTCTTGTCCGGCCGGACCACCCAGACGCCGACGCGGCCGGGCCGGCGTTCGCCCCTCACGCCGAACTCGGCCAGCGTGGCGATGACCCAGTCCTCCATCCGGCAGACGAAGGCGCGGACATCGGCGCCGCGGGCGCCGACGTCGAGCATGGCATAGACCACGCGCTGCCCCGGCCCGTGGTAGGTGTATTGCCCGCCGCGCCGCGCCTGAAACACAGGAAAGCGGCCGGGATCGACGAGATCCTCGATCCGCGCGGAGGTGCCGGCCGTGTAGAGCGGCGGGTGTTCGAGGAGCCACAGCAGTTCGCCGGCGCGGCCCTCGGCCATGGCCGCGACATGTGCCTCCATCTCGGCCAGGGCGACCTCGTAGGGGACTTTGCCTTGCGAAATCCTCCATTCGGCCATGATTTCCTTACCTCTGTGATGACATTTTCGGGATGTCTCGCGGCGAATCCGTGTTACGTTCCGTCTATACCTGCCCATCGGAATTAGGGAGAGAAGCGATCATGAAGAAACACATTGCGACAGCTGCCTTCGCAGCAGCCGTGGCGATCACCCCCGCAACCCGTGCCGGCGCCGATGCGGGCGACGTGGCCGCGGGTCTCATCATCGGCGGCATCCTCGGCCATGCGATCTCGAACGATCAGCGCAACCGGCGTGCGACGCAGCCGCGGGCCAGCTCGAGCGGGGTGTCCTCGGCGACGCGGGCGCAGAACCGCGAGGTGCAGACCTCGCTGAACTACTTCGGCTTCAACGCCGGTGCCGTCGACGGCGCCATCGGCCGCGGCACCCGTGCCGCCATCGCCGCGTACCAGGCCCACCTGGGCTATCCCGCGACCGGGCAGCTGACGCCCTACGAGCGGGATTTCCTCGTCACGTCCTACCAGCGGGCGATGGCAGGCGGCGCGCACACGGCGCAGATGATCGCCACCAACCCGATGGGGACCAAGGGCCTCCTGACGACGTTCCGCGACCAGTCGCTCGGTATCCAGACACCGCAACTGGCAACCGCGCCGACGATCGTGCAGCCCGCCGTTCCGCAGACGACGACCGTCGTTGCCCCTGCCGAGGTGCCGGCGACGACCACGGTGGTCGCGCCGGGCACGATGGCGGCAGCCGCGGGCGCCACAACCGCGCTGCCGAACTTCCTCGGGTCCGCGACCACCCCGCAGGAATCGCTGGCCTCGCACTGCAACCAGGTCAGCCTGCTGACCTCGACCAACGGCGGCTTCGTGACGCTGGCCTCGATGACCGACCCGATGGTTGCGCTTTCGGAGCAGTTCTGCCTGGCGCGGACCTACGCGATCGCCGAGGGCGAGCAGATGGCGGCCTCTATCCAGGGCTTCACGCCGCAGCAGATCGCCGAGCAGTGCAAGGGTTTCGGCCCGGCGCTGCAGGAGCACGTCTCCTCGCTCTCGCTCAAGTCGCGCGACGAGGTGCTCCAGGGCGTATCGGGCTTTGCGCTGGGCAGCGGCATCGCGCCGGCGCAACTTGCCGGGACGGCCAAGATCTGCCTCTCGGTCGGCTATCGCACCGACGACATGGACGTCGCCATCGGATCGGCTCTGCTGCTGACCGCGCTGGGCGAGCGGGCCTATGGCGAGCTTCTGGGCCACCATCTCGCGCAGGGCTTCGGCGCGACCGAGCGGACCGACCTCGCGCTGACGTGGTATGACCTCGGCCTCGAGGCCGTTGCCGCCGGCGCCCGCCAGGTCGTGGCGCCCGGACAGCCCGAGCGGGCCGATCTGCTGCGCCGTGCGGCCTATGCGGTGGGCGGCCGGGCCGACCTCGGCACCGCGCCTGTGCCGGCTTCGGCGGCCCCGTCGCAGCCTGCCGCGCTGCCGATCTTCAAGGTCCAGAACTGACACCTGCGAGGGGGCGGGCCAGCGCGGCCCGCCCTGTTCGCGCGCCGGACAAAAAGGCGCTTCACATCGTCGGGGCGACTCGTTATGTAGCCGTGCATCGAGGCCAGAGACGTGCGGTCGTGGCGGAATTGGTAGACGCGCAGCGTTGAGGTCGCTGTTCCTTAAC
>CAZOHN010000260.1:0-4724 GCA_964579325.1 uncultured Rhodobacterales bacterium
AGGAGGTGCTGCACCAGGGGTTCGCCCCAGACGCGGACGCCGTTCATGCGGCCCCGGCGGATGGCCTCGTGGGCGTCCTCGGAGGAGACGTGGACGATGTAGACCGGCACGCCCACGGCATCGGCGATGGCGATGGCGCGGTTCGTCGCCTCGCCCTCGACCGAGGGCGGGCGGGAATAGGCGTGCGCCTCGGGACCACGATTGCCTTCGGCCAGCAGCTTCTGCTGGAGGGCGGCCACCACATCGCCGTTCTCGGCGTGGACCAGCGGGACCGCGCCGAGGTCGCGGCAGCGGGTGAAGGAGGCGAACATCTCGTCGTCGTTCACCATCAGGGCGCCCTTGTAGGCCATGAAGTGCTTGAAGGTGTTGACGCCCCTGTCGACGCAGGTGGCCATTTCGTCCCAGACCTTCTTCGACCAGCCGGTGATCGACATGTGGAAGCCGTAGTCGATGGTGGCCTGCCGGGCGGCGCGTTCCTCCCAGAGCGCGAGCGGGCCGAGGAGGTCCTCGGCGCCCGAGATGATGTGGTCGACGATCATCGTGGTGCCACCCGAGGCGGCGGCGAAGGTGCCGCTTTCCCAGGTTTCGGCGGTGGAGGTGCCCATGAAGGGCATTTCCAGATGGGTGTGGGGGTCGATGCCGCCGGGGATGATGTAGGCGCCGGTGGCGTCGAGCGTGGTGTCGCCGGTGAGGCTCTCGCCGATTTCGGCGATGGTGCCGTCCTCGATGGCGATATCGGCCTTGTAGGTCAGGTCGTGGGTCAGGACGGTGCCGCCGCGGATGACTGTTCGCATGGGATCAGACCTCGATGATGGCGCCGGTGCGCGCGGTGATGAGACCGTAGTGTTCGGGGCGGCGGTGGGCCGCGAAGTTGAAGATCGTTTCCTTGTAGATCCGCCCCATGTCGAGATCGCAGGACGCGGTGATCACCTCGTCCTCGACGGTGCAGGACATCGCCACGATCTCGCCCGAGGGGGCGACGATGACCGACTGACCGCCCATGCTGGAGCCTTCCTCGTTGCCGCACTTGGCTGTGCCGACGACCCAGGTGGCGTTCTGGTAGGCGCCGGCCTGCATGGAGAGGTGGTTGTGGAACAGCGTCAGGCTGTCCATCGGCTGCTGCGCCAGATGGCCGAAGGGGGTGTTGTAGCCGAGCATGACCATCTCGACGCCTTGCAGGCCCATGACGCGGTAGGTCTCGGGCCAGCGGCGGTCGTTGCAGATCGCCATGCCCATGATGCCGCCGAAGGCGCGGAACACCGGGAAGCCGAGGTCGCCGGGTTCGAAGTAGCGCTTTTCGAGGTGGTGGACGTCGCGGCCCGGGAGCGGTTCGGCGGTGCCGGGGAGGTGGACCTTGCGATACTTGCCGATGATGGCGCCGGTGGCGTCGACGAGGATCGAGGTGTTGAAGCGGCGCTTGACGGGTTGGGTGACGAGTTCGGCGTAGCCGAGGTAGAAGCCCACGCCCAGCTTCGCGGCCTCCTCGAAGAGCGGGCGGGTCTCGGGGCCGGGCATTTCGGTCTCGTACCAGGCGTCGAGGTCGGGGCCTTCGTCGATGAGCCAGCGCGGGAAGAACGAGCCGAGCGCCAGTTCGGGGAACACCACGAGCTTCGCGCCGCGCGCGTGCGCCTCGCGCAGCATGTCGATGAGGCGGGCGACGCAGGAGGCGCGGGTCTCGGCGCGGGCGATGGGGCCCATCTGGGCGGAGGCGACGATCAGGCGGCGGGACATGGGCGGATCCTCAGACTGCGGGAGCGGGGGTGCCGGCGAGGTGGCGCAGGCGGACGAGCGCCTCGGCAAGGACGGCGGCGGCGGCGACGCCGTCGATCACGGGCAGGCCGTGGCGGCGTTCGAGGGTCGCGGCAAGATCGGCCATGCCGGCGCAGCCGAGCACGATGGCGTCTGGCGTGTCTTCGCTGAGTGCGGTGGCGATCTCGTCGGAGAGGCGCGCGGCGGCGCGGTCGGGGTGGTGTTCGAAGTCGAGGACGGGAACTCCCGCGGCGCGGACCCGGGCGCAGACCTTGGAGAGACCGGAGGCGTTGAGGTTGCCCTCCAGCACCGGGACCGAGACCGCTTGCGCCGTGACGACCGAGAAGCGGTCGCCCAGCAGCGCTGCGGCGTGGGCGGCGGCATCGCCGATGCCGAGGACCGGGAAGGGCGCGAGGCGGCGCGCCTGCGCGAGGCCCGTGTCGTCGAAGCAGGCGATGATGGCGGCGTCGGTGGTGCCTGCCGCAACGAGGGCGCGGATCGTGGCGAGGACGTGGGGGACGGCGGCGTCACCGTCCTCGGGACCCTCGATGGCGGGGGGCGCGCCGGTGCAGGTGTGGCCGGTAACGGTGGCGCCGGGGACGACGGCCCGCGCGGCGGCGACGGCCTTGTCGGTCATCGCTGCGGTCGAGTTCGGGTTGATGACGGCGAGGCGCATCACACGCCCTTTCCGGCGTCGGAGCCTGCCCGCGCCCGGCGGCGCTGGATCAGGGTGACGGTGAGGAGGACGACAAGGACGAGGGTGAGCGAGAAGAGCGTGGTGAGCGTGCCGAGCGCGTAGAGGACCGGCGACGTCACGTTGGTCGTCATGCCCCAGATTTCGAGGGGAAGCGTGTTGCGGCTGCCGGCGGCGAGGATCGAGCGCGCGATCTCGTCGTAGCTGAGGGTGAAGCCGAAGAGCGCCACGCCGATGAGCGCGGGCGCGATGAGCGGCAGGACGACCTGGGAGAACACCTGCCAGGTGGAGGCGCCCTGATCGCGTGCGGCCTCCTCGTAGGCCGGGTTGAAGCGGTTGAACACGGCGAACATGATGAGGATGCCGAAGGGCAGCGTCCAGGTGAGATGCGCGCCGAAGGCCGAGGTGGACCAGTGCAGGCCGAGGCCGGAGCGGTCGAAGATCAGGCCGATGCCGAGCGAGATCAGGATCGAGGGGATCACGAGGCTGCCTATCACGAGGTAGAAAAGCACGGTGGAGCCGGCGAAGCGGCGGCGGAAGGCGAGGCCGGTCATCACCGAGACGACGACGGTGACGACCATGACCATGAGGCCGAGCGCCAGCGAGCGGCGGAACGAGCCCCAGATGTCGCCGATGGCCTGGGTCTGGAACAGACGCTCGAACCAGTGCAGCGAGACACCGCGCATCGGGAAGGTGAGGCCGCCGCCCGGCCCCTGGAAGCTGAGGATCGCGATGGTGACGGTGGGGCCATAGAGGAACACCAGAAACAGCGCGAAGAAGGCCGACAGGATGTAGAAGGACCGGGGGCGTCGCTCCATCGCTCAGAGCTCCTTGCGGATGTCGACGAAGCGCAGCATCAGCCCGATGGTGATGAGCACGGTCAGGAGAAGCATGACGGCCGTCGCGGCGGCGGAGGGGTATTGCAAGAGCCCGATGTCGTTGGAGATGAGCCGGCCGACGTTGGCGATCTGGCTGCCGGACATGAAGCGGACGGTGACGAAATCGCTCATCACCAGCGCCACGACGAAGATCGAGCCGATCATCATGCCCGGCTTGGCGAGCGGGATCACGACGTTCCAGAGGATCTGCGGGCCGGTCGCGCCGGCGTCGCGCGCCGCCTCGATCAGGGATTTGTCGATGCGCATCATGGTGTTGAAGATCGGGACCACCATGAAGAGCGTGTAGAGGTGGACGAAGGCGAGGATCACCGAGAACTGCGAGTAGAGGAGCCACTCGAGCGGTTCGGAGGTTAGGCCCGCGCCCTGAAGGGTCTGGTTGACGAGGCCGTTGCGGCCCAGAAGCGGGATCCACGAGATCATGCGGATGACGTTCGAGGTCCAGAACGGGATCGTGGCGAGCAGGAACAGCACGATCTGCCATTTGAGCGTGCGGATGTGGAACGCGAGAAAGTAGGCGACCGCGAAGCCGAGCACGAGCGTGCAGGCCCAGACGATGAAGGTGATGCGGAAGGTCAGCGCGAAGACCGACCACGCGACCGAGGAGCCGAAGAGGTATTCGTAGTTGCCGAACTGGAAGTCGGGGAAGAACGAGAATTCGTTCGACGACCAGAAGCTGACGGCGACGATCATCAGGATCGGCAGGACAAGGAAGACCCCGAGGATCGCGACGAGCGGTGCGGAGAGCAGCCAGCTCAGGACGTTGGGGGATTTCGTCAGGCGGTCCATGCTGCGGTCCCTGCTGGAAGGGCGGAGGCGGGCCAGTGAGGCCCGCCGAAGGGTAGCCGGGGGCGGGGTTTGCCCGCCCCCCTCGTTCAACGCGCGGTCAGGCCGCGATGAACTCGTTCCACTTGCGGACCATGTACTGGTTTTCGTCCATGACGGCGTTCCAGCAGGCGACGCGGCCCATCCGTTCCGCGAACGACCCGCCGTCGCGCACCGCGCCGGCCTTCTCGATCACGGTGCCCTGCGGGCTGACGATATCGCCGGTCGCGGGCTTGCCCTCGAACCAGTAGCCCCACTCGTTCTCGTCCATGAAGAGCTTCGAGGTCTCGGGCACGGCCGAGTAGTAGCCCTGCCGCATCAGGAAGCCGCCGACCCAGCCGGAGAGATACCAGTTGATGTATTCGTAGGCGGCATCCAGCGGCAGACCGGAGAGGCCGGCCGAGAGGCCGATGCCGCCGCCCCAGGAGCGGTAGCCCTCCTTCAGCGGCTGGTAGACGCAGGGCACGCCCTGGGCGCGCACGGCTGTGATCGCAGGTGACCACATCGACTGGATCACCACCTCGCCCGAGGCCATCAGGTTCACGCTCTCGTCGAAGGTC
>CAZOHN010000261.1:0-4701 GCA_964579325.1 uncultured Rhodobacterales bacterium
GAGGGTCAGGCGCGGACGCGACGGAAGGCGGGGGCGGACACTCCCAGCGCTTGAAGTGACGTGGTCGCGATGTCTTCGGCGGTCAGGCCGGCCATCCGGTACATCGCGTCGGGCGAGGCATGGTCGATGAAGGCGTCGGGCAGCGTCATCGTGCGGATCGCAAAGCCGCGGTCGAGGCGACCGGTCCGCGCCAGCCAGTGCAGCACCGCTGCGCCGAAGCCGCCTTCCGAGCCCTGCTCGACGGTGATCAGCGCCGCGTGGTCCTTGACCAGCCGGGCGATCAGGTCGGTATCGAGCGGCTTGGAGAAGCGCGCGTCGGCGACGGTGGCCGAGACACCGCGCTGGCCGAGGTCCTCGGCAGCCTTGAGGCATTCCGACAGGTGCGCCCCGAAGGACAGGATCGCGACATTCTCCCCCTCGCGCACCACGCGGCCCTTGCCGATCTCGAGCACCCGGCCCTGCTCCGGCATTTCGACACCCATCCCGTCACCGCGCGGGTAACGGAATGCGATCGGCCCGTCGTCATGGGCGGCGGCGGTGGCAACCATGTGGACGAGTTCCGCCTCATCACCGGCCGCCATCACCACGAAGCCCGGAAGGTTGGTCAGATAGGCCACGTCGAAGGCGCCTGCATGGGTTGCACCGTCGGCACCCACCAGCCCGGCGCGGTCGATGGCGAAGCGGACCGGCAGCTTCTGGAGCGCCACATCGTGCACCACCTGGTCGTAGCCGCGTTGCAGGAAGGTGGAGTAGATCGCGCAGAACGGCCGGAGGCCCGCCGCTGCCATGCCGGCGGCAAAAGTCACGCCATGCTGCTCGGCGATACCGACGTCGAACACCCGGCCCGGAAACCGCTTCTGCATGATATCGAGGCCGGTGCCCGAGGGCATTGCGGCCGTCACCCCAACGATGCGCGGGTCCGAGGCGGCTGCCTTCGTCAGGGCTTCGCCGAAGACCTTGGTGTAGGATGGCGCGTTCGACTTGGCCTTGGCCTGCTCGCCGGTGCCCACGTCGAACTTCGCCACGCCATGATACTTGTCGGCACTGCTTTCGGCGGGACGGTAGCCCTTGCCCTTGACCGTGCAGGCATGGATCAGGACCGGCCCCGTCGCCCGCGCGCGCGCCGCGCGCAGGACGTTGAGGAGCGTTCCCATGTCGTGCCCGTCGATGGGGCCGATGTAGGAAAAGCCCAATTCCTCGAAGAGCGTTCCGCCGCCCGGCATCCCCGTCACCAATTGCCGTGCGCGCCGCGCGCCGTCACGGAGCGGCCCCGGCAGTGACTTCTCGAAGCCCTCGGCCATGTCGCGGAAGGCCGCCAGCGGCGAGTTTCCGGCGTAGAGGCCCGAGAGATACTTCGACATTGCGCCCACCGGAGGGGCGATCGACATCTCGTTGTCATTGAGGATCACGAACAGCCGCCGCCCCTCGTGTCCGGCATTGTTCAGTGCCTCGTAGGCCATTCCGGCGCTGATCGAGCCATCGCCGATGACGGCAATGGCGTCACCAGTGGGCATTCCCATGTCGCGGCCGACCGCGAAGCCCAGCGCCGCCGAAATCGAGGTCGAGGAATGCGCCGCGCCGAAGGGGTCGTAGTCGCTCTCCGACCGTTTGGTGAAGCCCGAGAGCCCCCCCTCCTGACGCAAGGTACGGATGCGGTCACGACGGCCAGTGAGCACCTTGTGCGGATAGCACTGGTGGCCCACGTCCCAGACCAGCTTGTCGCGCGGCGTGTCGAAGACCGCGTGAATTGCGACCGCCAGTTCGACCACGCCGAGTGAAGAGCCCAGGTGCCCGCCGGTCACGCTCACTGCGTCGATGACTTCGGCGCGCAACTCGTCGGCGACGAGCTTGAGGTCGCGGTCGCTCAGCGCCTTGAGATCGGCGGGGCCGGCGACACGGTCGAGTGTCGGGGTGGCGGGTCGGGTCATGGCGGTCTCCCTTCAGGAAAAAGCGCCGCAGGAAGTTACCCCTGCGGCGCCAGGTGTCCTGTAGCCAACAGGAAGGGAACCGGGGTGTGGAGGCCCCGAGGATCGGGCGGAGCGACCCGCCCGAACCCGTGGTGGGGGGTGGCTCGCGAATGGCCGCCCGCCCTCATCGTCATCACTGGTAGACCGGCGCGCCGGTGGTGGCGAGTTCCGGCCAGTCGCCGAGCATGTTCATCCCGCCCAGCGGCTTCTGGTAGCCCTTGTGGCAGGTGGCGCAAGCGGCCTTGGCAACGTCATTGTGGACGGGCCCGAGCCTTTCGGCCGGAAACACGTCCTGCAGCGGCACGATGTAGTCGTTGTTGATCTCGAGGACCATTCCGATCCCGAGCTGTGCCGTTGCCCATTGCGGCGTGTTCTGGCCCACGTCGTAGAACGCGCGGGAGTTGTGGCAGAACACGCAGTTCACGCCGAGCGAGTTCCCGAAGTAGTTCATCAGGCTGAAGGTCCGCTCGGTGTCCTGCCAGGTCCGGTAACCTTCTTCCGAAGGCCGGCCTTCGACGCGGCTTTCGAGATCGTGCACCGCGATCTGTCCGCCGTCGAGCAGGTAGGTCTGCAACGCGTCGGAGGGCAGCGAGGTGTACTGGCTCTGGATCGTCGCGCGGTTCTGCACCGCGCTCCAGCCCGCCTTGGCGTCCACGACCGGATCGATCCGGAACCAGACGTTGGTCGGCACCGGCTGGCCACGGTGGCAGGTGTAGCAGTTCACCCCCGCCTCGCCGTTCAGGTTGACGTGGGCACCCCAGTTCTCGTTGAGGTTCTGCGTCATCTGGATCATCCGCCGGGCGACGACGGTCTGATAGTTCTCCTCGCCCGCAAGAAGATCGGGAATGCCGGTCCAGGTCTGCATCGCGCCCACGAGGCGCTCGTAGTTCGCCACGGTCAGATCACCGAGCAGCGGCTCGGCGTTGGGGATGGCGTCCCTGGCAAGCGCGTCACCCGCCGCCGGCACCACCGGTGCCGACGAGGTATAGGCGGCTATTGTCGGATCGGGCCTCGCGGCGTCCGCCACGAACTCCGTCACCGACATGCCCGTGCCGCGCGGCCCGGTCTGGGCCGCCTCCACCGGGAAGGGTCGGCCCCAGGCCACCAGCATCGCCGCCACGAAGACCGCGCCTCCCACGGCGCCCACGAGGATCCCGGGACCGTAAATGTCCTTGGGGTTCTTCGCGTTCCAGTCGTCAAACCACTTGGGAAACATGGCTCAGTTCCCTCCCGTCGTGTAGGCCTCGTAGCCGTAGGGCTCGAGGTATTCGGGGGCGAAGTTGTGCTCCTGAGCCCAGATGAACCAGTTGTCGACGACCGTGCCCGTGAGCAGGATGCCGATACCACCGGTGATCGGGGTCAGGACCGCGAACCACCACGCCCAGCGGTGGATGCCTTCCATCGTGGCGTTGAAGCCCATCGTCCAGCGCCAGAACAGGGCGGCGCGTTCCGAGGCCGTGCCGCGATCGACGATCTGCTCCAGTTCCCGGTCGCCGCCGAAACGGGAGACCGCGAGGATGGTGGCGCCGTGCATCGCGAAGAGCAGCACCGAGCCGTAAAGGAACACGATCGAGAGGCAGTGGAACGGGTTGTAGTAAAGGTTGCCGTAGCGGATCGAGAAGGCCGTGGTCCAGTCGAGGTGCGGGAAGATGCCGTAGGGCACGCCCTCGCTCCACGATCCCATCAGGATCGGGCGGAAGAGGCCCAGCACCAGGAACAGCCAGATCGCCGAGAGGAAGGCCCAGGCGACGTGCTTGCCCATCTTGTGCATCTGGGCGAGCTGGTAGGACCGCAGCCACCAGGACATCACCGCAACGAGCAGAAAGAAGCTCGCGATGATGTACCAGCCGCCATCGTTCAGGGGCGGCATGGTAAGCCCGTATTCAGGCGAGGGCGGTTCGAGGGCCAGCCAGAAGAGCTGCCGGATGAACTCGGGGATCGACCAGTTCACCTGGGCCAGCATGTTGAAGCCGATGATGTTCAGCCAGAGCGTGCCGGTCGCGAGCGAGACCACGCCGGCCGGGCCGAGATAGATCGGCCCGAGCTGCGCGTTCCCCAGCCAGCCGATCAGGGTGTTGAACCCCGGCCGCCCGGCCCGCTCGTCCATCATGTTGTTTTCGTTGTCCATGCCCCATTCGGGGTGTCCCTGGACCTGAACCTGCGTGAAGATGTTCTGATACTCGGGCATCTCACATCACCCCTGTCACGGAAGCCGCCGGCCAGATCGGCAGGTCGAGCCACCAGTTCCACCACTCGGGCCAGCCCTTGGTCCAGACGGGACCCGAGATCACGATGCAGACCGCCGACCAGAAGCCCGCGTTGAGCGCAAGCAGCAGTCCGACACGGTGGATCCCCAGCGTACCGACCGAGTACCCGATGAAGTCGCGGAAGAACGTATCCTCGTGATCGGGGGTACGCATCTCCTCGCCCTTCTCCGGGTTCGCGGCCGACAGGATCAGCGCGCCGTGGAGAGCAAGCGCCAGCGTGGTGGTGAAGAAGAACGTCACCGCCAGCATGTGCGCCGGGTTGTAGTGGAAGTGCAGGTAGGCGTAGCCGGTGTTCGAAACCCAGTCGAGGTGACTGAAGATGCCGTAGGGGAAGCCGTGCCCCCAGGCGCCCATCAGCACCGGACGAATGACCACGAGTGTCACGTAGGCGAGGATCGCGAAGCTGAAGGCGAAGGGCACGTGGTAGCCCATCCCCAGCTTGCGGCAGATCTCCACCTCGCGCAGTG
>CAZOHN010000262.1:0-4697 GCA_964579325.1 uncultured Rhodobacterales bacterium
AGGAGGTGATGGGGGAGTGGGCGGGCCTGGGCTACTATGCCCGGGCGCGCAACCTTCTGGCCTGCGCGCGCGCGGTTGCGGCGCGGGGCGGGTTTCCCGATACGGCCGAGGGTCTGCGGGTGCTGCCGGGGATCGGTCCCTATACGGCGGCTGCGGTCTCGGCGATCGCCTTCGACCGGGCCGAGACGGTCGTGGATGGCAACGTGGAGCGGGTGATGGCGCGGCTTCATGCCGTGGAGACCCCGCTTCCGGGTGCGAAGGGCGAACTCACCGCGCTGGCCGCCCGCCTGACGCCGCGCGAGCGCCCCGGCGACTATGCGCAGGCGGTGATGGATCTTGGAGCGACGATCTGCTCGCCGCGCTCACCGGCCTGCGGGATCTGCCCCTGGCGCGCGCCCTGCCGCGCCCGGGCCGAGGGCATTGCCGAGATGTTGCCGCGCAAGACGCCAAGGCCCGACAAGCCGCTGCGCCTCGGTCACGCCTTCCTGGCGCGCCGGGCCGATGGCGCCTGGCTTCTGGAGCGGCGGCCCCCGAAGGGCCTTCTGGGCGGGATGCTGGGTTGGCCGGGCTCGGCGTGGTCGGCCGATCCCGCGTGGGAGCCGCCGATGGCCGCAGACTGGCAGCCGCTCGGGGCGGAGGTGCGGCACACGTTCACGCATTTCCACCTGCGGATGGCGCTGTACACCGCCTCCGTCCCGCTGGGGGCCGCGCCCGACCGGGGCGAATTCCTCCCCCCGCAGGAGTTCCGCCCCTCGGACCTGCCGACCGTGATGCGCAAGGCCTGGGACCTCGCGCGCGGCAGCTTCGGCGATTGAGCGGCGGGCGGAGCACGGGCATAGTGCGCGCATGACCGGACACGCGCTGAAAGACGCCCTGCCCTTCTGGCTCTCGCTGCCGATGCTGCCGCTCGCGGCGGCCGGCGCGGCCTGGGGCGGGCTCTGGGTTGTGGCGCTGCCGGCCTACTCGGTCGTCCTCGTCTCGCTTCTCGACGCGCTCACCGGCCTCAACGAGGGCAACGCCGACCCCGAGACGCCCGAGCGGCACCTGTTCTTGTACCGCATCGTCACCCTGATCTGGTTCCCGATGCAGGCCGTCATCCTCTATGGCACGATCTGGTGGGTCACCCGCACCGGGCACCTTGGGGCGGCCGAGACCATCGCGCTGTTCTTCGGGATCGGGATCGTCACGGGCACGGTGGGCATAGTCTACGCCCATGAACTGATGCACCAGAGGAACCGGGCCGAGCGGTGGCTGGCGGACCTTCTCCTCGCCACCGTGCTCTACTCGCACTTCCGGTCCGAACACCTGCGGGTGCACCACATCCACGTCGGCACCCCGCGCGACCCGGTGACGGCACCCTACAACGAAGGCTTCCATCGGTTCTTCCCGCGCGTCCTGTGGCAGTGCCTCGTCTCGTCCTGGAAGGCCGAGGTCGCGCTTCTCGCCCGCAAGGACCTGCCGTGGTGGAACCGCGCCAATCCGTTCTGGCGCTATGCCGGGCTGCAGGCGCTTGCCCTCGTCGTCGCGCTTGCCGTGGGCGGATGGGCGGGGCTGGCGCTGTTCGTCTGGCAGGCGCTCGTCGCGATCTGGCAACTCGAGGCGGTGAACTACGTCGAGCACTACGGCCTGACCCGCAAGCACCTCGGGAACGGCCGTTATGAGCCGGTCCGCCCGCACCATTCGTGGAACGCAAGCCACGCGGCCTCGAACTGGCTGCTGATCAACCTGCAACGCCACTCCGATCACCACACCAAGCCCGACCGGCGCTTCCCGCTCCTTCAGACCCATGGCGAGGAGACCGCGCCTCAACTGCCCTTCGGCTACCCGATCATGGTCTTTGCGGCGCAGATTCCGCCCGTCTGGCGGCGGATGATGAACCCCCGCGTGCGGGCGTGGCGGCGCAGATGGTATCCCGAGGTCGAGGACTGGACGCCCGCCGCCAGCGCCGCGATGCCGGCGGAGACATGACCCACCGCATCGCGCCGGCCACCACGCCCGAGGATATCGCCGCGGCCGCGGGACTCATTCGGGTCTACGCGGCCTCGCTGCCCGTCGACCTCGGCTATCAGGATTTCGAGGCCGAAGTGGCGGGCCTGCCCGGCGCCTATGCCCCGCCGCGCGGCGCGCTGATCCTGGCCCGCGACGAAGCCGGGGCACCCATCGGTTGCGGGGCGATCCGGCCGCTTTCGCCTGAGATCGCCGAGATGAAGCGGCTCTACGTCGTGCCCTCCGCTCGCGACACCGGCCTCGGGCGGGCGCTGGCCGAAGCGCTGATCGCAAGGTCGGCACGCCTGGGTTACGGTAGAATTCGGCTCGATACGTTGCCGTCGATGGCGCGGGCGCTCGAGCTCTATCGTTCGCTCGGCTTCTGCGAGATCGCGCCTTACTACGAGACGCCGGTCGCAGGCACCGTGTTCCTGGAATGCCCGCTTTCCGCCAGTCCGTCCGGCAGAAGCCGACCTGCGGAACCTTCCTGATCACGTCTTCCACACCCGGCGACCCCGCGAGCACGCAGGAGCAAACGGCCCCCTCGCCCTTCGCGCGCGCCGCAGGTCAGCCCGCAGCGATCCGGACGCCGGCACACACGGGCGCATCGGTCAGTCGCAGTCGCCGCATCGCCGGGAGGAACCGGTTGCGCCGCGCCACTTGCGCCGTCGCGGCCATGCCCACGCAGTACTTCGAGACCCGCCGCGTCGGGTGGAGGCGTCGGGCGCGCAGGATGCTGTCGGCGAGACCGCGCCCCTTCGCCGATTTCGTCTCGAGGATGAACATGTCCTGCGGTACCGCGACAAGGCGCCCCCCGGCCCGGAAGGACAGGCCGGAATCGACGGTCATGCGCTCGCCGCCCTCGCGGGCCACCAGTGTCATCCGGGTGTAGGTCATGTCGATCGTCGGACGAAGCTCAAGCCCGAAAGGCGTGCCATAGAGCGCCTGCCATTCCTGCTCGACGAATGCGATGGCGCGGTCGTCGAGTTCGTCCAACGGCGCTTCGAGCCGCAGACGCTTCTTCACCGTCACATCGCGGGTGTCCTTGAGCTTCACCTCGAGAAAGGTCAGTTCCGCGTCCGCGTAGTGCCGCACCCTCACCTTGCAGCGCTTGCGGCGGCCCTGGTGATGGTCGTTGTAGGCGCGCGCGTCGGGGCTGTCGAAGTATCGGGTGGCGTAGGTGAACACCCTCCGCCCTTCGATCTCCAGCATGTCGAATTCGCGGGCGAAATCCTCGAAGGCAGGCCTAAGCCGGTCGGCGGCACAGATATACTTGTTGTCAAGGCGCTCGAGCATGGCCGCCTTGTCGTTCAGCGCTTCGAGGCTGACCGGAGCGAACATCGACAGGCATTCGGCGATGAGCGTGTGCATCATGGTTCCTCCTCAGCGGCGGTAGAAGACGGTGACGCGCGCCATGTCGGTGACATAGTCGAGCGCGGTGATCTGGTAGGACATGACCTTGACGCCAAGCCGTTCGGCGAGAAGGCTTCGCATCCGGGCCGGATCGGAGAGGGCGTCGTGGTCGATCTTGTCGAGGGTCACCCGCATCCCCTCGACCGACTTCAGGACACGGGGATGGTCGAAGACCCAGGCGCCGAGCAGGACCATCGCCACGACGGCAGCAGTGAAGGCGAGCGTGGTTCCCTGGAGTGAGCAGATGACCGCGATGGCGACCGATCCGAAGAAGTACGTGATCTCGATCTTGGTGATCTGTTCCGAGCGCAACGTGAAGAGCGCGAGGATCGCAAACAGACCGAAGCCGGCGGCGACCGAGAATTCGACCGAAGAAAGGACAGTGAGCACCCCGAAGGCGAAGATGTTGAACAGCGCCGCGGCGGTAACGAGTTCCTTGTCGCGGTAGCGGCGGTAGTAGAGCCCGAAGATCAGCGTCACCATTGCGGCGAGGTTGAGTGCGAAGCGGATGAATGTCTCCGCAGGGATCGGCATCTCCGGCATTGTGTCTCTCCTGAAGGGCGAGGGACTGTCATCTATCCTTCGCATTTCTGTTACGTTTGGAGAGAACGGGCCGAAGCTGTCTTTATTCCTCTCGGTTGCAAACGGATGCGAGAATACGCGCAAGAAAGAAGCCCCGCCCGGGGTCAGGGGGCGGGGCCAGTCTGTGTGCCCGGGGAAGCGGCCTCCGGGCACAGGCGGTAACGCGTGGACTCAGCCGCCCTCACCCATCTCGGAGCGCATCTGCTGACGGAACCAGTCGATCGGGATCAGCAGGCCCTCGCGGCGGAAATGCCAGTAGGTCCAGCCATTCATGGACGGCGCGCCCTCGTTGGCGGCGCCGACCTGGTGGATCGAGCCGGTCAGGCCCTCTCCCACGAGCGTGCCGTCGGCACGCACCCGCGCGGGCTTGTCCCCACGCGGGCTGACGAGGACCTCGCCGGGGCGCAGCAGACCGCGCTCGACCAGCGCGCCGAAGGGCACGCGGGGCTCGGCCCGTTTCGACGTCGCGGTGACGATCGCCTCGGCGTCGAACTTGCGCGCCCGGTCGATCCGGGCGCGGGCGACCTTGCGGTAGGCCTCCTCGCGTTCGATCCCGATCCACTCCCGGCCCAGCATCTTGGCCACAGCGCCGGTGGTGCCGGTGCCGAAGAACGGGTCGAGCACCACGTCGCCGGGGTTGGTCGTGGCAACCAGGACGCGGTGCAAAAGCGCTTCGGGCTTCTGCGTCGGGTGCGCCTTGTCGCCGTTGCCGTCCT
>CAZOHN010000263.1:0-4670 GCA_964579325.1 uncultured Rhodobacterales bacterium
GCGACAAGGTTCTGCACGGCGCCCTCAGCCCCTATGACGGGCTGTCCATCGGCATCCTGTCCTCGCTCAAGGGCGTCGGCTACGGTTCGGGCGATCTCAAGATGCCGATCGTCACCGGCCAGGACGCCGAAGTTCCCTCGGTCAAGTCGATGCTGGCGGGCGAGCAGTACTCGACCGTCTTCAAGGACACCCGATCGCTCGCGGGCGTGACCGTGGGCATGGTCGAGGCGCTTCTCGCGGGTGGCGAGCCCGAGATCAACGACACCACGACCTATGACAACGGGGTCAAGGTGGTGCCGTCCTACCTGCTCGAGCCGCTTTCGGTCGACATCTCGAACTGGGAAGAGCTGCTGATCGGGTCCGGCTACTACACGATGGACCAGATCAAGTAGGCATTCAGCCGAATTGACACCTGTCCCACCGTTCCGTCATTGGAGCGGTGGGATTTCGGCGCACCTGTCCCGACGGATACCAGATGGCCACGCTTCTCGAAATGCGGTCGATCACCAAGACCTTCCCCGGCGTGCGCGCGCTCGACCGGGTGAACCTCTCCGTGGAGGAGGGGGAGATCCATGCCGTCGTGGGTGAGAACGGTGCGGGCAAGTCGACGCTCATGAAGGTGCTGTCGGGGGTCTATCCGCATGGCAGCTACGAGGGCGATATCGCCTACGCCGGTGAGACCTGCATGTTCCGCGGCATCGCCGACAGCGAGCGGCGCGGCATCATCATCATCCACCAGGAGCTTGCGCTGGTTCCGCTGCTCTCGATCGCCGAGAATCTGTTTCTGGGCAACGAGCGTGCCCGCAGTGGCGTGCTGAACTGGCCCGAGACCTATGCCCGAACCGGTGACCTCCTGCGCAAGGTCGGGTTGACGGAGGCGCCGACGACCAAGGTCGACTCGATCGGCGTCGGCAAGCAGCAGCTGGTCGAGATCGCCAAGGCGCTGGCCAAGGACGTGCGGCTGCTGATCCTCGACGAACCCACCGCCGCGCTTCAGGAAAACGACAGCCAGAAGCTTCTCGACCTGCTGCTGGAGTTGAAGGGGCAGGGGATCACTTCGATCCTCATCTCCCACAAGCTGAACGAGATTTCCCGCGTGGCCGACCGGATCACGGTGTTGCGCGACGGCACGACCGTCTCGACAATCCGGCGCGAGGAGATCAGCGAGGAGCGCATCATCCGCGACATGGTGGGCCGCGACATGGCGCACCGCTACCCCGAGCGCAGGCCGAAGATCGGGGGCGTGCTGATGGAGGTGCGCGGCTGGAACGTCTGGCACCCCGAACACCGCGACAGGCACATGATCCGTGATGTCGGCTTCGATGTCCGCGAAGGCGAGATCGTGGGTATTGCCGGGCTGATGGGGGCTGGCCGCACCGAGCTTGCCATGAGCCTCTTCGGCCGCAGCTACGGGGCGAACGTGCAGGGCGAGGTGCGCATGGGCGGCCAGCCCGTCGAGACCGCGACGGTGCCCGCTGCGGTGCGCGCGGGCCTCGCCTATGTCACCGAGGACCGCAAGGCGCTGGGCCTCGTCCTCGACGAGCCGATCCAGCGCAACGTCACCCTCGCCAACCTCGCGGGTGTCTCGCATCGCGGCGTGCTGAGCCCCGGCCGCGAGACCCAGGTGGCCGAGCGCTACCGAAGTGCCATGAACATCCGCACCCCGAGCGTGATGCAGCGGGTAGTCAATCTTTCGGGCGGCAACCAGCAGAAGGTGGTGCTGTCGAAATGGCTCTTCACCGATCCGCGCGTGCTGATCCTCGATGAGCCGACGCGCGGCATCGACGTGGGCGCCAAGTTCGAGATCTACAACATCATGAACGAGCTTGCGGAGCAGGGCAGGGGGATCATCATGATCTCGTCCGAGATGCCTGAGCTCCTGGGCATGTGCGACCGCATCTACGTCATGAGCGAGGGTCGCTTCGTGGGAGAACTGAGCCAGCGAGAAGCGAGCCAGGAACGGATCATGGCGATGATCCTGCAAGGGGCCGAGGGGAGGGCAGCATGACGGACGCGGCGCAGGATCGCGGGCGGGCGAACGGCGGCGCGGGATATCTCGCGGCGCACCTGCGCGACTACGGGATGCTGATGGCACTCATTGCCATCGTGGCCTTCTTCACGATCATCGTGCGCGTCAGGATCGACGTCGATTTCCTCTCGGCGCAGAACATCACCAACATCTTCCTGCAGAACTCCTATGTCGTCATCATGGCGCTGGGGATGCTGCTGGTCATCGTGGCCGGGCATATCGACCTCAGCGTGGGCTCGGTCGCTGCCTTTACGGGTTCGGTGGCGGCGGTGCTGACGGTGAACTACGGCTTGCCGGTCTCGGTCGTGATCCCCACCTGCCTCGCCGTCGGCGCCCTGATCGGCGCGGCGCAGGGCTATTGGATCGCCTACTGGCGCATCCCGTCCTTCATCGTGACGCTGGCGGGGATGCTGGTGTTCCGGGGGCTGACGCTCTGGATGCTGGGCGGACAGAACATCGGCCCCTTCCCGCGGTCGTTCCAGTCGCTCTCGACCGGCTTCATCCCCGACCTCTTCGGCACCGCCGATGAGACACTCGTGGGTCTGGCGCGCCTGAACTCGACCGCGCTTCTGATCGTGGCGCTTGCCGCCTTCGTGATGGTCTGGGTCGGCTGGCGGGCCCGGGCGCAGGCGGCGGCCTATGGCGTCTCGCAGGAACCGACGGTGTTCTTCGTCGTCCGCAACGCCATCGTGACCGGCGCGCTCCTGTTCGTGGCCTGGAAACTCGCGCAGTTCCGCGGCCTGCCGAACGTGCTGATCGTGATGAGCGTCCTGATCGTGATTTATGCCTTCTTCACCGAGAACACGACGGCGGGCCGGCGCATCTATGCCGTCGGCGGCAACCTCAAGGCGGCGCGGCTTTCGGGCATCAACGCCGACCGGCTGACCTTCCTGTGCTTCGTCAACATGGGGATGCTGGCGGCGCTTGCGGGCATGATCGTCACCGCGCGGCTGAACTCGGCCACCCCAAAGGCCGGCGTCGGCTTCGAACTCGACGTGATCGCCGCGGTGTTCATCGGCGGCGCCTCGATGTCGGGGGGCGTGGGCAAGATCGTCGGCGCGGTGGTCGGCGCGTTCATCATGGGCGTGATGAACAACGGCATGTCGATCCTCGGCATTGGCATCGACTACCAGCAGGTCATCAAGGGGCTCGTGCTCCTCGCCGCCGTGATCTTCGACGTCTACAACAAGCAAAAGCAGGGCTAGGCCGGTGCGCCGGTCTGCCTTCGCCGTTCCCCCCGTTTCCAGCCGCTGCGGCCCCGCTGCTGCGGCCTTGCCGTCCTGAGGATCCAGTCATGCCGTTCACCCCCGCCCCCTGGCCCCGCCATCTGCGCTCGCAGGAGTGGTTCGGCGGCTCGGGCCGCGACCAGATCTACCACCGCGGCTGGATGAAGAACCAAGGCCTGCCGCACGACCTCTTCGACGGGCGCCCGGTGATCGGGATCATGAACACATGGTCGGAGCTCACGCCCTGCAACGCGCACCTCAATGACCTTGCCCAGCGGGTGAAGCACGGCATCTACGAGGCGGGCGGCTTTCCCGTCGAGGTGCCGGTCTTCTCGGCCTCGGAAAGCGCCTTCCGCCCCACCGCGATGATGTTCCGCAACCTCGCCGCGATGGCCGTCGAGGAACAGCTGCGCGGCCAGCCGATCGACGGCGCGGTCCTTATGGTGGGGTGCGACAAGACCACCCCCTCGCTCCTGATGGCGGCCGCCTCGACCGACCTGCCGTCGATCGTCGTGACCGGCGGTCCGATGCTGAACGGCTACTACCGCAACGAACGCGTGGGCTCGGGCACGCACCTGTGGAAGTTCTCGGAGGCCGTTAAGGCCGGTGAGATGACCCCGGAGGAGTTCGCCGAGGCCGAGGCCTCGATGAGCCGCAGCCCCGGTTCGTGCAACACGATGGGCACCGCCTCGACCATGGCCAGCATGGCCGAGGCGCTGGGCATGGCGCTTTCGGGCAACGCCGCGATCCCCGCGGTCGACAGCCGCCGCCGGGTGATGGCGCAGATCACCGGGCGGCGCATCGTCCAGATGGTCAAGGACGACCTCAAGCCTTCAGACGTGATGACCCGCGAGGCCTTCGAGAACGCGATCCGCACCAATGCGGCCATCGGCGGATCGACCAACGCCGTGATCCACCTCCTCGCCATCGCGGGCCGCGTCGGCGTCGACATCACGCTCGACGACTGGGACCGCTGCGGGCGCGACGTGCCGACGATCGTGAACCTGATGCCCTCGGGCAAGTACCTGATGGAGGAGTTCTTCTATGCCGGTGGCCTGCCGGTGGTCATCAAGCGGCTGGGCGAGGCGGGGTTGCTGCACCGCGACGCGCTTACCGTGTCGGGCCAGACGATGTGGGAACAGGTGCGCGAGGTCCGCAACCACAACGAGGACGTGATCCTGCCCGCCGACAAGGCCCTGACCCGGTCGGGCGGGATCGTGGTGCTGAAGGGCAACCTCGCGCCTAACGGCGCGGTGCTCAAGCCCTCGGCGGCCTCTCCGCATCTGATGGTGCACCGCGGCCGCGCGGTCGTGTTCGAGGACATCGACGACTACAAGGCAAGGATCAACGACGAGGCGCTCGACATCGACGAGACCTGCGTGATGGTGCTCAAGAACTGCGGGCCGAAGGGCTAT
>CAZOHN010000264.1:0-4665 GCA_964579325.1 uncultured Rhodobacterales bacterium
CACCATCTCGCCCTTGTCGGACTGGCTCATGTAGCCGTGCACGGTATTTGCCATCACGACCACGTCCATGCAGGGCTTGATGGGTTCCGACACCAGCGCCTGCAGCGCGGTCGATTCTATCGGCAGGCGGAACCCGGCCATCTCGGCCAGCACGCCCGAGTTGCCGGCCACAACGACCGCAAGCTTGTTGCAGCCGATTTCGCCCCGCGTGGTGGCAACCCCGGTGACCCGCCCAGCCACCTGCCGGACAGCGGTCACCTCGCAGTTCTGGATGATGTGCATCCCCATGTCCGAGCAGGCGCGGGCATAGCCCCAGGCTACAGCGTCGTGCCGGGCGGTGCCGCCCCGTGGCTGCCAGAGAGCGCCGAGGACAGGATAGCGGGGGCCGTCGAGGCGGATGATGGGGCAGAGTTCCTTCACCCGATCCGGGCCGATATAGTCGGTCTCGACCCCCTGCAGCCGGTTCGCCGCGGCGGTGCGCTTGTAGCCGCGGACCTCATGGTGGGTCTGCGCCAGCATCATCACGCCGCGCGGGGAGAACATGACGTTGTAGTTGAGGTCCTGGCTCAGGGTCTCGTAGAGGCTGCGGGCCTTCTCGTAGATCGCGGCGGACGGGTCCTGAAGGTAGTTCGAGCGGATGATCGTGGTGTTGCGGCCGGTGTTGCCGCCGCCAAGCCAACCCTTTTCGAGGATCGCGACGTTGCGGATGCCATGGTTCTTGCCGAGGTAGTAGGCGGTGGCAAGGCCGTGGCCGCCGGCGCCGACCACGATCACGTCGTACTGCTCGCGCGGCTCGGGGCTGGCCCAGGCGCGTTCCCACCCGAGGTGGTCGCGGAATGCCTCGCGGGCAATGGCGAAGACCGAGTAGCGTTTCACGGACCGGACCCCTCCGCTGGATTGTTCACCGTTCATGGAGTGGCTGCGTTGTAGCGCCGCCCCTGTCTGCGGCACAATCGGGCAGAATGCGACATGACGCTCCCGTGAGGGTGCGGCGGGTTGACCCTTTTGCCCGGACGCCGGGGCCTATACATCGAACGCAGGCAAGGTGGAGGCCCCATGACCTTCTGGATCGTTGCGCTCGCGCTGGCTGCGGTTTCGGCGCTGCTCATCGTGCTCGCGCTTCTGCGCGGCGGGGGGCAGGCTGTCGAGGCGGCCGACTATGACCTCAAGGTCTACCGCGACCAGCTTCGCGAGGTAGAGAAGGATGTGGCGCGCCGGGTCCTGTCACCCGAGGAAGCCGAGCGCGCGACGATCGAGATTTCGCGCCGCATACTCGAGGCCGACCAGGCGCGCACTGCGATCGGAACCGCCGCCGAACAGCCTCGCGGCGTGACGCTGGGCGCCGGAGCGGCGGTTGCGCTCGCCGTGGTGGCCGGGAGCGCACTCCTCTATCGAGAGATTGGCGCTCCGAACTATCCCGACCTGCCGCTCGAAGCGCGGATCGCCTTCGCGGAGGAACGGCGCGCGAGCCGCCCTGGACAGGAGGAGGTCGAGGAAACGCTCGGCACGCCAGCCCCCCGCACGGACGTCGAGCCAGCTTATCTTCAGTTGATCGAACGGCTGCGCGCCACCGTGTCCGAGCGACAGGACGACCCGCAGGGCCTGATGCTGCTTGCCCGGAACGAGGCTGCGCTTGGGAACTTTGCGGCCGCACATGCTGCCCAGGCACGGCTGATCGGCGTGAAGGGCGAAGGCGCCACTGCGGCTGATTTCGCCGACCTTGCCGACATGCTGATCCTGGCAGCGGGAGGTTATGTCTCCCCGGAAGCGGAGGCGGCGATCAGCGAAGCGCTGCGGCGCGACCCGCAGAACGGCACTGCACGATACTATGCGGGTCTGCTCTATGCCCAGATCGGCAGGCCCGACCGGGCGTTCCGCTTCTGGGTGCAACTACTACGTGAGAGTCCGCCGTCCGCACCCTGGGTTCCCCCGATCCGCGAGCAGATCGAGGAGATCGCCGAACTCGCTGGCCAACACCGCTTCACCCTGCCGCCGGCTTCGGCAGAGAGCGCCCCGGCGCCCGGCCCGACTGCCGAGCAGGTCGAGGCGGCCGAAGATATGGATCCCGAAGCCCGGATGGAGATGATTCGCGGCATGGTCGCAGGGCTTGCCGAGCGGCTGGCGACCGAGGGCGGGGGGCCGGAGGACTGGGCGCGGCTGATCCGGGCCTACGGGGTCCTTGGCGAAGCTGACAAGGTACTTCCGATCCTGACCGAGGCGCGGCAGGTGTTTGCCGCCGACGCCGATGCGTTGGCCGAAGTCGAGGCCGCGGCGCGCGACGCCGGGATCGCCGAGTGATCTGCGACCGGATCGAGGAGTTTGCCGCCGCGCTGCCCCGGATGGCTGCGCTTGCCGGCATCGACCTTGGAGAAAAGACGGTGGGCGTTGCCGTATCTGACAGGCGGCGCAGTGTCGCGACGCCACTCGAGACGATCCGTCGCACCAAGTTCACCGCCGACGCGGCCCGCCTGATGGAGATCGTTTCGGCGCGCGAAATCGGCGGGATCGTCCTTGGTCTTCCACTCAACATGGACGGCAGCGAGGGCCCGCGCGCTCAGTCGACACGCGCCTTCGCGCGCAACCTCGCGCGGCTGACCGACCTGCCGATCGCCTTCTGGGACGAGCGGCTGTCGACTGTTGCTGCAGAAAGGGCACTGCTCGAGGCGGATACGTCACGCGCGCGTCGCAAAGAGGTGATCGATCACGTCGCAGCAGGCTATATCCTGCAGGGAGCGCTGGACCGGCTGGCGCATCTGGAAGGACGCGCCGCCGATGACAGGTGAAGTCTGGAAGCGCGAGGAGATCGCCTCGCCCTGCATAAAGACCTGCGTCGTCCACCCGGAGGCGCGGCTCTGCATCGGTTGCCTGCGCACGATCGACGAGATCACGGCCTGGAGCCGGATGTCGCCCGAGGTGCGCGCAACCGTGATGGCGGAACTTCCGACCCGCGCACCCCTGATCCAGCAACGCCGCGGCGGACGCACCGCCCGGCTCGGCCGCGACGGCGGCTGAACCGCGCTCAGTTTCCTTCGCGGCCCGTTTCCGGCCGGACACTGTCCATGAGCACCGCGGACAGCGGAGCGAGCGCAACGCCTGCCCGTTGCATTTCGGCGCCCCAGGCAAAGAGCGCGGTCACGGTCGGTGCCCGAGTCCGGCCCATGACCACGGCGCTACCGTCCTGCGCGGCGCGGAATGCGGCCCGGTCGAGATAGCGGCGGATGGTCTCGGAGTTCTCGTCGGCCGCATCGAGATCACGGAACACCGTGACCGCGGGCACCCCCTCCCGAACCGCAAAGTCTGCCGCCGCGTTGAGGCCGCGGGCATGGGTGACAAGGCCGTGTCCGGTTTCCTGCAGGATCGCCGCGACCTGCCCGGCAAGCGAGCGGTTGCCCTGGAAGCCCCCTTGAGGCCGGTCGATCACCGCAACTGCCTCCGGCATCGTGGCCTGGAACGCCGCGAAGGCGACCTCGAGGTCGGAGGGCGAGGCTCCTGCGGGGATGGCATCAGCCAAGATCACCACCTCGAACCCGGCCGCACGATATGCGGCAGCGGCCTCCGCCGCGTCGGGGCGGCTTGCGGAAACAGCGAAGGCGACCGGGATCGGCAAGCTGGTCAGCGCCTGCCGGTCGACACTGCCTTCGCCGTCATCGAGGAGGACGACGGCGAGAAGGGGCTTTCCTTCAGGGTTCTCGAAGCTCACGCCGAACCGCTCGATCGGGGAAACTGCCTCATCTTCGGCGAGTTCCGCCACCACGGATTCGGCACCCTCCTGACTACCGCTGGCTCCACCGACCTCTCCGCCTTCCTGCGCAGCGATGCCGCCGACGCGAGGCAGGCGGTTTGTCGGGATCTGCGGCGCGAGGCTCGTGAACCCACCGGCACCACCGGACGTGCGCGGCGCAACACCCGGCATCGCACTTGCGGAGGCCGGCGCCTCGGGTGGATCGGTCATGATCGCGAGCGGGCCGGTTTCCGTGATCGCTTCGGAAGCAAACTCGGATGCCGCCCCGGTCGCCGGTGACGCTTCGAGGCCCGGATCCCGCGCGGCACGGGCAAGCGATGAGGGATCGAGCGCGGGAGGCGGCAGGGTGGCGAGCGGCAGCCTTAGTTCCGCCGCGACCCCGTCGCCGGGCGAGGCGCGTTCAGCCGTCGGTGAGGCTGGAGGCTCTATCGCGACCGCCGCCGCATCCGCGTGCGCAGGAGGCAGGGGCGTGCCATTGACCAGAGGCAAAGGTGGCGCCGTCGGGTCCGAAATCGGCGCGGCGGTAGCTTCGCCCGACGGGACAGGCACGTCCAGCACGCCTGGCGCCTCCGGCTGAACGGCCTCGATCGGCCTCGGCGCGGCCCCTTCCGAAACCTGTGGCGAAGCGGATTGCAAAGGCGCGGGAGGAACGTCCCCCGGCCTGGCAACCTGTTCCGCAGCCGGCTCCTCGGAAAGCGGAACCGCAGGATCCCTCTCGATCTGCGCGGGCGCGGCCTCGAGTGTCCGCACATCCTCGACCGCCTCGGGTGAGGAGGACTGTGGCACGAGAGTTTCCCGCTCCTCCGGCGTCGGCGCCACGGTGCCGGCTGGCGCAGGTTCCGGCGACGGAGTTGGTTCCGGAGCAGGAGCAGGAGCAGGAGCAGGAGCAGGAGCAGGAGCAGGAGCAGGAGCAGGAGACGGTA
>CAZOHN010000265.1:0-4630 GCA_964579325.1 uncultured Rhodobacterales bacterium
CGATGCGCCTTCTCGGGGTGGCGCTGCTCGGGCATCTTGAGGTCGCGCGGGCTCATGGGGGTCCTCCGTCGTCCACGAAGACATACGCCGCGAAAGGCCAGATGTCCAAAGGCTGCGATGCCGCGGCAGGGTTGCACACCGCGCATGGCGGCAGGGCGACTAGGGCGCGGCCAGAGCGAAGTCCGCGACGACCGGATAGTGATCGGATGGCCAGACCCCGCCCGGCCGGTCACGCAGCACGACCGCGCCGCCCACCGGCCGGGCAGGCCCCGCATGGCCGACATGGTCGATCGCGGGCAGGACATTGACGCCGCGGTCCATATGGTAGGTCGCACCCGGAACGTCGAGAAAGGCCACCCCCGCCGCCTCGATCGTCCGCATCGTGCGGCTGCCGCGCAGATCGTTCAAGTCGCCCAGCACGAAGACCGCGCCCCCCTCGGCCACGACCGGCGCGATCCGGTCGCGCACCAGCGCGGCCGACAGAAGGCGGTTCGACCGGCTGCGATACTCGAAATGCAGGTTGAACACGTGGAACCGGCGGCCGTCGGACCGCCGCTCGAACTCGACCCAGCTTGCAAAGGCGGGCCACGATCCGTTGAACGTGCGGGAATAAATCACGTCGGGCGTTTCAGAGAAGAAGAACCACCCCTGATCGACAAGGCGCAACTCCGCCTCGCGATAGAGGATCGGCTGGGTCGAGGGGAAGCTGCGCCAGTCACCCACCGCCGCCGCCCGATACCCGGGGTTGCGCTCCAGAAGCCAGTCCCGCGCGAGGTTCACCGTATCGTCGTCGCTGCCCTCGAAGGTCTCCATTTCCTGGAACGCCACAAGGTCGGCCTCGGTCGCCTTGAAGACAGCATCCAGCGCCTCCCGCCGCCGCTCCCAATCGCCCCGCGACCACGGGCCCGTCGCGCGGTTGGCCAGGATGTAGTGGACGTTGTGCGTCGCGACCCGCAGCACCTGCGGCGCCGCGCGGGGCAGTTCCCCCTGCCCCGAATTCGCCAGATGCAGCGCGCAGGCCGCCAGCAGCAGGCCCCCCAGCAGCAGGGCAAGCCCGCGCGCCAGTCGTCGTGCCACGCGCATTCCCGGCCTCCCGCCATCCCGATCGAGGAGAGAGGCTATACCCGAACGCCCGGAACCGACAGTCCGAGCTTCAGCCGATCATGCCGCCATAGCGGCCTTCGGTCTCGTCATAGTGGCGGCGCAGCCGCTGCAGCGCGATCCGCAGCACGATCTTGCCCGAACGGGCCGACCAGCCCATGCGCCGCTCGGTCGCCTCGAGCCCTTCCAGAAAGCAGCAGACCCGCAGCACCGTGTCGCCGAGGCCCGGCCCGAGGTCGGTCAGCGCCGCGGCAACCCGCGCACGCGCAGCGTCCGACCCGCCGCCACGGAGCGATTCGGGCAGAACCCCACCCTTGTCGACCCCGGCGGTCAGGAACCGATCCCAGTTCTGGGTGACGCGCGGCCCCATCTGGGCAAGCTCGAAATCCTCGCGCAACCGCTCGCCGGCCGAGACGAGCTCGGGGGAAAGGAAGTGCGAGCCATCCTTCTCGCGCCGCCGTGCCAGTGCGGCGAGAGGGCTTTCCGCCACGTTGATCCGCAGCCGCCGGGCGCCTTCGCCGGGTTCCGCGACATCCTGATCCTCCCAGTCGCGATGCTGTTCGGCAAAGCGCGACGGCGCCTCGGCAAAGCCGCCACGGGCGTCGAGATCGTCGGTGAGGAGGCGCTTGAGGGCAGCCCTGCCGGCAAAGGTGATCTCGTAGGTCGCGACCTTGCCGCTCGTCGCCTTACGCGCGATCCACTCTTTCAGGGCGAAGGCCTGCGCCACGGCGCGCGCCACGACGGCGGTCCGCGTGGTGCGGCCATCAGGGCCGTCGCGCAGGACCACCGCCTTGTCGAGTTCCGGCGCGAGCGCGAGCACCGCACCCGTCTCGGACAGCCGGCGCAGGATGCGCCGGGCCTCACGGTCGATCATCGTCTCGTCCGGGTCGGAATCGGCCTTGGTGGTGCCGCGGAAGTGGGCCGTCATCTGGCTATCGTCCTCAGGTTCGGGGCCAACCTCGGGGTTCGGAGCAGTCAGAGCCTTGTCCATCAGGTGGCGCAACGCCTCGTCCACCAGCGGGTCATCGCGGCGCGTCTCGAAGCGCCTGACCTGCCGGAGAACCGTCGATGCGTGCACACCCTCGTCCCGCGCCAGCGCACGGATCGAGAGACCAGCCTCCGTATGCATGATGTATCGACGCGCCGCCTCAGGTACCCAACCGGGAAGATTTCCGGCCTCGTGCATCCGCGGACCAACGTCACACATTCTCCGTCCCCTTAGTCGCCTATCCAGCAATCCGGCACGAGCGCAACCTGTGGTTGCAATGGTTACGCAGGTCTTAACACCCGGGCCTGAACGGAGAATTTCTGAAAAATGATAAATAATCCTCAGGGTCGCGCACGGTGTTCCCCACAAGCCGCAACACCCGTCCGAGTTGAGTTAGGACAGCCTCACCGAACTTGCTGGGGATGACAGATGACCGACTTCACCAAGGCGCTTGCCGCGCTCCGACGCCCGCAACTGCTGGTCCGCGCCGCGCTGCACGGCCTGGCCGAATACGACCGCAACCGCGACCTCAAGCGGCTGATTCCCGCGCAGCGGCTGCCCACGCCCACCGAGGCCATGCAACGGCTCCTCGACAGCGAGGCGCAACTCGAATCGGACCGCCGCGACGGCATGGCGACTTACAGCGTCGCGCGCCACGTCGACATCATGATCGCGCTTCTGTGCGAAATGCGGCTGATCAACCGCAGCAGCGCAGCCTGAAGGATGCGCACCGCCCCGATGCCTTCGTCACGGTTCAGATGAAGGCGTCGGGCATGGCGGCCTTGCGCCGCGCCACATACTCCGAGAGCGCCTCCGCCACGCCCGCGTCGAGCGGCGGCGCCTCATAGTCGCGCAGGAGCTTCTCGACCCGGCGCCCGGCCAGCGAAACCGTATCGCGCGCGCCCTCTTCGTCCCATGTTTCAAAGGGCTTGTAGTCCAGAAGCTCGGTCCGCCAGAAGGCATCCTTGAAGTTCGCCTGGGTGTGTTCGCAGCCGAGGTAATGGCCGCCCGGCCCCACCTCCCGAATGGCACCCATCGCCTGGCCGTTCTCCGAGATGTCGACGCCACGGGCGAGATTGTGCAGCACGCCCAGCTGGTCGGCATCCATCACGAACTTCTCGAACGATGACACCAGCCCGCCTTCCAGCCAGCCGCAGGCATGAAGCATGAAGTTCACACCCGCCAGCAGCGCCATGTTGAGCGCCATCAGCGGGACGAAATGCCACAGCTGCTCGTCGGGCCGAAAGGCGAACACCACCTGCACCACGGCCACGGCAATAAAGGCAAACAGCGCGGTGTGGCTGACCCGGCGCGCGCCGAACCGTTCGACGATGCGCGAATTGGACCAGCTCGCCAGTGCCATCGATCCGGCGCAGATGCCGAAGATGAACGCAAAGCTGTCGCCCGCGCCGAAGGTCTCGGTGATCAGCTGTTTCGAGGAATTGATGAAACCGAACAGCGCCCCGAACACCAGCGCGCTGCCGAACACATAACCGACGACGCTGCGCATCGCGAGCGCGCGGGTCATGTTGGCGGCGATGGTGCGCAGGTGGATCGGCTGGCGGTTTTCGGGTGCGAGGCTTTCGGGCAGGCGGATATGGACCCATGCCCCCACAGCCACCCCCGCCACTGCCATCACGGCGAAGATCGCGCGCCAGTCCGCCACCAGCAGGATGCCTTCGCCGATGGTCGGTGCGATGGCGGGCACCATCAGGAAGATGACGAAGATCACGCTCATCATCCGGGCCATCTTGTCGCCGCCCACCCGGTCGCGGATGATCGCGGGCGGCAGGGCGATGATCCCGGCGGCGAAGAAGCCCTGCACCGCGCGCACCGCGATCAGCGCATCGTAAGTGGGGGCCATCGCGCTGGCGAGCGACAGCACGATATAGACCGCAATCGCGCCGAGCAGGATCGGCCGCCGCCCGAACCGGTCCGCCAGCGCGCCCGGCGCCAGCGCGCCGATGCCGGCGGTCAGCAGGTAGACCCCGATCACGAATTGCCGGTCATTGCCTTGGACCGAAAGGTCCGCCGCGAGTGCATCGAGCGCGGGCAGGATCGCGTCGATCCCGAAGGCGTTCAGGGCCATCAGCAACGCCATCATCCACAGCAGCTCACGCTCGCCCAAGGGCTTGCGTTCGGCTTTGCGCAATGGGGCGGAGGAGGCAGGCGAAGTGGCCATGCCGGGGCCTTTGCCCATCGGTTCGGCCGAAGACCACTGTTCTTTTCGCATCTGCACAAAATCGTGGGGCGCAGGGAAAGTTCCAGCAATGGTTCCTTCGCCGCGCCCAAGATCCTATTTGCCGGAGGGTCATGCCCAGCGAACCGCCCCTCTGCGACACCGACGACACCGCGCCCCCGGACCAGCCGGGCCTGCGCAAGGTCATCCATGTCGACATGGACGCCTTCTTCGCCAGCGTCGAACAGCGCGACAATCCGGACCTGATGGGCAGGCCGGTCGCGGTCGGCGGGGCGGGCGGGCGCGGGGTGGTGGCCGCCGCCAGTTACGAGGCACGCCGCTTCGGGGTGAAGAGCGCGATG
>CAZOHN010000266.1:0-4626 GCA_964579325.1 uncultured Rhodobacterales bacterium
TCCATACGCCCGAGTTCGAGCGCGAACCCACGCGCGACGAGGCCGCCCATGCGCTGGGCCTGCTGCGCCAGTGGGCCGAGGGCGCAAGCGAGGCGGAGATCGCGACGCTGGACCCGATGATCAAGCGTCTCGTGCCGGGCGGTATGGGCGGGGCCTATCCGGCGCTGTCGCGGACCTATCCGGCCGGGTTCCGGGCCGATGCAGCCTATCGCGACACGCTCCCCGACCTGCAGAACGGGCCGGAAAGCCTGATCAAGGGCGCGCGGCGGCGGATCGAGCATGTGGGCATCTCGAACTTCCGGCTGCCCTTGCGGTTCGCCACGCGGGCGGGGGGCGAGGTGATGCTGGAGACCTCGGTCACCGGCACGGTGAGCCTGGAGGCGGAGAACAAGGGCATCAACATGAGCCGCATCATGCGGTCGTTCTACGGCCATGCCGAGGAGGCCTTCGGGTTCGGCGTGATCGAGGCGGCACTGGAGGATTACCGGCGCGACCTCGGGTCGTTCGATGCACGCATCCAGCTGCGCTTCAACTATCCGATGAAGGTGCTGAGCCTGCGGTCGGGGCTGGCGGGCTGGCAGTACTACGACGTGTCGTTCGAGGTGCTGGAGCAGGCGGGGGTGCGCAAGCGGCTGGTGCACCTCGACTACGTCTATTCCTCGACCTGCCCGTGCTCGCTGGAGCTGTCGGAACATGCCCGGCGCGAGCGGGGGCAGATGGCCACGCCGCATTCGCAGCGGTCGGTGGCGCGGATCTCGGTGGAGGTGCTGCCGGGGGCGGACCTCTGGATCGAGGACCTGGTGGAGATCGCGCGGGGCGCGGTGCCGACCGAGACGCAGGTGATGGTGAAGCGCGAGGACGAGCAGGCCTTCGCCGAGCTGAACGCGGCGCATCCGATCTTCGTGGAGGATGCCGCGCGTCTGTTCGCGGCGGGGCTGATGGCCGAGGCGCGGGTGGGCGACTTCCGGGTGGTGGCGAGCCACCAGGAGAGCCTGCACAGCCATGACGCGGTGGCGGTGCTGGCGGAGGGCGAGACCTTCGCGGGCACGGGCCTCGAGCCGCGGCTGATGGGCACGATGATCCACGCCGGGTGAGGCGGCGGCTTGACTAAGGCCGGTGCGGGCGCAATGGCTTGGCCATGCCGGACTTTCGCCCCGTAGGATACGTGCTCGGCCTGCTGGTCGCGACCCTCGGGGCGACGATGCTGGTGCCGATGCTGTTCGACATGGTCGACGGCAATCCGCACGGCTGGGTGTTCCTGCAATGCGCCGTCGTGACCGGGCTTTCGGGCGGGTTGATCGCGCTTGCCTGCGCCAACGGGGTGGGGCGCGGGCTGACGATCCAGCAGTCGTTCCTGCTGACGACGGGCGCCTGGGTGGTGGTGCCGGTGTTCGGGGCGCTGCCGCTCTATGTGGGCGCGCCGGGGCTGTCGGTGACGGATGCGCTGTTCGAGTCGATGTCGGGGTTCACCACGACGGGCACCACGGTAATCGCGGAGATCGACGCGTTGCCGCGCGGGGCGAACATCTGGCGGGCGATCACGCAGTGGCTGGGGGGCCTGGGGATCGTCATCGTGGCGATGGTGTTCCTGCCGGTGATGAAGGTGGGGGGCATGCAGTTCTTCCGCTCGGAGGGGTTCGACACGCTGGGCAAGGTGCTGCCGCGGGCGCTGGATATCTCGAGCGGGCTGATCCAGGTCTACATCTGGCTGACGTTCCTGTGCGGCTTCGTCTACTACGCGCTGGGGATGACGTCCTATGACGCGCTGTTCCACGCGCTGACGACGATCGCGACGGGGGGGTTTTCGAACTATGACGCCTCGTTCGGGGCCTAC
The DNA here is from genome assembly GCA_964579325.1 of uncultured Rhodobacterales bacterium. GTDB lineage: Bacteria > Pseudomonadota > Alphaproteobacteria > Rhodobacterales > Rhodobacteraceae > CAZOHN01. Next base: position 1,835 of record CAZOHN010000266.1, read on the forward strand.
CAGGGGCTGCCGGAGTATGCCGGTGCTGTGTTCATGATCCTCGCGACGCTGCCCTTCGTACGCTACCTGCAACTGTTGCAGGGTACGGCGGTGCCGATGTGGCGCGATCCGCAGGTGCGGGCCTACCTGCGGTGGACCCTCTATGCCGTGCTGGCGGTGACGGCCTGGCTGGTGCTGGTGAAGCGCCAGCCGTTCGAGCCGGCGTTCCGGGAGGCGGCGTTCAACGTGACCTCGATCTTCTCCGGCACGGGATATTCGAGCGTCAACGTGCTGGAGTGGGGCGGGTTTCCGCTGGTGCTGCTGCTGATCGTGGGGGTGATCGGCGGGTGCACCTCGTCGACGGGGTGCTCGATCAAGGTGTTCCGCTACCTGATCCTGATCGAGGCGATCCGGGTGCAGATCCGCAAGCTGCACAGCCCCTCGCGGATGGTGCCGATGCGCTATGACGGGCGGCCGGTGGAGCTCGACGTCCTGAACTCGGTGATCCTGCTGTTCACGCTCTATATCCTCACCTTCGGGGTCCTGTGCGTCGGGCTGGCGATGACCGGGCTCCAGACCGGTACGTCGATCACGGCGGCCTGGACGGCGATCTTCAACATCGGCCCGGCCTTTGGGCCCGAGGTGGGCGGCAACGGCACGGTGGACGGGTTCCCCATCGAGGCGAAATGGCTGATGATCGCCGGGATGTTGTTGGGCCGGTTGGAGCTGGTCTCGGTGCTGGTGTTGTTCACGCGGCGGTTCTGGAGTTCTTGATGACCACGCTTCCCCTTGGCGTCCAGATCGCGAGGCTACTGGCGCGGCATGGAGTGGACCGCGTCTTCGGCGTGCCGGGCGTGCACAACGTCGAGCTTTACCGGGGCATCGAGGAAGCGGGCATTGGGCATGTGCTGACCCGGCACGAGCAGGGCGCGGGGTTCATGGCCGACGGCTATGCCCGCGCGACCGGCAAGGCGGGCGTGGCCTTCGTCATCACCGGGCCGGGGCTGACCAACATCCTCACCCCGATGGGGCAGGCGTTATCGGATTCGGTGCCGATGCTCGTAGTCTCGTCCTGCCTCGACCCGGCCGACCGTGGCCGGGGGCGGGGGCGGCTGCACGAGATGAAGGACCAGGAGGGCGCGGCGGCGACGGTGGCCGACTGGTCGGCGACGGCGGCCGATGCCGAGGGCGCGCTGGGCCTGATCGACCGGGCGCTGCGCGAGATCGCGGCAGGGCGGCGCGGGCCGAAGCATGTGCAGGTGCCGCTGTCGGTGCTGGCCAGCCGGACGGAGGCGCCCGATCCCGTGCCGCCGGGCGAGAACCGGGTGCTGCCCGACCCGCATGCGGTGCTTTACGCCGCGCACATGCTGGCGCGGGCGCGGCGGCCGCTGGTGGTGTTGGGCGGCGGTGCGGTGGCGGCGGCGGAGCTGGTCGGGCCGCTTCTGGAGCGGCTGGGGGCTGCGGCCTTCACCACCTATTCGGGTCGCGGCACCGTGGCCGCCGATTACCCGCTGTGGCTGGGCAGCTACCTCGCGCGGCCCGGGAGTGCGGAGGTGATCGCGCAGGCCGATGTGGTCCTGGTGATCGGATCGCGGCTGGCGGAGGTCGACATCTGGCGCGACGAGCTGGGCCACACCTGCCGGATGATCCGGGTGGACATCGAGCCCGACGCGCCGGTGGACCGGGCGCGGTCGTCCTACCCGGTGCGGTCGGAGGCCCGGGCCTTTTGCGAGGCGCTGCTGGCGGAGTTGGGAGCGGGCGCGCCTGCAACCGGCTGGACGGCGGCGGAGTGCCGGGGCCACCGGGCGCGTTGGCGGGGCGAGGTCGAGGCCGAGCGGCCGGGGATCGCGCCGGTCTGCGATGCGCTCCGGGCCGCGCTGCCGGCCGATACGCTGGTCTATTCCGACATGACGCAGTTCGCCTATGCGGCCAAGGAGGTCTGGGACATGCCCGGGCCGGGCCTGTGGCACCACCCCTACGGCTTCGGGACGCTGGGCTATGCGATGCCCGCGGCAATCGGCGGCAAGGTGGGCCAGCCGGAAAGGCCGGTGCTGGCCATCGCGGGGGACTACGGGTTCCAGTACACGCTGCAGGAACTGGGCACGGCGGTGGAGCTTGGCCTGCCGCTGCCGATCCTGCTGTGGGACAACGAGGGGCTGGGCGAGATCGCCGACACGATGGTGCGGGCGCAGATGGCGCCGGTGGCGGTGCGCGCGCGCAACCCCGACTTCGGGGCGCTGGCGCGGGCCTATGGCGCGCGGGCGGAGGAGCCCGAGGACCTCGGCGCGCTGACGGGTGCGGTGCTGGCCGCCTTCGAGACGCCGGGGCCGACGCTGATCCGGGCGCGGGCGGGACGGTTCGGGTGAAGCCCGATCCTCTTGTATCCTGCGCGGCGGGGCGGTAGGGACGGCGCCGACCTGCAAGGAACAACAAGGGACGGCGGAGGGGCCATGCGCGTTTATTACGACCGCGATTGCGACATCAACCTGATCAAGGACAAGAAGGTTGCCATTCTGGGCTATGGCAGCCAGGGCCATGCCCATGCGCTGAACCTGCGCGACTCCGGTGCCAAGAACCTCGTGGTGGCGCTGCGCGAGGGGTCGCCCTCGGCGCAGAAGGCCGAAGGCGAGGGGCTGAAGGTCATGGGGATCGCCGAGGCCGCGGCCTGGGCCGACCTGATCATGTTCACCATGCCCGACGAGCTTCAGGCGGACACCTACCGCAAGTATGTCCACGACAACCTGCGCGAAGGCGCGGCGATCGCCTTCGCCCACGGCCTGAACGTGCACTTCGGCCTGATCGAGCCGAAGAAG
>CAZOHN010000267.1:0-4587 GCA_964579325.1 uncultured Rhodobacterales bacterium
TGTGCATGCGTCGTGCATCGCCCGGATCCGCGTTAACCCTTGGGATCGAGGCGTTTCTGCGCGCCGCTCAGCTCTGCACGAATGCCCGGATCCGCGCCAGGAACGCCTCCGGCGCGGCGCGCCCTATCGTCTGCAACCCCTGCCCCGCTTCGGCCCGGGCCACCGCGAGACAATCGGGCAGCGCCGTCTCGTCCAGGGCGACATGGATGCCGGGGCGCGTGCGCAACCAGTCGAGCGTGTCCATCTGGTGGTCGTTGGTATGTTCGCGCAAAGCCCCGCGGCGCGGCAGTAAAATCAGGGGCTTGCCGAATTCGGCTGCCGTGAGCACCGTTCCCATGCCCGCATGGGCGACCACGACATCGGCGCGCGTCACCGCCGCGCCATAGGCGGCGCGGTCGAGCTTGCGCACCCAGGTCATGTGCTGCGGCTCGGCACCGGCACCGATCTGGGCGAACACTTCCTCGTCGGGATGCGCCGCCGCCCAGGCATCCATCGCCTGCACCAGCCGGTCGAACGGAAACATCGACCCGATCGTGACGAAGATCACAGCACCGCACCCCAGTAATGCGGCCCCCCCGGCCGCGCGAGATGCTCCCATTGCACCAGCCAGGCATCCGCCACCGGCCGCGCGAGCCATCCCGAGAGCGACAGCTTGCGCGCATTGGCGATCGAATCGATCCAAATGGTGCGGCACCCGAAGAGCTTGCCGACCGCGAGCGCGAGCAGGCCCGGCGCGGCGCCCGTCGTCACGATCACGTCCGGCCGCTCGCGGCGCACGACTTGCACGAGCCGCCAGATGACCGGCAGCATGACATGCGGATTGCGCCGGGTGACGTCGGGCAAGCCGTAATAGCGCGCCCCGGCCATGTCGGAATCGGGCTCCGGCGTCGTGCCGACATAGAAGACGTCCTCGCCGTCGAAAGCAGGCAGAATGCGCCGCATCTGCACCCAGTGACCACCGTAGGAGGTGGCGACCATGATCTTCACTTCGGTACCCCATACTCCTGCGCCAGTTCCGCTCCTGGGCGAGCATGGCCTGCGGGTCCGGGCAGCGTCCTGCGAAATGCGGAGAACCTGATCTGCCCGCACTCAGGGAGCACGCCTCTGAGCGGCTGGCCTGAACGGGTTTCTGCCGCGAAAGCGCCCGCCGGGCAAGGGTGAATGGCCGGAGAGACAAAAGCGCTTGGCAGCCGTGGGGACGAATTTTATCATTGAAGGCCAGACTGGCGCTCTCGCGTAGAAGCCTGTCCTGTCGATCGGGTTCGGAAACTGTCCGCGCCGATCCCGAACCCGAAGGTTTGCCATGTTTACACGCGCGACGGTGGCCATCCGGCGCTGGTGGAAACGCCGCAAGCCTCTGGCCATTGTCCCGACCATTGCTGGGCATCAGATGATCTTCATCTGCGGTCTGCACCGCAGCGGCACCTCGATCCTGCACCGCGTGCTCCGGGAAAGCCCCGAAGTGAGCGGGCTGACCGACACCGGCGTGCCCGAAGACGAAGGCCAGCATGTCCAGAGCGTGTTCAAGCCGGCTCTCGCCTTCGGCGGCCCCGGCCAGTTCGCCTTCGACCCGGCCTCGCACTTGACCGAAGCGGATGCGGCGGATCCGGCGCGGGACCGCGCCACGCTCCTGCGCGAATGGGGTTCCTATCTCGACCTCTCGAAGCGCTTCTTCATCGAGAAGTCGCCACCCAATCTCGTCCGCACCCGATATCTCCAGGCCCTATTCCCGGAGGCAAAATTCGTCTTCATCGTCCGCCACCCAGCAGTAGTCGCCCTCGCCACCGAGAAATGGACCGGCACGACGCATCTGGAGATGATGCTGCACTGGCAGGCTGCGCATCTGACCATGCTCGAGGACTTGCCCCATCTCGCGCACAGTCTGGTGCTGCGCTACGAGGACATGGCCGACGCCTTCGAGCAGCACCTCGGGATGGTCTGCGACTTCCTCGGCATCGCGCCGTTCCAGACCCGCGAAATCCTGTCCGATCAGAACAGCAAATATTTTGCGACTTGGGAGAAGAACCGGCGCGTGGACGACCGCCTGCTGGCACGCATGATGGCCGGAGGCCCCATGGCAGAGTTCGGCTACACATTCTCCGCCCCCTGGCGCCAGCCACGCACAACGGACGCCGCGATTCGGCCTAGGGGTTGACTGCGACGTGCGCGTTTTTCTTCGCAAGTTCGCCGCGCTCTCCTGGGGCGGGGTCCTCGCGCAAGTGGCCGTGGCACTTGCGGCTCCTGTACTCTCGCGCATCTTCACGCCGGAGGATTACGGCATTTCGGGTCTCACCCTCTCGGTAGTGATGATCCTCGTCTTCGTAGCGACACTGCACTATGAGGAAGTCATTGTCGCCGGTCGCAGCGAACGCTCCCGGCTCAATGCGTTCAGCCTTGCGGTAAGCCGAGCACGGGCTGCGGCGCTATCTGCGTGACATTCGTCCTTCTACTTCGGTCGGGCGGGCCCACTCGCGCTGGCGCGCTCACCGGAGCCTGCCGATCGCCCGTTGGGCTGCCAGAAGGTCGAGCGTGCGCCGCACGTAGATCAGCATCGTCCGGGCCGGCGCGACCGCGCGGTCGAGGCGTTCGGCCTCGGGCGATCGCACAGTGATCGGCACGGCGTGGACGATCTCGCGCCCCTCCTCGTCCCAGCCGTCATGGATCTCCCAGCTCGCGACAGAACCCTTGGCGATCCGCGCATCCGCGTCGGCGATCGCTGCCACCAGGCCGTCGCGGAACGTGTCGACGAAGAGGGTCCCCCGGAGCGCCCGTCGGGCGAGGCGTTCGACGTCGAACCCGCGGGTGGCGTTCGTCCCAGCGGCGGGGATGCCCGCACTGCGTACTCGTGATCGCTTGGTCTCCGCCGCCATGAACCTCTCCTCGAAAGGCGAGGAGATCGGTTCGCGTCTGGAGGATCGGAAACAACAGGCATGCGCGGTTGCGATACGCGCAAAGCACCTATCCGTGGCAGCGCCGGGAAACTCCCCATTTGCCGCCTGCCTTGCGGGCACGGAGACGCGGTGTGGCACATGACTTGGTTTTGCCAAGAACAATGCGTCAGACTGGAAGCGTGCGCAGGATCGTCTGGTGAACCTGGCCCCCAGATCCGGCACGCCGGAAACCGCCGCGGGAACTGGTCGGGCGAACCCGCCTCGACGGCTCAGCCGACCGAGCGCAGCGGCGGCATGGTCTCGGACTGCGGGCCCGGCCAGCCGAACTCGGCTACGAGGTCGCGCCCAAGGAGTGCCGCGAGTTGGGCGATGTCCTCCTGGTAGACCGCGGCGATCTCGGAGGCGAGGCCGACCGGCAGCGGGCTTCTGGCGGCGGGGCGCCAGTTCAGCCGGTCGAGCGCGCGCCGAAACCCGAAGCTCTCGACACCGAAGGCGCGCTTGAGCGGGTCGCCGAGCCGCTTGAGAGCCGTCGTGTCGCGCTTGATGAGGCGCTGGAGCACCGGCGAGCGATAAGCGGAAGCAGGATTCACCACGTCGAACGCTTCGCGGCGCTCGTCCTCGAGCCCGAGAAAAGCAAGAAGCCGCCGATAGGTCCCCGGCGTGTCGGCCGCCATCTCTTCCTGGAAGAGCACGAGCACCCGCTCGCGCGGGACGATGGCGAAGAGCCGCGCGAGTTGCGCGCCAAAGGCCGCGGTGCGCGTGTAGTCGAGCGTGGCGGGGCCGCGGCAGCCCGCTGGGATGCGCGCGCCTCGCGCCCGTTCCGCCGAGAGGGCCCAGGCTGCCGCAACGTCATGGACGTCTTCCTCGAGGGAGACGCAGAGCTGGCGGTGGAGCGACGGGATCATCTCGACCGGATTGCGCAGCATCACGACGAAGCGCGCATCCGGTCGCCGCGCCAGGATGTTCGGGACCGCCGTGCGCGAGAAGAGATACCAGACCGAGCCTTCCATCCGCAACGGCGCGTCCTTGCGGAACAGCCGCAGATAGGCCTTCGCGTCCGGGACAGTGTGCAGACCGGGCAAGTCATCTGCGAAGAAATGTGGCTCCTTGGTGCTGGCGAAGCTGAATTGCGGATGCTCCGACAGGTACTGTGCCATTGCAGTGGTGCCGCATTTCGGCGCCCCGAGGATATAGGCCCCGGGCCAGTCAGAAGCGCTTGGCATCGACCGCCTCCGTCCGCACCGGCAAAGGCATGCGCGCCGGCACCGGATCGATCGACAGCCATTCGAGCATGGTCTCGTACTGGCGCAGGATGTCGTCCCAGGTGAACTTCGCCTTGAACTGCGCCCGCGCCCCGGACCGCGCCGCCGCGAGGCGGGCGGGATCGGCCAGAGCCTCGTCGATCCGGGCGGCACAGCCGTCCTCGTCGGCGAAGTAGAACTGCTCGGGCCCCGCGACCCAGCGGTTGAAGGCGTTGTCATGGGCGATCACGGCATTGCCCGCCCCCAGGGCCTCCACGAGCGACGGATTGGTGCCGCCCACGGTATGGCCGTGGCAATAGGCGCGCGCATGGCCACGCAGTGCTGCGAGCACGTCCTTGTCGTAGATGGCGCCGGGGAAGACGACTTCCTCGGCCGCTGCGGCACGGACAGCCGCATGATAGGGGACATCGTCGAGGAAACGCCCCAGGACGACG
>CAZOHN010000268.1:0-4546 GCA_964579325.1 uncultured Rhodobacterales bacterium
GCGGGTTCTGACCGACCCAGCGACCTGTTTCGGTCGGTTCTTGCCGATTGCGGCATCTGGACAGGGCCGGGCGAGTGTCCGACGGGGGAATCGCGCTATGGTGTAGGCGCAGGGGGCAAGATCGCGCGGACATGCCATGCGGAATCTCGACACCGGCATCCTGATCGAGACCTACCTCGGCACCCGCGGGCAGGCCGGCCTCTGGCACCTGCTGCATCGCGACCTCGGGCGGCACGGGTTCGATCGCATCCTTTTCGGCCGCGCCCGGCGCCGCACTGCTGCAGGGGACTACGCACGGAGCGATGCCGTCGTGCTGTCGAGCTACGGGACCGACTTCGACACCTACTTCGTGGACGGCGGGGCCTTTCACCAGGACATCACGACCCAATGGGCGATCTCATCGGAGGGAGCCGTCAGCTGGAGCCTGACGGCCCGGCTGGCCGCCCAGGGCCAACTGACCGCGCAACAGATGCGCGTGCATGCGAAGACGCGGGAGATGGGGATCGTTGCGGGCTACACGGTGTCGATCCGCGGCGGCGCGCGGGCCCTGGTCGGCGGCTTCGGTCTTTGTGCGGAGTCCGGCCTGCGGCAGGCAAAGGTCGATCGCATATGGGACCAGTCCGGGCCTGACATCCGCCTGCGCCTTGCGGCCTTCGATGTCTGCATCCTGGGGCAAGCCGACGTGCCGGCGGCAGAGGAACTGACCGACCGGCAGCGCGAGGTTCTGGAGTGGGCCGGTGACGGAAAGTCGATCGACGAGATCTCGACGATTCTGTCGTTGCACCGTGGAACTGTGGCAAAGCACATGCAGGACGCCCGCCAAAGGCTCGGCGTCGCGACAACGCTGCAAGCCGTCCTGCGAGCGGCATTGCAGGGCCAGATCTATCGCTAGGGGGCGCACGAAATGCCGAACAGGCGACGCTTCTTCCTTACGGCGATAGCTGCATCGCTTGCGGCCCCGGCCGTCGGAGGGGACTTCATGAACGATCAGGCGCAGCGCGATCTTGTCCGGCTGTTCTCGCAGCTCTACCAGCGCGCGCTGTCCCACGCGGCCACCGGCGCCGTGGTGCGACCGCGTCTGGCATCATCGGCCGTCTCGCTGGGCGAGCCCCTCGATGCTGAATGGCAGCCCTCCTGTTCCCGGCCAGTCCGGATTGGCCCGCCGGATCTTCAGGAGCGTCCGCTCGCCTTGGTGATTGTCCCGGCCTCCGGGGTTTCCCGGTCCGGCGTGGTCTTCACTGCCTTCGCGCTTCACGCGGGCCCTGGGGTCCTTTCGGCGGAGCTGCTGGCTGACCCGCCGGATTGGCTGGTTACGGCAACCGGCGGCTACGACAGCATCGCCGATGAACTGGCGTTGCTGATGTCGCGATCGGAAGTCGGGATCGAAACCGTTCAGTGCGCGGACTTCACATATGCCACGATCACCGGAGCAGCGCGATGAGCGGCTATGAGCTTCGGATCAACGTCTACAACACGTCGAAGTTCGGCCACGCCAATGTGTCGTTCTACGAAGCGGGTGACCACGTCTATACCATTGGCGCCAACATCCGGATGGATGTGATCCAGCTGGCTTTGCCGCGCCTCCTGCCGTTCGAGGTGGACGACGGGATCTACCGCGACGAGACGGCATCCCACGAACAGGCCCTGCTCGAGGGCAGCGTCATTTCCCGCCCGTTGCCGGTCAGCGAAGTCACCTGGCGCGATCTTCTGGACCGGGCGGCTTCCCTCGAAAACCAGACCTTCAACTACAGCCTCTTCACCGAGGCCTGCACCGATTTCGTCACCGAGTTCTACGAGGCCTCGGGTCATCCGGGCGCCTTTGGCGATCTCTTCGCCCCCGACGAGTTCACCGGATCCTGGGTCTGGATGCGGGTTCCCGTGACTATGGCCACGACCGATACGGCGGTTCCCGCCTATGCGCCGACCAGCCCGCCCGACACCGCACTGACCGACTTGGGTACCGTCGGAGGACCGTCCGAACGCATCATCCTGGACCTGTCCGTCCTCGAAGGTCTCGGAAGCCCGTTTCGTGACCCTTCCGTCGAGCTTTCCTTCGACCACCTTGCACCACACGCACGGGACGCCAATGCCCAGCAAGTTCCTTCGCCAATCCATGGCATACCCGCTGCAGCCTCCCTGACGTTCGGCGACCTGCAGGGCACCGCTTATTCCGAGGTTTGGACATCCGACGAGTTCGTGTTTGGCACGAGGGCCAGTGATCCACTGTTCGCCAACCCGCCAGATGCAGCGCCTGCGATCGAGGACGTCAGGGCATCATTCAGCGATCCACCTTCGCAAGCTGACGCGGATTGGCCTTTTCCCGAACCCGGCCCGGATCAGAGGTCCGAGGGCAGTCATGCGGCGCGAGTCGCTCCCTCCTCGACGGCGCAGGGCCGGGACAGCGATGACGGCGGCGATGATCTTCCTGCGAGCTCCTACAGCGCTCAACCGTCCTCCTCGCGCGCCCCGGTCGCAAGCGAACACGAATTGTCGTTCGGCCCTTCCCTCGACCGGGCCGCTCCGGAGACGTTCGATTTCTCGCCCGGGGTCGACCTGTCGTTCGGCGCGCCGGACAGCGACGCGGTCAGTCTTGCCGACATTCCGGCGTCGTCCGGCACGTTCGATCTTGGCGCGCCGGTCACGATGGAGGAGCCGCAGGAGGTCTCCCTTCTCGACGATTTCTGGCCGTTCTGAACCTCCCCGATCAACGTCGGTCGGTCTTCTCGCGATCGAACTCCGCGTCCGGCATCATGAGCTCCCAATGCGGGACCCCCAGCGCTGCCGCGAGCTCGAACAGCGACAGAACAGTCGGGTTTCGCCGCCCGCGTTCAAGTCCAGAGATGTACTGCTGCGAGATCCCGCTGCGCTCCGCGAGGTCTTCCTGCGTCAGCGACTTCTCCTGACGAATGCGGCGCAGGTTGCGCCCGACGAGGTGCCGAATGTCCATTCCAGCACCGTCGCGTCTTTCGCCGCGCGGATTTATCAACTATAGTATGTAAGCTGTTCCCCTGTCCGATTACGGACCGCCCGCATGACCGCCCTTCGTCCCGAAGCCCCCGACGCGCCGACCCTGACCGACTACGACCGTGCGCACATCAAGCTCTACCTCCGCCTGATCGACGCGGAGCGCGCGGGCGCGACGCCTGCCGAGGTGATCCCGGTGCTCTTCGGCGCGGGCATCGATCCGGCGTCACCGGAAGCGCAGCGCATGCACAGGTCGCATCTGGACCGGGCCCGCTGGCTGGTCGATGGCGGATACCTCGATCTGATCGCACGGCACTGACCGTCAGCAGGCGTCAGCCCTGTCAATGGGCAGATCTGCCCATGGTTTGCCGCGTGTCCGACGCCCTTCATCACGCCACCGGCGGCTCATCGTTCGCATTTGGGGGCACGCCGAACCCGCAGTTGAGGAGGCGAGCATGCATTGGTTCGATGACGAGGCCTACCGGCATTTCGACACGCTCGACGTCGCAGGCCTCGCCTGGGAATGCCTCCGCCGCAACACCCGATACCGCAAGGAGTACCCCCTGATGGTGCGGGGCGTCACATCCCCGGCCGCCTGGGGGCTGCGATTTCCCGGTCGATCCGGACCTTCCCGCGCCAAAGGCGCCGGTGATCTGGGATCCGAAGTCGGCCCCCGCCGCGGTGTCGCTGATGGCGCCGCTGCCGGTCCCGGAGATGGCGTCGCGCCCGCTTCCGGGGCGCTCGTCCTTCACCCGACAGGGCCCGGGCGACCTTCTGTTCCTGCGCCTCGCCACCGGGGAAGGCATCGCTCTCTGCGTTCATGACCGGGACCGCCCGCTCGGCATTCTTCTGCCCCTCGACGATCACTGGGCCGCCCGCCTCGCCGCGGCCCGGCGGCTGCGCGCGCGGCTTCTCGGCCGGCGCGCGCCCCCCGATCCGCTGAGCCTGCAACAGCGCCGCCGAATCGCCATGGCATTGCGGGCGCTCGATGCGCGCGAGGCGCAGGCGGTCCTGCGCAGCATCGCCGAGCATCTTTACGGCGCGGAGCGTGTCCGCGACGAGCCCTGGAAGACGAGCCCGCTGAAGGCCCAGGTCGCCCGCCTGATCGCACACGGCAGGCACCTCACCGAACACGGCTACCGCGCCCTTCTTCTTGGCCAGAGGCCCACGGGACGCGGAAAGCGCGACGACTGAACGCCCGGACCTGTCCCTATCCGTCCCCCTTCTTCGCCCATGGCAGGGGGTGACGTTTTCCCGGATCGATCTTCGTCATCCCCCCTGACCCCCCGACTTCGCTTCACTGGCCCCCGGTAGCCCGGCGCATCTCCGCGACGGGCCAGAGCAACCGGAGGCCCTTTGCCATGTCTGATCCCAACCCCACCCTGCCGCCGCGCTATCTGCGCACCCCCGAGGCGGCGCGTTTGCTCGGCCTCTCAGGCCGCACGCTCGAGAAGCACCGCACCTACGGCACCGGCCCGCGCTATTCGAAGATCGGCGGGCGGGTCGTCTATGCGCTGGAAGACCTGCAGGCCTGGATCGCGCGGGGCAGCAAGACCTCGACCTCGGACGCGCAGGGCGAGAC
>CAZOHN010000269.1:0-4531 GCA_964579325.1 uncultured Rhodobacterales bacterium
CGCGCCTGATCGAGGCCGAACTCGCGGAACCTGACGACGCCTGAACGCTGCGCTGCGATCGGCCCGACAGTCAGTGATACCGCGACCGCATCCGCGCGAGTTGCTCGGCGGTCGGGTCGGCCTGGCCGAGAAATCGAACGCCTTCCGAGCTCAGGTCGACGAACCAGATCCCGCCCGAGTTCACTTCCAGCGTCACGATGCCATCGCCCGCGAAGCGATCGAAATGCTCGACGATCGTCATCGCCATATCGCGCGTCAGCCGCAGCCTGTAGCGTGGTGTCTCGGTTTGGGACATGGCACCTTCCGAAATCGGGGTCTGCCCGGGATGCGTGGAAGAATGCCTGACGAGGCTACCCGCAGGCAAACTGTCGCTTTAACGATTGGCCGCAAGACATATACTTTAGTATAGGACTTGCGGGGAGAACACCTTCTTTGTCGATGTCGAGATCACACATGACCGGGCTGCCGGCCCTCGACGGGGCCTTGCCCACCCTGAGGCTGCTCGGCAACGCTGGCTTCATCTTCGCCTACAACGTCAGTTTTCGCGGACCCGAGTGCTTCCACTGGGAGTATCCGCCCGCCTGGCAAGCCGAGTACGACGGCAATGGATACGCCTATTTCGACCCGATCCTGCTCTGGAGCGTGATGAACACAGGCGCGCGTCGCTGGTCGGAGGTCAACCTGCCCGACCTGCGTGGCGTGATGCGGGCGGCAGCGGCGCACGGGCTGCGCTTCGGAGCCTCCTTCGCCAGCAACTCCGCGCGGCGGAAGTCGATCCTGACCCTCTCCCGGTCGGACCGCGAGTTCACCGACGAGGAGATGGAATTCCTCGTGGCGACTTTCCGCCACATCACGTCCGAGATCGAGCGCGAGGATGGGGGCGGCCTGACAGCGGCCGAGGTCGAGACGCTGCGCTGCCTGAGCGTCGGCATGAGCCACGCCGAGGCCGCGCGCGCGCTCGGTGTCGCCGTGCCGACGGTGAAGGTCCGAGTCGAGAAGGCGCGGGGAAAGCTGGGCGCGCGGAATGCCACGCAGGCCGTGGCGATCGCCATCCGGCGGCGGCTGATCTGAGCTCCAGTTCCGGCTGTACCGCTCCATCGACCCATCCACCGGCCCATCCACCGACCTTGTCCACCGACCATCCCGGACAGCCCGACCCTTGGCGCGCTCCCTGCTGCGCCAGGGCCCCACCCGCGCGACGCATGGCCCCGCCGCAGGTCGGCCTTGCAAGGCCGTGGACGCGCGCCTAAGAAGCCCCGCGCCGCAGCCCGGCCAGTCAACAGGGTTCCCAGAGGGGTCCATGCCGCTTCTCGTCATGAAATTCGGGGGCACGTCCGTTGCCGATCTCGCGCGCATCCGGAATGCCGCCGAGAAGGTCAGGCGCGAGGTCGATCGCGGCTACGACGTGATCGTGATCGTCTCGGCGATGTCGGGCGAAACCAACAAGCTGGTCGGCTGGGTCAACGAGACCTCGCCCTTCTACGACGCGCGCGAATACGACGCCGTCACCTCCTCGGGCGAGAATGTCACCGCCGGCCTGATGGCACTGCACCTGCAGGAAATGGACGTGCCGGCGCGCAGCTGGCAGGGCTGGCAGGTGCCGCTGCTTACAAACTCCGCCCACGGGGCGGCGCGGATCGAGGACATTCCCCGCGCCAACATCGACCGCAAGTTCGCCGAAGGCATGAAGGTCGCCGTCGTCGCGGGCTTCCAGGGGATAAGCCCCGAAGGCCGGATCACCACGCTTGGTCGTGGCGGCTCGGATACGACCGCGGTGGCGTTCGCCGCAGCTTTCGAAGCAGAGCGTTGCGACATCTACACCGACGTCGATGGCGTCTACACGACTGATCCCCGGATCACGCGCAAGGCGCGCAAGCTGCCAAGGATCGCTTTCGAGGAGATGCTTGAGCTCGCCTCGCTCGGCGCCAAGGTGCTTCAGACCCGTTCGGTCGAGCTCGCGATGCGCTATAAGGTGCGGCTGCGGGTGCTGTCGAGCTTCGAGGATACCGACGAAACCAGCGGAACGCTCGTCTGCGACGAGGAGGAAATCATGGAATCCAACGTGGTGGCGGGCGTGGCCTATGCCCGCGACGAAGCCAAGATGACGCTCATCTCGGTCGCCGACCGGCCCGGCATCGCCGCCGCGATCTTCGGGCCGCTGGCGGATGCCGGCGTCAACGTCGACATGATCGTGCAGAACATCTCCGAGGAAGGTCGCACCGACATGACCTTCTCATGCCCCGTCGACCACGTGGCGCGCGCCGAACGCGCGATGACCGAGGCCCGGGAGCGCGGCGAGATCCAGTTCTCGGAACTCGTGGCCGATACCGACGTCGCCAAGATCTCGATCGTCGGGATCGGTATGCGCAGCCATGCAGGCGTCGCGGCGCGAATGTTCAAGTCGCTCGCCTCTGAGGGGATCAACATCAAGGTCATTACAACCTCAGAGATAAAGATTTCGGTTTTGATCGACCGGAAATATATGGAACTGGCCGTGCAGGCACTCCATGATGCCTTCGAACTGGACAAGGCCACCTGAAGTCTGACGATACGATCAGGCATGGCGGCACCGCGGGGGGCAATGCCCGAACGGAGCGAGACCGAAAGCCGCAAGCTGCTCAGGCGCTTGCGCGACACGCTTGCGGAACCCGGGGCCGGACAGGAACGGCTCGACCGGATCACCCGGATCATCGCCGATTCCATGCGCACGGGTGTCTGCTCGATCTACCTCTTCCGTGACCCAGAGACGCTCGAACTCTGCGCCACCTTCGGCCTGAAACCCGAGGCCGTCCACCAGACCCGGATGCGGCTGGGCGAAGGCCTCGTGGGCCGCGTCGCGCGCACCACGCAGCCCGTCAACACCGGCAACGCCCCGGCCGAACGGGGCTTTCGCTACATGCCCGAGACCGGAGAGGAGATCTATTCCGCCTTCCTCGGCGTCCCGATCCAGCGGCTGGGTGAGCGGCTGGGCGTGCTTGTCGTCCAGTCCAAGGAGGCGCGGCAATACTCCGACGACGAGGTCTACGCGCTCGAAGTCGTCGCGATGGTGCTGGCCGAGATGACCGAGCTTGGCGTCTTCACCGGTGAGGGCGAGGCAATGAGGGCCCGCCACAAACAGCCCGTCAGCTTCCGCGGCGGCTCGGCGCAGGAGGGCGCGGCGGAAGGCCGGGTCTGGCTGCACGAACCCCGCGTTGTGGTGACGAACCCGGTGGGTGACGACCCCAAGGCCGAGCGCGAGCGGCTGCACCGCGCGATGGAGGCGCTGCGCGGCTCGGTCGAGGACCTCGTTGCCCAGGCCGACGGTGTGGCGCCCGAACAGCGCGAGGTGCTCGAGGCCTACCGGATGTTCGCCCATTCCAAGGGGTGGGTGCGCCGAATGGAAGAGGACATCTCGCTCGGCCTCTCGGCCGAAGCCGCCGTCGAAAAGGAACAGTCGGCCGCGCGGGCGCGGATGGAACAGGTCCCCGACCCCTACTTGCGCGAACGGCTGCAGGACCTCGACGACCTGTCGAACCGACTCCTGCGGCTTCTCACCGGACAGGGCCGCGAGACCGGCGCGGCGCTGCCCGAGAACCCGATCCTCGTTGCCCGCAACATCGGACCGGGCGAACTTCTGGAGTACGGCCGCGCACTCAAGGGCGTGGTGCTCGAGGAAGGCTCCGTCGGCAGCCATGCCGCCATCGTCGCCCGGGCGCTGGCGATCCCGCTCGTCATAAATGCCGAACGGATCATCACCGAAGCGCTCAACGGCGACCCGATCCTGGTGGACGGCGATACCGGCACCGTCCACCTGCGCCCCGACGACAACGTGGCCTCGGCCTTCCGCGACAAGGTCGCCATGGCCGCAAAGGCGCAGGAGCGCTACGCCTCGATCCGCGACCTGCCTGCACAGGCAGTCTGCGGCACGACCGTCGCGCTGCACATGAACGCAGGGTTGATGGCCGACCTGCCCTCGCTCTCGGGGTCCGGGGCCGAAGGCGTGGGCCTGTTCCGCACCGAGTTGCAATTCCTGATCCGCAACCAGGTTCCCCGACGCGGCGATCTCGCGGCGCTCTACGCCCGCGTGATGGACGCCGCGAAGGGCAAGCGCGTGGTGTTCCGGACCCTCGACATCGGATCCGACAAGGTTCTGCCCTACATGAAGCGCCCCGACGAGCCGAACCCAGCGCTCGGCTGGCGCGCGATCCGGGTCGGACTGGACAAGCCGGGCGTCATGCGGATGCAACTCCAGGCGCTGATCCGCGCGGCGAACGGGCGGCCGCTCACGGTGATGTTCCCCTTCGTGGCGCAGGCGGACGAGTATTTCGAAGCGCGCCAGCACCTGACCGACGAACTTGCCCGCGAACGCAAGCTTGGCCGCGTCCTTCCCGAACAGGTCGAGGTGGGGGCGATGCTCGAGACGCCCTCGCTTGCCTACGCCCCGGCGCGGTTCTTCGAGGCGGTCGACTTCCTGTCGATCGGCGGCAATGACCTCAAGCAGTTCTTCTTCGCCGCCGACCGCGAGAACGAACTGGTGCGCAGACGGTATGAC
>CAZOHN010000270.1:0-4493 GCA_964579325.1 uncultured Rhodobacterales bacterium
TGATCTGGCTGACGATCTGCGCCTTGACGGTGGGGTTCTTGCATTCCACCAGCGTCTCGACCCGGCGGATCAGGTTGCGCCCCATCCAGTCGGCCGAACTGATGTAGACGCGCGCGTGCTTCGACGGCAGGCCATGGCCGTTGCCGAAGCAGACGATGCGCGAATGTTCGAGGAAGCGGCCGACGATGGATTTCACGCGGATCGTGCCGCTCAGCCCGGCGATGCCGGGACGCAGGCCGCAGATGCCGCGGATCACCAGGTCGATCCGGACACCCGCCTGCGACGCGGCATAGAGCGCGTCGATCACGTCGGGCTCGATCAGCGAATTGAGCTTGGCCCAGATCACCGCGGGCTTGCCGGCGCGGGCATGCTCGGCCTCGGCCGCGATGCCGTCCAGCAGCCGCTGCTTGAGCGTCAGCGGCGAGATCGCGAGGTTCTCCAGCCCCTCGGGCTCGGCATAGCCGCCGATGTAGTTGAAGACCTTGGTCGCATCCCGCCCCAGCGCCGGGTCGCAGGTGAACAGGCTGAGGTCGGTATAGATGCGCGCCGTGATCGGGTGGTAGTTGCCGGTGCCGTAATGGGTATAGGTCACCAGCTTGTCGCCCTCGCGCCGGACCACGGTCGAGATCTTGGCGTGGGTCTTGTAGTTGATGAAGCCGTAGACGACATGGGCGCCGGCGCGCTCCAGGCGGCGCGACTGGCGGATATTGGCGGCCTCGTCGAAGCGGGCCTTGAGTTCCACAAGCGCAGTGACCGATTTGCCGGCCTCGGCCGCCTCGCAGAGCGCATCGACCACGGGGCTCTCGCGCGAGGTGCGGTAGAGCGTCTGCTTGATCGCCACCACGTCGGGGTCGCGCGCCGCCTGTTGCAGGAAGCGGATGACCATGTCGAAGGTCTCGTAGGGGTGGTGCAGCAGCATGTCCTTCTGCCGGATCGCGGCGAACATGTCGCCCTCGTGATCCTGCACCCGTTCCGGCACGCGCGGTGTGAAGGTCGGCCAGAGGAGATCGCGCCGGTCTTCGAGCACCAGTTCCTTGAGATCGGCCATGCCGATCAGGCCGTTGACCTCGACGACCTCGTCATGGGCGACGCCCAACTCTTCCATGATCAGCGCCTTCAGCGCCGGTGGCGCGCCGGCGGTGAGCTTCATGCGGATCACTTCGCCGCGGCGGCGGCGCTTGAGTGCTGTCTCGAACTCGCGCACGAGGTCTTCGGCCTCGTCCTCGACCTCGAGGTCGCTGTCGCGCAGGACGCGGAAGGCGCAGGAGCCCTTGAGCTCGTAGCCCGGAAACAGCGAGCCGACGTGCAACAGGAGGAGTTCCTCGAGCGGCAGAAAGCGGCGCGTGCCAGGTTTTGCGGGAAGGGAAATGAACCGGGCAATCTGCTGGGGGATCGGCAGGAGTGCCTTGAGGCGGCGTTGGTCGGAGCGGCGCTCGAGTTCGAGCGCCAGCGAGAAGCCCGTGTTGGGAATGAAGGGAAAGGGGTGTGCCGGGTCGATAGCGAGCGGCGAGAGCACCGGGAACACTTTCTGCAGGAAGTGGTCGGCAAGGAACGACTTGTCGCGGGCCGAAAGCTTGGCGCGGCTCAGGAGGTGGAGGCCCGTCCGTTCCATCTCGCGCCGGAGCTTGTTCCAGACCGCCTGCTGCGCGGCCATCAAGCGGCGGGCATCCTCGTTGATCAGGACAAGTTGCTCTGCCGGGGTGCGGCCATCGTCGGAGAGTGTGGAGTTGCCGGCACGCGCCAACTCACGCAGGCCGGCGACCCGGACTGTATAGAACTCGTCGAGGTTGGTGGCAGATATCGACAGGAACCTGAGCCGTTCGAGTAGCGGCACTGCGATGTTCTTCGCCTCGTCCACAACGCGCCAGTTGAACGCCAGCCATGACAGCTCGCGGTTGAAGAACCGGCCCGGGCCGATGCGCTGGGCCTCGGCGAGGGGGTCGGGTTGGGGAAACGGGGCGCTCAGGAAATCGGCTGCGGTCATGGTGGTGCGGTTACACTCGTCAGGGAGGGCGCCCTCCATCATCGCGCCGATTTGGAGAGGTTGTCGAGTATCTCGGCCGCGAGGGCCTGGCCGATCGGGCGACCTTCGGCGAAGGAGCGTGCGTCGAGGGCCGCGACGAGCGCTTGCGCGGCGGCGAAACTGCGCTCCATCCGGCGCAGGCAATAGTCGATCAGGCGCGGCGGCGGGGTAATCTGGCGGTCGGCGAAGAGCTTCGCGAGGAGCGCAGCGAGAAGCGCGTCGTCGAGCGCGTCTAGCGTGGCGATGGAGGCTGCCTGCATTCGGCTCGCGAGGTCGGGCAGGATGAGCCCCCAGGCGCGGGGCGCGACGCGCGCGGTGAGCAGAAGTGGCGATCCGGACTCGGCGGCGAGGTTGTGGAGATGGAAAAGCGCGGTCTCGGCCTCAAGTCGCCCCGCGGCGCGGTCGGCGTCCTCGACCACGAGTGGGGCCGAGGCAAGCGCCGGGAGGTCAGCGGC
This sequence comes from uncultured Rhodobacterales bacterium, assembly GCA_964579325.1. Lineage (GTDB taxonomy): Bacteria > Pseudomonadota > Alphaproteobacteria > Rhodobacterales > Rhodobacteraceae > CAZOHN01. Next base: position 2,479 of record CAZOHN010000270.1, read on the forward strand.
GGCGAGTTCCCCGGCGGCGACCACCGAGGCCCCCGCGAGCCCGGCCCAGACCGCGGCGAGGTGCGACTTGCCCGAACCTTCCGGTCCGATCAGGACAAGCTTGCCTCCTGGCCAGCCATGCCAGCCTTCGACCTGCGCAACAGCAATCGCATTCGCCCTCGTCACGAGGAAATCGTCACGCCCCCGCGCCTCGCGACGGGGAAATTCGAAGGTCAGCTGCTCGGCCATCAGCTCTCGCCGCCGTCCCCGCCGTTGCGCCCCTCGACACCGCGGTAAAGCAGGCTTGACCTGTATTGCTCGAGGGCGAAGCGGGTGAGCACTCCCAGCATGGCGGCCACCGGCACCGCAACCAGCATCCCGACGAAGCCGAACAGCGTACCGAAGGCGGTGAGCGCGAAGATCAGCCACACCGGATGCAACCCGACACTCGATCCGACCAGCTTGGGCGTGAGGATATTGCCCTCGACCATCTGGCCCACCTGGAAGATGGCCGCGACGATCAGGATCATCCACCAGTCACCCCAGAACTGGAACAGCGCGACCCCGATGGACAGCGCCCCGCCGATCAGTGCGCCGACATAGGGAATGAAGGTCAGCAGGCCTGCGGTGAAGCCGATCACGAGGCCGAACTGGAGCCCGACGACCATCAGCGCGACGGCGTAGTAGATGCCGAGGACGAGGCAGACGGTCCCCTGCCCACGCACGAAGCCCGCCAGCGTCCGGTCGATCTCGGCCGCGAGGCGGCGCACGACGGGGGCGTGGTCGCGCGGGAGCATGCTGTCGACCTTCTCCACCATCCGGTCCCAGTCGAGCAGCAGGTAGAAGGTGATGACCGGTACGAGGACGATAAGCACCACGATGTTGATCAGCGAGAAGGCAGTCGTCAGGACGCCATTGAGAAACTCGCCGCCGCGAGACTGGATCGTCTCACCGATGCGCATGAGCGACTGGCGGATCGTCGAGGTGTTGTCGGACAGTTCGGGGAAGCGTTCGACAAGGAATGACTGAAGATTCTGGAACAGCTTCGGGGCGAATTCGACAAAGGCGGCGGCCTGGCGGAAGAGCGTCGGGATCACCAGGAGGACCGCGAGGATCAACACGAGAAGTGCGATGAGCGTGATGATCGTCGTGGCCGCGGCGCGCGAGAGACCCATCCTTTCGAAGCGGTCGGCGACTGGATCGAGCAGGTAGGCGAAGGCGCCGGCCAACACGAAAGGCAGGATCACGTCGCCCAGCACCCACAGCACGACCAGAAACACCGCCGCCGCGATGCCCCAATATTTCACCTGTTCCCTCGCGGGCAGGGCCATCGCTGCCTCCGGCGTTGCGCATGCCAGACATGGCAGTGGCGATGGCCACCATCAAGGAGCGGTCCGCCACATGCAAGATGGGGACGGAAGGGAGTTGTCGCCGATGCCTCAATCCAAGCCGGATCACGGCGCACAACATGCTGAGAAACGTGGGCTGGCCCGTTCCGGTTCGAGTGAGCGGGTCCCCGGTGGAGGCCAGGAGAGCGGAGCGTGCTTCCGGACGGCAGTCTTGGGCACGACCGCCATGCCCGAAGCTGCCGCCTCCGGCCGCTCTCGGCATCGGGTTGCACCCCGCTTGCCTGCCCCTCGCCTTCCCGCTAGGTACCGGCGACCCCTGCGCAACGAGGCTGCCCCCATGCGTCTGTCCCGCTACTTCCTGCCCGTCCTCAAGGAAAACCCTGCCGAGGCACAGATCGTCTCGCACCGCTACATGTTGCGCGCCGGAATGATCAAGCAGCAGGCGGCGGGGATCTACTCCTGGCTGCCTCTGGGCTATCGGGTGCTGCGCCGGATCGAGGAGATCGTGCACCAGGAGCAGCAGCGCGCCGGGCACATCCCGCTTCTGATGCCGACCCTGCAACCGGCCGACCTGTGGCGCGAGAGCGGCCGGTACGACGACTACGGGCAGGAAATGCTGCGCATCAAGGACCGTCACGAGCGCGACATGCTCTATGGCCCGACCAACGAGGAGATGATCACCGACAT
>CAZOHN010000271.1:0-4486 GCA_964579325.1 uncultured Rhodobacterales bacterium
GGCTTTGACGGACCCCGGCCCTCGGCCTATCACTCCACCGAACGCTGTCCCGCTGTGGCCCCGCCCATGACCCCCCTCGACCTCGTCGTCACCCCCCAGGCCGCCCGCTTCCTCGGCCGGACGTTCCCCGTCTCCGTCGGCCGGGGCGGCATCGTGCCGCCCGGGGCCAAGCGCGAGGGCGACGGGGCGACGCCGGCGGGGGTCCACACCTTCACCGGCTGCCTTTACCGTCCCGACCGTCTCGCCCCGCCCTGCGACTGGGCCGTCCCGGTCCGCCCCACCGACCTCTGGTGCGACGACCCCGCGCATCCCGACTACAACCTCCCCGTCCGCGCCCCGTTCGCCGCCTCGCACGAACGCCTCGCCCGCCCCGACCCGCTCTACGACCTGATCCTGCTCACCGACTGGAACTGGCCGCAGGTCGACCCCGGCCGCGGCTCGGCGATCTTCGTCCACACCTGGCGCGCCCCCCGCCGCCCAACGGCGGGCTGCGTGGCCTTCGACCGTCAGGACCTCCTCTGGATCACCGCCCGCATCCGCCACCAGACCCGCCTGATCGTGCGGGGCTGAACGGCGGGCTTCCGCGCGGGCCGTCGCCGGAATACCCTCACCGCCGCGGACAGGGAGGACCAGCATGGGCAAGGCCGGAGCCATCGGTGACGACGAGATCTTCGCGCTCAGGCTCGACCGCAGCGCGGGCGACCTCTGGCCCATGCTCGAGGCGCTCTACGGTCATCGCGACGACTACGGCCCGTTCCGCGACGCGCTCCTCAAGCTCCTGCGCAAGTCCTGGTCCGACCGCCCGGCCGACCTGCGCCGCCTCGACCTGCGCCGGGATTTCGAGCCCGACTGGTTCCAGCGGCCGCGCATGGCCGGCTACGTCTTCTACATCGACCGCTTCGCCGGGAACCTGCGCGGCATCCTCGACCGGCTGGACTACCTCGAGGATCTCGGCATCACCTACGTCCACCTGATGCCCTGCCTCAAGCCCCGCCCCGGCGACAGTGACGGCGGCTATTCGGTGATGGACTACAAGGCGATCAATCCCGCCTACGGCACGATGGCCGATTTCGAACTGGTGGCGGCGGCGCTGCGGGGCCGCGGGATCAGCCTCTGCGTCGACCTGGTGCTGAACCACACGGCCAAGGAACACGCCTGGGCGAGGAAGGCGGCGAAGGGCGATCCGAAGTACCAGGACTACTACCTGATGTTCGACGGCCCCGAGATCCCGATGGCCTACGAGCGGACGTTGACCGAGGTCTTCCCCGACAACGCACCGGGCAACTTCACCCATTACCCGGAGGTCGGGAAGTGGGTCTGGACCACCTTCAACGAACACCAGTGGGACCTGAACTGGGCCAACCCGCAGGTGTTCCTCGAGATCGCCGGGGTGATGCTGTTCCTCGCCAACAAGGGCGTGGACGTGGCCCGGCTCGATGCGGTGGCGTTCATGTGGAAGCGGATCGGCACCCGCTGCCAGTCCGAGCCCGAAGTGCACATGATCCTTCAGGCGCTGCGCGCCGTCAGCCGGATTGCAGCGCCGGCAATGATCCATCTTGCGGAAGCGATCGTCTCTCCGTCCGAGATGCTGCCCTACCTCGGCAGGGGTGCCCATGACGGCAAGGAAGGCAACCTCGCCTATCACAACAGCCTGATGGTGCAGTTCTGGTCGGCGCTCGCCACCCGCGACACCCGGCTGATGACGCATGTGATGCGCACGCATTTCCCGCCGGTCCTGAACAACGCGACCTACGCGACCTACATCCGCTGCCACGACGACATCGGCTGGGCCGTCACCGATGACGACGCCGCTGCCGTGGGGCTGGGCGGCGCGGCGCACCGGGCGTTCCTGTCGGAGTTCTACGAGGGCGGATTCCCGGGCAGCTTCGCCAAGGGCGCGCTGTTCCAGGTGAACGAGGCGACCGGCGACAAGCGGATCTCGGGCAGCTTCGCCTCGCTTGCGGGTCTGGAGCGAGCGCTCGGCGCGGGCGACGTCGTGGGTGCCGAGCTTGCGGTGCAGCGCATCCTGATGGGGCACGCGCTAATCTCAGCCTGGGGTGGCATCCCGCTTCTCTACATGGGTGACGAACTGGCGATGCTGAACGATGAGGGCTATCGTGATGTGCCCGAACACGCCCACGACAGCCGCTGGATCCACCGGCCCCGGATGGACTGGGACGCGGCAGCGGCGCGCCACGTGGTCGAGACGCCCTCGGCGCGGGTGTTCCGCGGGGTCCGCCACATCCTCGCGCGGCGGGCGGCGACGCCGCAGCTGCACGGCGGCGTGCCGACCGAGGTGATCGAGCCGCCCGCACCGGGGGTCCTTGCCTTCGTGCGCCGGTCGCCGCTTGGGCCGGTTCTGTGCCTGTCGAACTTCACCGAAAGCTGGCTGCACCTGCCGCTGGACTGGACCATGGCGCAGGGCGTGACGCTGATGCACGACGCGCTGTCGGATGCGCCGGTCGCCCCGCATGGGCCGAACGTCGCGCTGCCACCCTATGCGCGGGTCTGGCTGACCTGACGCGCGCCCCGGGTGGACGGCGCGGAATGGCCTGCCTAGAGTGCCGCGCGACACGGCGGGAGGCGGCAGATGGCAACGGGCAAGAACATCCGGACCTGGTTCGAGGGTGCCTGGCATGACGGCGACGTGGCGATCATGCGTGCAGCCGACCACGGGTCGTGGCTGGGCACGACGGTCTTCGACGGTTGCCGCTGGTTCGAGGGCATCGCGCCAGACCTGATGGCGCATTGCGAGCGGGTGAACCGATCGGCCGAGGCTCTGATGATCACGCCGACGGTCACCGCCGAGGACATGGTGGCGATCGTGCGGGAGGGGCTGGGGCGGTATCCCAGGGACGCGGCGGTCTATATCCGGCCGATGTACTGGGCGCTCGATGGCGGCGACCTCGGCGTGGTGCCGAAACCGGGGTCGACCGGATTTGCCGTGTGCCTGGAAGAGATCCCGATGGCGCCGGCCGACCATTCGACACGGCTGACCACCACCCGCTTCCGCCGCCCGGTTCTGGAAAGCTCGGTCGTGAACGCCAAGGCCGGGTGCCTCTATCCCAACAACGCCCGGATGCTCGCCGAGGCGCGGGCCAAGGGCTATGGCAACGCGCTGGTGGCCGATGCACTCGGCAACGTGGCCGAGACGGCGACGGCCAACATCTTCATGGTGAAGGACGGCGAGGTCTTCACCCCCGTCGCCAACGGCACGTTCCTTGCGGGCATCACCCGGGCGCGGCACATGGCGAACCTGCGCGCGGACGGGCACCGCGTCCACGAGTCAGTTCTTGGCTTCGACGACTTCCGCGCCGCCGACGAGGTGTTCCTGTCGGGCAACATGTCGAAGGTCACTCCGGTGACCGAGTTCGACGGGACCCACTACCAGGTCGGCCCGGTGACGCGCCGGGTGCGGGAACTCTACTGGGATTGGGCGCATTCGGCCGCGTGACGCAAGGCCGAGGTTGCGCGACGGCGCGCGGCGCGCAATGATCCGCAGCGGTGGGATGAGGACGTCATGCGCAAGTTTCTGGTCGTGCTCGATGACAGCCGGGAATGCCTGAACGCGATGCGATTCGCATCCATGCGGGCGACGAAGACCGGCGGGGGCGTCACGATCCTCAGCGTGATCCCGCCCGAGACCTTCAGCCATTGGATCGGCGTTGGCGACATCATCCGCGAGGAAGCACGCGAGCGGATCGAGGCGCATTTCGAGGTCTTCGCCAAGTGGATGCGCGACAAGCAGGGGGTGGACCCGGAACTGGTGATCCGAGAGGGTGATCCGGTGAAGGAGATCCTCGGGCTGATCGGCGAGGACCCCGAGATCGGTGTCCTGGTGCTGGGTGCGGGATCGGACAAGGCGGGGCCAGGGCCGCTGGTGACACAGCTTACCAAGTCGGCCGGCACGCTGCCGGTACCGATCACCATCGTGCCGGGGGAGTTGTCGAAGGAGCGGCTTCAGGAACTGACCTGAGGGCAGGCCGCGCGACAGTCTGGAATCGTTCCATTCCTTGACTTGGCGGGGGCCGGGGCGCATATCGGACAGGAACGCTCAGGAAAGGAGCGCCCGATGTTCATCCAGACAGAATCGACGCCGAACCCCGCGACGCTGAAGTTCCTGCCGGGCCAGACCGTGCTCGAGGCCGGGACGGCGGATTTCCCGACGCCCGAGTCGGGTGCGGCCTCGCCGCTTGCGCGTCGCATCTTCGCGGTCGAGGGCGTGGCGGGGGTGTTCCTCGGCACGGATTTCGTGACCGTGACCAAGACCGACGCGGTGGACTGGGCGCATATCAAGCCCGCCGTCCTCGGCGCGGTGATGGAGCATTTCCAGTCCGGGCAGCCGGCGCTGGAGGGCGGCGCGGACGGTGGCGCGGGCCATGCCGCGCATGACGGGCCGGATTCCGAGATCGTGGAGCAGATCAAGCAGCTGCTCGACACGCGGGTGCGGCCTGCGGTGGCGCAGGATGGCGGCGACATCACCTTC
>CAZOHN010000272.1:0-2793 GCA_964579325.1 uncultured Rhodobacterales bacterium
CCCGGCCGCCGTCCGCGCCCCGGCGCTGCCGCCCGCATAGATCCAGGCGCCGGCGCCGAGATAGGCCATGACGAAGACGCTGAGCGGTCCCCAGATATGGACCGTGCCGAGCACGAAGAAGAGCCCGATCCAGGCAAAGACATAGCCGTGGCGGCAATCGGCCTCGCCTTCGGTGAGGGTCTTCTGGGCCATGATGCGGGCCATGTGCAACCCGATGGCGAGCCACAGCAGGATCAGCGTCGGCAAGCCGTAGCGCATGGCCGTCAGCAGCCAGAAGTTGTCGACGGATTCCTTCTTGTACCAGGGGCGGACCCAGTCGTTGAAGCCGAGGCCGAAGACCGGGTTGCGCAGCACTTCGGCGCTGCCGTACTCGAAGATCTCGGTGCGCCCCCAGCCGGTCTGGGGATTGAAGGCAAAGCCGTCGATCACGAGGCCGACGATCCCGCCGGGCACGGCGAGCTGGATCAGGGTCAACACGGCGACGGCGAGGGCCACCAGCACGACCCAGCGCCCGGCGAGCCAGCCGGTCAGCCGCTCCCAGGCGATCAGCGCGAGCTGCAGCAGCTGCGAGATGTTGGGCGCCGAGGAGAGCGAGAAGAAGGTCATCGCCGAAGCGAGCCCCACGGCGGGCGCCCAGACGAGGCTGCGCCGGTAGAGATACCAGAAGTTGGCGATCGCCACCGAACAGAACAGCCCGTAGAGGATCGGGTGCTCGAGCACGGTCTGCACCCGGTTCAGCCCCATGCGCATCTCGTTGGAGGCACGCGGATTGACCGTCATCAGCGGGCGCAGCAAGTCGTTGAGCAGCATCTGGCGGGTGAGGAGTTCGAGCACCGCGAAAGGCAGCAGCACCAGGAGGATGGCGAAGATCGTGCGGAACATCAGCCGGTAGTCGGCTTCGCTGCGCACGAGGATGCGCCCCATCAGATAGCCGCCATAGAGCGTGATCGACTGGTTCGCGACGAAGACGATCCGTGACGTCCCATGGTTGGCGAGGATCGAGAGGCCGATCCAGATCACATAGAGCGCCACGATGACGTCAAGTGCGACGATCCGGCTCGAGGCATCCCGGAAGAACCGCACGAGCAGCGGCAGCGCGCAGGCGAGGATCATGAGCGTGTAAGGCGTGAGGCGGACCGGCCCGATCTGGAACTGGGCGGGGATCATCAGCGCCACGAGGAACAGCGCGAGCAGCGTCGAAGTCCGAAGCCCGAGGACGCGCGCTTCCCCATCCGCCAGCAGGGGTCTGCGCCCGGACGCGGTCGGCGCAGCTCTCACGCCTGCGATCTCGGGAAGCTGACGCACCATCTACACATCCGGACACCGATGACCCATGGAACCGGATCCGGGGATCTGGCCTCGTCCCGACACCCCCCGCCACCGGGAGGCTGCCCTGCCGGAGTTATACCGGACCGGAGCCTTCATTGCCATAGCCTGCCCCAAGAAGGTGTTAACCCAAGGACAAATCCGCTCAGGCGTAGCCGAAGCGCCGCAAGGCGTCCCCGGCCCGGGCTTCCACTTCGGCGCGCGCGGCCTCCGGCAGCCGCGCGAGCGCCCCGGCATTGGCATCGGCACGCATGTGCCGGCCGATCTCGTCGAAGCCGTAGTAGAGATCGACCTTGCGGTTGCCGCCGGTCCGCCCCGCCGCATCGGTGACGCGCGCCTTGTCCTGCAGGCAGACCCCGCGCACCAAGGTCCGGTCGAGGTCGCAGAAGTCGTAGATCTCTCCGGCCACACCTGCCGCATCGGCGAGGAGATCCTCGAAGCGCCAGGTGCGGGCCGCGAGGCCTTCCGCCTCAATGGCGCCCAGCGTCGCGCCGACGAAAGCATAGACATCCGCCGCCGCCGCCACCCCCGCGCCGCGCGCCAGATGGCCTTCGCAGACCGCCCGCCCGTCGCGGATCACGCCGACAAACCGCGCCCCGGGCCAGACTGCGGCCAGATCGCGCGCGAAGGCGAGGTTGTAGTTCATCACCTTCACGAGCATCCGCGTCGGCGCCGGCCCCTCGTCGAGAAACCCCCGCGCGCGCAGCGCCGCCTTGTAGCCCAGAACGGAGGCCATGTTCGCTTGCGCCGATGCCGCGAGCCCGGCGGCCACCGCGCGGGCCGCCGCCGGCGAGAGCGGGCCGCGCGGCTTGCGGTCGGGATCGAGGATGTCGCCGTGGCGCAGGAAGATCGGCGCGTTGCGCGCCCATTTCGCCAGCACCCGGGCCGCCCCTTCGCGGCGCAGCCCACGCGGGCGGAACACCTCGTGGAACTCCCCTTGCGGCCAGTAGGTATCGGGATGCGAGCGCAGGATATTGAGGATCTGGTTGGTCCCGCCGCGCTGGATGCCCAGCACGAAGATCGGCCGTTCGTTCATCTGCGCCTCCCAACCCCTTGGACCGGACCTCCGCGGGCGCTTGGCAAGGCCGCCCGGATCCGGTTGACTGCGCCCGCGCCAGCCCTGACGCCTCGGGCGCGGTTTATCAAGGTCTCCCATGAAGATCCTGTTCTTCTCCGAACAGTCCCCCCATGCGCGCACCCGCACGGGCGGGGCCGAGAATTCCATGCGGCTCATGGCCGAAGGACTCGCGGCGCGCGGCCATGCGGTCACTTATGCCGCCTTGCGCGCCGACCCCGTCCCCCTGCCCCGGCGTTTCGCGGAAAAGGGCGTCGCCGTCCTGCTCTGCCCCACGCCGCGCAAGTCGCTCGCGCAGCGGGTGCTGCGCCGCTTCGGGCGGCGCGGGGCCCCGCTCGCGCGCCGCCTCGCCGCCCGCGGCTGGGACCGGGTGGGCCGGCTGCTGTTCGATC
>CAZOHN010000272.1:2803-4456 GCA_964579325.1 uncultured Rhodobacterales bacterium
ATCGTCTATGCGTTCTACGAACTCGATTTCCTCGAGCGTGCCCTCGCCGCCCGCGCGAAGGCTCCGGGGATGCGGATCGTCCTGCGCATGGCGGGCCTCGGCTGGCGCGACAGCCTCGCGCGCGACCCCGCCCTGGGGCCGGCCATGGCGCGGATCTTCAACGGCGTCGATGCGATCAACTATCTCTCGGACCGCTCCCGGACGCTGATCGAAGGGGAAGCCGCCGCCGCAGGGTTCCCCTTGCAGCCCAGGTCGGCTTTCGTCGCCGATATCGGCGTCGCCGTGGACCGGGTGCCACGGCTCTGGAGCGCCCCGAGCGCCGGGCCGGGGCTCGAGATCGTCACGGCCACGCGCTTCTCGCCGTCCCAGAAGCGCCAGGACATCCTCGTGGAAGCGCTCGGCCTGCTGAAGGACCGCTTGCCGTTCCGCGCGACGCTGATCGGCACCGGCGCGACGCGCGCGGCCATCGCCGCCCGCATCGCCGCCCTCGGCCTCGCGGAGCGCGTGGAGATCCTGCCGTTCCTCGGCCAGGAAGAGCTCTGGGCGCGGCTCAGTCGCGCCGATCTGCTCTGCCACCCGTGCGATCACGAAGGCGTGAGCAAGATCATCCTCGAAGCGATGATGGTCGGCCTGCCGGTGCTCGCATCGGATGTGGACCCGCTGCCCGACTATGTCATCGAAGGCGAGACCGGCATGCGGGTCGCCAATACGCCCGAAGCCTGGGCCGAACGGCTCGCGGCCATCGCCGCCGACAAGGCCGCCCTGCCCGCCCTCTCGACGCGCGCCCGCGCCTTCGTCGAGACCCGCTACGCCCTCGCCCCCAACCTCGACCGCTACGAGGCCGAATTCGCGGCACTCGCGGCGGAGCCCGGCGGAGCGGCTCAGTAGTAGCCGTAATCCTCGCCGGTATAGCGGCATTTGTTAAGTACGACGCCGAGCACGTTGGTCTGGCCGGCCAGATCCTGCTCGCACTTGTCCACTTCGTCGAGGCGGCTCTGTTCCGCGGCGGCGACGAGGAGGACGCAGTCGAGCTGCGGCATGAAAGCCATGACATCGTCGCTCTGGAGCATCGGCGGCAAGTCATAGAGGATCACGTCCGGCGCGAGCGCCGTGCGCACGGCCGTGATGGCATCGCCAGCCGCCGGGCCGAGCAGCAGTTCCGAGGAGCCGCGCACCTGCGCATTGGCCACGGCGAGCGCCAGCGTCTCGCCGCAGCGCAAGAAGGTCTCGGCAACGGCGCTGCGCCCTTCGAGCAGGTCGGCCACCGAATGCGGATGCGTGATTCCCAGGGTCGTGGCCACGGCGGGGCGGCGCAAGTCGAGGTCGATGAGCAGGCTGCGCAGGTCGGGCTGGTGGGACAGGCTGAAGGCCATGTTGAGCGCCAGCGTCGTCTTGCCGCAGCCCGCCGTCGGCGAGGTGATCCCGACCGAAGTCCAGCCGTTCTGGCGCATCAGCCGCAGCATCTTGGTGCGCATCATGTCGATGGCCACATGGGCGGGATCGGCATCGGCGAAAGCGACGATATGGTTGCGCTCCATCCGCCGCGGATCGGGAACGAAAGCCGCCAGGTCGGCCCAGGCCGCCTCGACGGCAGCGAGGGAGGCCCCGGCGCGGGCCCGGGCGCGCGGCGCGCTGGCTGCGCGCGGCGCCGTG
>CAZOHN010000273.1:0-4408 GCA_964579325.1 uncultured Rhodobacterales bacterium
CCGATCAACGGCTCGTCCTTCAAGGACATCCTGCAGATGTTCGAGGCCGATCCCGAAACCGATGCGGTGATGATGATCGGCGAGATCGGCGGCCCGCAGGAGGCCGAGGCCGCGGCCTGGGTGCAGGCGCACATGACCAAGCCGGTGATCGCCTATATCGCCGGCCTCTCGGCGCCCAAGGGCCGCAAGATGGGCCACGCCGGCGCGATCATCTCGGCCTTCGGCGAGAGCGCGCAGGAAAAGGTGGAGATCCTGTCGGCCGCCGGGATCACCGTCGCGCCGAACCCCTCCGCCATGGGCGAGACCGTGGCGCGGGTGCTCAAGGAACGGCGCATGGCGGCCTGAGCCGCACAGAGGTCGGTTACGAGTTCCGGGCGGTCCGCAAGGGCCGCCCGTTTCCTGTTTCCGGTCCGCTTGCGGACCGGTTCGCGCCCGACCCGCCCCCCAGGGCGGGCGCGAAATCGCCCCCACCCTCGGGCCGGGCGCGAACCTCTGTTGTGTTGCGGAGCGAACGCTTGGCCGGGCTGGCGAGAGTCTCTCACCGACGAAGCCCGTTGTCACTCCGCCGGAACCGCCTCGGCCACCATCTCGCGCGCCATCGGGATCACCCGTTCGCCATAGAGCCGGATGCACTCCATCAGCTGCCCGTGCGGCATCGGCCCGGTGGAATACTTCATGTCGAACCGCGCGATCCCCAGCGCGCCGACCGTGCGGGCGATCTTGCGGGCGACGGTCTCGGGCGAGCCGACGTAGAGCGCGCCGTGCTCGACCTCGGCAAGGAAGCGGTCCTTCGTCACCGGCGGCCAGCCCCTCTCGCGCCCGATCCGGCCGAACATCGTCCGGTAATGCGGCCAGAGCGCCTCGCGCGCGGCCTCGTCGGTTTCGGCCACGAAGCCGGGGGAGTGCACGCCGATGGGCTGCGGCGTGCGGCCGATCTGGTCGCAGGCGCGGTGGTAGAGGTCGACGAAGGGGCGGAAGCGTGCGGGGTCGCCGCCGATGATCGCCAGCATCAGCCGCAGGTCCTGCCGGACCACGCGCACGACCGACTCCGGGCTGCCGCCCACGCCGACCCATGTGACGAGGCCCTCGGGCCCGAGGGGCGGATGGACGGTGGCCTCGTGCAGCGGCGCGCGGGTCTGGCCGGCCCAGGTCACCCGTTCCTCGCGCAAGAGCCGCGCGAAGATCTCCAGCCGCTCCTCGAACAGCCGGTCGTAGTCGTGCAGGTCGTGGCCGAAGAGCGCGTAGCTTTCGGTGAACGACCCCCGCCCGAGGATCGCCTCGGCGCGACCGCCCGAGACGGCGTTGAGGGTGGAGAAGCGCTGGAACACCCGCACCGGATCGTCGGTGGAAAGCACGGTAACGGCAGTGCCGAGGCGGATGTGCGAGGTCCGGCCCGCGATGGCCGCCAGCACGATCTCGGGCGCGGAAATGGCGAAGTCGCTGCGGTGATGTTCGCCCAGCCCGATGAAGTCGATCCCCACCGCATCGGCCAGCACCGCCTCCTCCACCACGTCGCGGAGAACTTCGTCCATGCGCCTCGGTTGCCCGTCGGGGCCGAGGGTCACGTCGCCGAAGGTGTCGAGGCCGAGGGAGAGGGTCATGGTCGCGCCTGTGGGCTGGAGGTGTCAGCGGCAGAGATAGACGGTGTCCGGGCACAGGATAAGGTGCCGCCGCGCACAGGGGCTGTGTCCCCGCCGCGACCGCCCCCTGTGTCCGCGCGCTACAGATCGACGCGGCGGGACCCGCCGCAACGTGCCCGGTTGAGAAAGTCGGCCGCGTGGATTAAGCGGTTGCGCGACAGGGGACGGCCCGGACGCCCGCAATTGGCGCGGCCGCAGCGGGAGCCCCGTCCGCACCGCACCAACCGAGAAAAGGGCCCCGGGAAGATGAGCGACGAGAAGCATCCCGACATTGTGTATACCAAGGTAGACGAAGCGCCGGAACTGGCTGCCGCCTCGCTCCTTCCCATCGTCCGCTTCTTCGCTGGCAAGGCGGGGATTACCGTCGGCACCCGCGACATCTCGCTGGCGGGGCGGATCATCGGGTCGTTCCCGGACTACCTGACCGAGGCGCAGCGCCAGCCCGACGACCTTGCGGTGCTGGGCGAGCTGGTCAAGACGGCCGATGCCAACGTGGTGAAACTGCCCAACATCTCGGCCTCCGAACCGCAGCTCACGGCGGCCATCGCGGAATTGCAGGCGCAGGGCTATGCGGTGCCGGACTACCCCGAGGATCCCAAGACCGAGGCCGAGAAGACGATCCGCGCCCGCTATGACGCGGTGAAGGGCTCGGCGGTGAACCCGGTCCTGCGCGAGGGCAACTCCGACCGGCGCGCGGCGCGGGCGGTGAAGAACTACGCCATGTCGCACCCCCATTCGATGGGCGCCTGGAGCAAGGACAGCAAGACCCACGTCTCCTCGATGTCGGGCGGCGACTTCCGTGCCAACGAGGTTTCGGCCACGATCGCCGCCGCGCAGGCTGGCCCCGCTCGGATCGAGTTCGTGGGCACCGACGGCGCGGTCACGGTCCTCAAGGACGGGCTGAAGTTCGACGAGGGCACCATCGTCGATGCGACCTTCATGTCGGCCAAGGCGCTCCGGGCATTCCTGAAGGCGCAGGTCGAGGCGACGCGCGCCAAGGGCGTGCTGTTCTCGATCCACCTCAAGGCCACGATGATGAAGGTCTCCGACCCGATCATCTTCGGCCATGCGGTGGCGATCTACCTCGAGGATTTCCTCGCCCGCCACGCCGCCACGCTGGCGGCCACGGGCTACAACCCCAACTCCGGCATCGGCGACCTCGAGGCACGGATCGCGGCGCTCTCCGAGCCGAAGCGGTCGGAACTTGCCGCCGACCTCAAGGCCGCGATGGCCGCGCAGCCGCCGCTCTACATGGTGAACTCCGACCGCGGCATCACCAACCTGCACGTCCCCTCGGACGTCATCATCGACGCCTCGATCCCCGCGCTGATCCGCGCGGGCGGCAAGGGCTGGGGCCCGGACGGCAAGGAACACGACGCCAACTGCGTGATCCCCGACAACTCCTACGCGCCCGTCTACGACGAGGCGATCCGCTACTTCAAGGAGACCGGCGCGCTCGACCCGCGCACCGCCGGCGCGGTGTCGAACGTCGGCCTGATGGCGCAGAAGGCCGAGGAATACGGCTCGCACCCGACCACCTTCGAGGCCAAGGCCAGTGGCACGATCCGCATGGTCCTGGCCTCGGGCGAAGTGCTGCATTCCCACGCCGTGGAGGCGGGCGACATCTGGCGGTCCTGCACCACGCGCAAGCCCGCGATCGAGGACTGGGTGCGGCTCGGCATGGCGCGTCAGGCGGCGACGGGGTCGCTCGCGATCTTCTGGCTGGACGAGACGCGGGCGCATGACGCGCAGCTGATCGTCTACGTCAACCGCATCCTGGGCGCGGCGGGCGTGGCGGGCAACTTCCGCATCCTCGCCCCGCGCGAGGCCACCCGCCTCAGCCTCGAGACGATCCGGGCGGGCAAGGACGCGATCTCGATCACCGGCAACGTGCTGCGCGACTACCTGACCGACCTGTTCCCGATCCTCGAGCTCGGCACCTCGGCCAAGATGCTCTCGATCGTCAAGCTGATGCAGGGCGGGGGCCTGTTCGAGACCGGCGCGGGCGGCACCGCGCCCAAGCACGTCCAGCAGCTGGTGGAGGAGAACTACCTGCGCTGGGATTCGCTGGGCGAATTCTGCGCGCTGGCGGAGAGCTTCAACTTCCTCGCCGAAACCTCGGGCAACACCAGGGCCGCCGTGCTGGGCAAGGCGGCCGACGCCGCGACGCAGGGCATCCTCGACCACGAGCGCTCGCCGGGCCGCAAGCTGGGCCAGCCCGACAACCGCGCCAGCCACTTCTACTTCGCGCTCTACTGGGCGCAGGCGCTGGCCGCACAGACCGAGGACGCCGGCCTCGCCGCCGCCTTCGCGCCGGTGGCGAAGGCGCTCGCCGGCGACGAGGCGAAGATCGTGGCGGAGCTGAACGCCGTGCAGGGCAAGCCGGCCGACATCGGCGGCTACTACCACCCCGATCCGGCCAAGCTGGACAAGGTGATGCGCCCCTCCGCCACGCTGAACGCCGTCATCGGCTGATCCGGGGCCGCGACAAGACCAGACCCGGGCCGCACCGCAAGGTGCGGCCCGCCGGGGTTCGGCATCGGAGCACACCGGCGGTCACGTGGCCCGGTCAGCCCGGCCGCATCGATCGTGGTGTGGGGGACTGGTGCTGCCGGACAGGATTGAACTGTCGACCTCTCCCTTACCAAGGGAGTGCTCTACCACTGAGCTACGGCAGCGAACCGCGCGGGTGGATAGCGGCAAAGGTGCCCCCGCGCAAGGGGTATCTGGACCGCTCCCGGCCCCTGCGCTAGGAAGGCGCGCATGGA
>CAZOHN010000274.1:0-4388 GCA_964579325.1 uncultured Rhodobacterales bacterium
TGTCGCTCATCGAAGAGCAACTCCCCGATGCGGTGGAGCTGATGGTCCGCTCGCTCAGGGTCGGCCACCCGTTCTCCTCGGCAATCAACATCGTCGCCAAGGAGGTCCCGGACCCGCTGGGCTCGGAGTTCGGCATCATCGCCGACGAGGCCGCGTATGGCCGCGACATCTCAGACAGCCTGAAGGCGCTGGCCGAACGGATGGACATGCAGGACCTTCGCTTCCTCGCCGTCGCCGTCACGATCCAGCAGCAGTCGGGCGGCAACCTCGCCGAGATTCTCGACGGCCTATCCAAGGTGATCCGCTCGCGCTTCAAGCTGTTCCGCCGCGTCAAGGCGATCACGGCCGAAGCCAAGTGGTCGGGGATGTTCCTCTCGGGCTTCCCGATCGCGGCGATGATCGGGATCAACGTGCTCGAGCCGAACTACTACGACGACGTGAAGGACACTGCGGCCTTCATCCCGGCTGCCATCGCGGTGGGCGTGTTCCTCACGATCAACGTGATCTTCATGCGCATCATGGTCAACATCAAGGTCTGAGGAGACACGGGCCATGCTCGCCGCAACCAACGATTTCCTCGTCGCGCAGTTCGGGCCGCTCGGCCCGCTCTTCGCCCTCCTGGCACTCGGGGTCCTGATGATCCTGATCGTGCTGCCCTCGCTGCTCAAGAAGCAGGCCGACCCGCTCGATCGCCTCAAGCAGGAAACGAAACCCGCGCGCGCGCAGAAGAAGACCGACAAGGCGAAATCGCTGCGCAGCCGCAGCGGCGGCTCCGACAAGCTCGACCGCTTCGCGACCTTCCTCGAACCGCAGGACGCTGCGGAATACTCGGCCACGCAGCTCAAGCTCCTGCGGGCAGGATACCGCTCGAAGGACTCGGTGCGCCTCTACCACTTCCTGCAGTTCGCCTTCGGGATCGGCTTTCTGGTTCTGGGAGTGCTCTATGCGGTGCTTACCAGCACCACCGGCGAGCCTTCGACCCAGGCGACCGTCCTGTCGATCATCATTCCCGGGGCGGCAGGCTACTACCTCCCACGCTACTGGGTGCAGCGCCGCCTCCAGATGCGCCAGGGCGAAATCACCAACGGTTTTCCCGATGCGCTCGACATGATGCTGGTCTGCGTCGAGGCTGGCCAGTCGCTCGACCAGTCGATCAACCGCGTGGCAAAGGAAATCCGCCCGGGCTTCCCTGCGCTCGCCGACGAGTTCGAAACCGTCTCGAACGAGATGAAGGCCGGAAAGGACCGCGTCCAGGTGCTGAAGGACATGGGCGAACGCGCGGGGGTGGCGGACGTGTCGTCCTTCGTGACCGTGCTGATCCAGTCGGCGTCCTTCGGCACCTCGATCGCGGATGCGCTGCGGGTCTACGCCTCGGAAATGCGTGACAAGCGCGTGATGCGGGCGGAAGAGAAGGCCAACGTCTTGCCGACAAAGCTGACCCTTGGCACTATGATGTTCTGTGTGCCGCCCCTGCTGATCATCCTGATCGGACCGTCCGTGTACGGGATCTACACCACCCTCGGCGGCGGGGGGAACTGAGGGGTCGCGTGTTTCGCACCACTGTCCTGTCCGCGGCGGCGTGCCTCTGGCTCGCCGCCTGCGCGTCTCAAGGGGGTCTCGGCGCGCGCTATGCCGACAGCCCCTTTGCACCCACCGGTGCGCCGCGCGTGGCCGAAGCGGTCGATGGCCTCTTGGTCGGCCACAGGCTGATGGCGGCGGGCGAGTATGAACTGGCGCTCAAGGCCTACTATCGCGGGGCTGCCGAGCATGGCCTGAACGCCGATGTCCTCTCCGCGCTCGGCTCGGCCAACCTCCGCCTTGGCCGCCTTGGCCAGGCCGAAAAGCTCCTGCGTGATGCGATCAAGGAGGACGAACGCTTCGTTCCCGCGTGGAACAACCTCGGCGTCGTCCTGATGGAACAGGGCAAGACAGGCGAGGCGCGCAACACTTTCCAGACGGCCTACGCGCTCGATAGTGGCAATTCTGACCAGATTCGCGACAATCTTCGCGCGGCACTCGCAAAACTTGACGAACCTGACTATACTCCGAGCGAAGACAACAACGCCTTCCAGTTGGTGCGGCGGGGCAACGGGCGCTTCCTCCTGCTGTCCACACCGCTCTGAGAACGAGAAGGCACGAGAGAGCAGGACAAAGGACGCAGGCATGCGCCATTCAGCCATCGTTTCGCTGTGCCTTGTCGGCACGGTTGCCCTATCGGCGTGCCAGAAATCGGGCGACGCCGAGGTCGAACGCGCCATGAAGGCCGTGAACGCCATCGACGAATCCAACCTCAGCGACCTGATGCTGACGGCGGCCTCTCCCGAGGAAGCCGTTGATTACTTCAAGCGCACGCTGGCGGACAACCCCGACCGGATCGACCTGCACCGAGGGCTTGCAAAGTCGCTCGTCCGCGCGGGCCGGCCTACCGAGGCGGTGATTGTCTGGGCCAAGACGGTCGAACATCCCGAGGTGACTGAAGAGGACAGGCTCGGCTACGCCGAAGCACTGATCCGCTCGAACGACTGGGACAAGGCGCGCAGCGTGCTCGACACGATCCCGCCAACCTACGAGACGTTCCAGCGCTACCGCCTCGAGGCGATGGTGGCCGATGCCAAGAAGGACTGGCGCCGTGCCGACAGTTTCTATGAGACCTCGGTCGGACTGACGACGCAGCCCTCGGGCGTTCTCAACAACTGGGGCTTCTCCAAGCTGACCCGTGGCGACTTCCAGGGCGCGGAACGGCTCTTTACCGAAGCGCTCGGCTACGACCGGACGATGTTCACAGCCAAGAACAACCTCGTCATGGCCCGCGGCGCCCAACGCAAGTACGACCTGCCCCTGGTGCCGATGACCCAGACCGAACGCGCCGAGCTGATGCACACGGCCGCGCTTACCGCGATCAAGCAGGGCGACGTCACGATCGGCAAATCGCTCCTCCAGGAAGCCATCGAGACCCACCCGCGGCATTTCGAGGCTGCCGTGCGCGCCCTCGACGCGCTCGAGCGCGGCGCCGGCGCGACCTGACGCGACCGATGGCAACGCCCGCTCTCGCCGCCTGGGCCTTCCTGCCCTTCGCCGTTCCGATCGCGCTCTGGGTGGCGTGGTCGGACATGGCGCGCATGAAGATCCCCAACAAGGCCGTGCTTGCGCTGGCGGCGGTGTTCCTCGTCGTTGGCCCATTCGTCCTGCCGCTGGCGGACTGGGGTTGGCGCTGGGTGCACCTCGTGGTGATCCTCCTTGCGGGCTTTGTCGGCAACGCGGCGGGCCTTCTCGGCGCGGGAGACGCCAAGTTCGCCGCCGCCATGGCGCCCTTCGTGGCGCTTGCCGACGCGACGCTGTTCCTCACCCTCTTCGCCGCCGTCCTGATCGCGGCCTTCGTGACCCACCGCGCCGCGCGCGCTGTCCCGGCACTCCGCCGCATCGCGCCGACCTGGGAGTCCTGGGGCCGACGCGACTTTCCCATGGGCCTCGCCCTCGGCGGCGTTCTGGTCCTCTACCTCCTCCTCGCCGCCACCCGCTGACGCCTGCGAAAGCGCCGCCCGTTTGGCCACGCTTCGCCACAGTCATGCCATCCTTGCCTGAGACTGTTTCCGTCAACGCGCGTGTCCCGCCGGGCCCGCGCCAGTAGCCACGTGACGAGACCAGCCAAGGGGTTCTCCGCCGATGAACATGCACGCCACCCCGGTGACCGCGCCGGTCCCGCCGCGCTCCCTTCAGGACGTCGGCCTGACGACCGTGATGATGCGCGACATCCTCCTCAAGACGATGTTCCGCATGAACGTCGACACCGCGACCGAGATCGGACGCGCCTGCGCCCTGCCGCTTCCCGTGGCGCAGGAACTGATCGACCTCGCCCGCAGCCAGAAACTGGTCGAGGCCACCGGCACGCTGCACGCCAACTCGGGCGGCGAGATGGGCTTCCAGCTCTCCGATTCGGGCAAGGCCCGCGCGCTCGACGCCCTCAGCCAGTCGGAGTACTACGGCGCGATGCCGGTGCCGCTCGCCTCCTACGCCGAGCAGACCAAGCGTCAGTCGATCCGCAACATCCAGATCACCCGCCAGCAGCTCACCGGGGCGATGGGCCACCTGATCCTGCCCGACGAACTCCTTGACCACCTCGGCCCGGCCGTCGGTTCGGGCCGCTCGATCCTGATGTACGGCCCCCCCGGCAACGGCAAATCCTCGATCTCGAACGGCATCCGCGACGCGCTCGGCGACAAGATCTTCATCCCAAAGGCGGTGGAGTATTCGGGCCAGGTCATCACCGTGTTCGACCCGATCGTGCATTCCAAGGCCGAAGAGGCCGTGGATGATCCCACGATGCTGCGCCGGTCCTCGAACCGGTTCGACAACCGCTACGTCTACTGCGAACGCCCCAGCGTGATCAC
>CAZOHN010000275.1:0-4346 GCA_964579325.1 uncultured Rhodobacterales bacterium
TGTTCCAGACGATCCTGTGGCTCTGCAACCATATCGGGCTGATCTACAAGGCGCGGTTCGACGTGCCGCGACCGCACATGATCGACCCCTCGCTCGAACCCGTGATCCCCGCGCCGGCCCATTCCTCCTACCCGTCGAACCACGCCTTCCAGTCCTACCTGATCGCCGAGGTCTTCGCGCGGGCCGTGCCCGAGCACCCGGGCCTGCGTGCCCTCTACCGCGCGGCAAAGGAGGTGGCGGAGAACCGGGAACGGGCCGGCCTCCACACGCGCTTCGACACCGAGGCCGGGCAGCACCTCGCGCGGCTTTGCGCTCCGCTTTTCGAGAAGGTGCTCGACCGACAGATCCACCGCGTCCGCGCGGAATGGGCATGACAGGGAGGACGAGATGAACAACGTGGCCATTCCGCCGGCCGACCCCTACGACGGCAATCCCAAGAAGCAGCCCTTCGGCAAGGGATTTCTGCCATCCTTCCATGCGCTGTGGCACCTCAAGACGCTGGGCGTGGTTGACGACCTGATGAGCTTCGAGAGCGCGGCATGGGCGACTGCACAGGCATCGGAGCGCTCGCCGGTACGTGTCGCCGTGATCGACACGCCCGTCGCCCACCACCACCCGAACCTCGTGGGCGCAATCGACCTCGGCCTGGCGCGCGACTTCTCGGTTTTCGACACTGGTGCCTTCGTCCAGCGGGTCGTTGAGGGAGAGGACAAAGAGTCGCGAAGGTGGCTGATCTCCCGATTGCCGGAATCCACTGGCAATCCGATCGAGGAAGGCATCAAGGAGGAAGTTGGCGGGAAGGATCTTTCGCGCTACGTGCCCCAGCCCTACGGTGCCCACGGAACGGCGATCGCCGGCCTGATCGGTGCGCGGCCGGTGGAGATCAGGCTCCGGAAGCCCGCGAAACTCGGGGCTCCGCCCATGGGAAGGGAACCGGAGGAGGCGGAGGAGTCCACTCCCGGTCCGCTGCCGCTGCCCTATGCGGGGATCAACCCGTTCTGCCGGATCGTGCCGATCTCCACCACCGCGGCGCCTTACCCCAAGATGGTCAAGGCGGCCATCGACTACGCGTGCCTCATCGAGGCCCAGGTCGTCGTCATCGCGGCGGAATGGGCCGATGACCTGGACAGAACGGACAAGAAGGACACGTCCGAGCACGCCAAGCCCGGGGACGGCAAGCCGGGGGACAAAGAGGTAGATTGGAGCGATGTGGACGATGCGCTCCTCGCACTGAGCAAGACCGCACTCGTGTTCTGCGCTGCCGGCAACCTCAAGGCCGACATGCTGTCCTATCCGGCGTCGTTGTCGCGAAATAAGGGCAAGCTGCGGCGACCCTGGGCGATCACCGCCTGCGACGAGACGGCAACGCTTCTCTCCTATGCGCCCGAAACCCTGAAGGGCTACAACATGCTCCGCACCCTGAGCACCGAGCATCCCCGCTACGACCGGGAGGGGATCAGGCTCGACCCCTATGCCGCCCGGGACCCCGAACTCTACCTGCCGGACCCTGACAAGGACTATCCGCCCCGCCAGATCATCGCGACCGATCCGCCCGGACGATGGGGCTACAACCCCTCGCCCTTCGAGCACGATCCCGGCGACGATCCGCACAAGGAGCACTTCGAGATCGGCTCGCTGTTCTGCCGGTTCTCCGGCACTTCTGCCGCCACCGCCATCGCCGCCGGCCTCGCGAGCCTGGCGATCGCCATGGGTCCCAAGGGAAAGCCCAACCTTCCTCAGGAACCCGAGAAGAAACTGCTGGACCTGCAACTTGCGCGGAGCCTGTTCGGGTAGCTGGTGCAGCGCCGCAAGCGGAGGCCAGGCGCGATCCGGAAGCTCCGGAAGGCGCCTCCACCGCGCGCTGGAACAGCACGCCGAAACGCACGAGGTCCATTCAGGAGAGCCGTTCAGATCCGCGCTCAGGCTCCGGCCGGAAGTCCAGGGTGAGACAAGGCCAGATGTCGCATCTTGAAATCAGAGCCTTGATCTCAAAGAGAGCTGTTCACCAATCAGAGCGTCCGCAAATGCCCGGAATGGGCCTCCGCTACCAGTCTTCAGGCATAGACTCTAGGTAGGCGCGCAGAGGAGTGCGTGCTGGTTTTCGTTCGTCTAGGCCCTCGATCGCCTCGATGCGATCACGGTTGGACTTGCCGGGCAGCAGTGCACGTTGAGGCCGGGTCAGCCTCAACCGATCTGCCGCCGCAAGGCGCCGACTGTGCTTCGATCGCCCCAGTCTGTTCCATGGGCGTCTGTCCAACACCTAGAGCGCAAGGACCAGAATGCTCTCCAGGACCCCCTCACCAAGGACAAGGAGCAGGGGTGGCGCCGCTGCAAGCCCCAGCCATGCGGCCCGGAACAGGACGATACGCCCTGGCAGCGCCAACACCGACCCCACGTCGATTGCGTCGGCGGTGTTCGCGTTGGAAAGGCGCGCAGCGGCGGGCGCTTCCAGCACGCGGTACGTGAGCCAGCCGGCGAGGGCCGGAGCCACGAAGACCACGAAGTGACCATAGGTCCAGGCCGTCGTGGACAGCACCATGAGCCCCAGCCACAATCCCGCGCCCCAGAGGTCGGCCAGGCTGGCAGCAAGGAAGCCCGGGCCATCGATGTCGCCGACAAAGGTGCTGTCGGTCAGCACAAGCCCGGCGCCGATCACCTTCACCGTCGCCAGCATCAGGACCAGCGCCATTGCAAGGTCGATGAGCCCCAACGTCAGAGCCCATCGCAACGACTTGCCTGAGGACAGGAGCTTTCGCCCCAGCCAATGGCTCGCCCCGAGGGACAGGTAGTCAGTCAGAGCATTGGCGAAGGGAAAGGCAAGCCACATGACCGCCACCAGCCCCGCGCTCGTGGCGGCTGTTTCTGCGACCGCTTCGGCGATGATCATCCCGCCGCAGACCAGAACCGCCCCGACCGCCACCCCCGCCCCTGCTCCGGCCAGTTGCCCCGATGCACGGAACGGCGCGGCGCGGGCCACGAGGCTGGACGCGACGCCGGCGCCAACTCCGATCGTCGCCCCAATCACCGACGCCTCGAGCGTTGTCAGGTCGCTGCCCGTCGCCATGAACCCGGCGCTCGTGCCCGAAACGAAGCCGCCGCCAAGACCGGCGAGCATTGCGGCGCGCGGCGGCAGGTTGGCGACGGCCCAGAAGCACAGGACCGCAAAAACGACCGCCACCGCTACGGGTTCTTTGGTTATCGAAGCCACCAAGGTGCAAGCGACTGCGGCCAACAGCGCGGCTAGCCCGAGGTGGAGGCCGTTGGTTTGCCAGGACACGCCGGATGTGCCGACATCGCGGAGCAGCCAGATGCAGAGCGCCCCGGCTGCGATCAGGAAGGCGATCACGCCAAGCGCCGTGATCCAGGCAAGTCCCCCGGTCGCCCATGGTGGCGCGCCAAAGGGTGTGACCTCGCCGATCGTCTGCTGGCCATGCCCCATGGCAAACAGCCCGGCGAACACGACATAGACGAAGGCAAACGTGAAAGAGATCGCCAGGCTGCGCAGGCTGAACGGCCCCCCGGTCCAATGCCGCAGCAGCTTCAGCCCCTCTTGCAGGCGATGGAAGTAGGTGTCGGCGACGGTTTCGCCGAGTTGCCGGGCGATCTGCGCGTTGAAGACCTTGACCAGATCGGCCTCCGGGTCGTGGTCCCGGCCGTTCGACGTAAACCGCTCCTCCAGTGCGGCGATCCGGGACTCGAGCGGAGAGACATACGCCTCCTCGTGCCAGCGCAGCCCAGGGGGCACGTCCTCCGGAAGGAGATCAAGCGCCCCGGCCAGTTTCCGCGCCGTTGCAGGGGTGATCGTGGCGAGCCGGCCATTCTCGAGCGCCGAGACATAGGATTTGCGGTCGGGATTGCCGAAGGCCGCCGCTGCCACGGCCTCCTGGCTCAGGGCCAGGGCTTCGCGTCGGGCCCGGACCTGCCGGCCAAACTCCAGCGTCTCGTTCTCGCTCATCGGGCCATGCAGGGTGAGGGTTACAGCGCCGTGTAACCGCATATCACTTCCGCTCGTGACAACAAAGCGGCCTGCTCGCCGGCATGTTCCGCTCCGGGTTCTGCGGCCTGCCGCAGGGGGGATCGCGCGGAGTGACGGTGTGTCGATCTGAAAAGGGAGTTGCGACATGACGAAGGACAAGAGCGGGGCGGGTCTGCAGTCGGACGGCGAACTGGTACAGGCGGGGGCGGATGCGTTCGTCTTCGCGCCGGTGCGGGAAGACGCGGTGGGACTGCTCCTTCCGGCTGTGCAGGCGTTTGCGCTGGTGCCGGGCGGAAAGCCGCAGACGGCCGGCGGCCATGGGGACTGGATCGACATCCTCACCATGTCGCCCCCACCCCCCACGCGGGCC
>CAZOHN010000276.1:0-4318 GCA_964579325.1 uncultured Rhodobacterales bacterium
ATGATCTACGTCACCCACGATCAGGTCGAGGCGATGACGCTGGCCGACAAGATCGTCGTGCTGCGCGCCGGGCGGATCGAACAGGTGGGGGCTCCGCTCGACCTCTACCACGATCCGGCGAACCGCTTCGTCGCGGGCTTCATCGGCAGCCCGGCGATGAACTTCGTCTCCGGAACGGTCGCCGCCGGCGGCGTGCACGCGCCAGGCCTCTCGGCGCAACCCCTGCCGCTGTCCGTGGCTCTGCCGGCGGCGGGTGGGCAGGTCACGCTCGGCCTGAGGCCGCAGCATGTGGTTCTCGACCTCGACGGCTCGACCCACAGGGTCGACCTGACCGAAGCGCTTGGCGGCGTGTCCTACGTCTACCTAACCGCCGAGAGCGGCGAGCGGATCGTGGTCGAGGCGCGGGAGGACCGGCCCGCGCCCGAGGGCAGCCGCGTCGGCCTGGGATTCAGACCCGATCAGGTCTTCGTGTTCCATCCCGAGACCGGCGCGCGCCTGCGCTGAGCCAGGCGGATCAGCCGCCGCTGGAGGTGAGGCAGCCGGCGATCTCGGTCGCCATGCCGGCAAGAAGAGCCTCGTAGAGATCCGCCCCGGGGTCGAGCAGCGAGCCTGCTGGGTCGAGAACGCCGGTGCGCACATCGGAGCCCTCTGCCAGCATCGCGACGAGGTCGGGGCTGTGGTTCGCCTCGGCGAAGATGCAGACCGCGCCGTCGTTCTCCAGTTCCTCCCGGATCGCGGAGATGCGGCCCGCCCCGGGGTCGGCGGCGTCGCCGAGCGCGATGGTTCCGGCGATGGTGAGGTCATAGGCCGCGGCGAAGTAGCCGTAGGCATCGTGGAACACGACGAACGGCTTGTCTGCGGCCGGGGCGAGGCGGTCCCGCAGGTCGGCGTCCAGCGCATCGAGGCGGACCAATGCCGCTTCTGCGTTAGCCGCGTAGGCAGCCTCGTTCTCCGGGTCGGCTTCGGCCAGATGGTCGCGGATCACGCCAAGCCAGGCCTTCGCGTTGGCGGGATCGAGCCAGGCATGAGGATCGACGCCGCCATGTGCGTGGCCTTCCGCGTCATGGTCGTGGTCATCCACGTTCTCGGCGGTCTCATGCGCATGGTCGTCGTGGTCGTGACCGTGGTCGTCCGTGGCCTCGCCTGCGTGGTCACTATCATGGTCATGGTCATGGTCATGTTCCTCCGCGGCGGCCTCTGCCGCGTGGTCATGGTCGCCGTGGTCGTCGTCGCCGTGGTCATCGTCGCCGTGGTCGTCGTGGTCGCCGTGGCTTTCGCCGAACTCCCGCGTGGTAGAGCCCCCGGCACCGAGCAGGGCTACCGCCTCTGCCCCGCCGCCGAGGCCCTTCAGGGCACGATCGAGCCACGGGGTCATTTCCGGGCCGATCCAGAACACCAGAGCCGCATCCGACAGCGCGGCGGCCTGGCTCGGGCGGAGCTGGAAGCTGTGGGCATCCGCGCCGCGGTCGAGCAGGAGAACCGGTGTGCCGAGGTCTCCCATCACCTGCGCGACGAGCGAGTGCACGGGGGGTATGTCGGTGACGACGACGGGAGGTTCGGCCTGCACCGCCGTTGCGAATGTCGCGCCGGCGACGGAGAGTGCCAGGGATGTGCACAGGGCCGTCGACCGAAGGGACTTGGGAACCGGGTGTCGGAGGGTTTGATCGGCGAATTGCTTGGGCATCGTGCTTCCTTGCGGGTTGGCGGCGCGGCGCGTATGTATGATGTGATGTTATACCCCTAATTCATGTGATGCTATCACATGTCAAGAGGCACTCGGTGGCGGACGATCTGGAAGAGGGCGAGGTCGAGGGGGCGGAGGGCGGTGCGCCCGCCCGCGCCTTTGCGGAACACGATCACGCCCATTGCACGGGCGAGGCGCTCGCGCGCGCCGAGGCGCTGGCGGCCGCGCGGGGGATCAAGCTCACCCCGGTGCGACGCCGGACCCTCGAGATCCTGCTCGAGGCGCACCGCGCGCTCGGGGCCTACGACGTGCTGGACAGACTTGGTGACGAGGGCTTCGGGCGGCAGCCGCCGGTGGCCTACCGGGCACTCGACTTCCTCGTCGAGAACGGACTCGCCCACCGCATCCAGCGCCTCAACGCCTTCGCTGCCTGCCTTCACCCCGGCGAGGCGCACCAGCCGGTGTTCCTGATCTGCCGCAGCTGCAACGCACTGGCCGAAGCCTCCGGCGCCGAGGTCCTTGACGCGGTTCAGCGCGCCGCGGCAGACGTGGGCTTCCGGGTGGAGCGTGCGAGTGTCGAGGCACTGGGCCTCTGCCCGGCGTGCGAGGCGGCGGCATGACAGCTCCCGCCCGCTTCCCGCAATCCGGAAAGGATGCGGCCGGTCTCCTGATCCGCGGGGAAGGCCTCTGCGTGCGTTTCGGCAGCGAGACCGTCCTTGACCGCGTGACGCTCTCGGTCGCGGCGGGGGAAATCGTCACGATTGTCGGACCGAACGGGTCGGGGAAGTCTACGCTGATCCGCGCGCTGATCGGCTCGGTGGGCCTTGCGGGGGGACACGTCACGCGACGGCCAGGCTTGCGCATCGGCTATGTGCCTCAAAGGCTCGCGATCGACGGGCGGATGCCGATGACCGTGCGGCGTTTCCTTTCGCTGCCCGAGCGCCGGGGTACCGACGAGATCGCCGCTGCGCTTGCGCAGACCGGTGTGCCGCAGGTTACAGACCGGCAGATGACCGACCTCTCGGGCGGACAGTTCCAGCGCGTCTTGTTGGCCCGTGCGCTGCTGGCGCGCCCGGATATCCTGATCCTCGACGAGCCGACCCAGGGTCTCGACCAGCCTGGTGCGGCGGCGTTCTACCGGCTGATCGAGGAGGTGCGCAACGAAACCGGCGCGGCAGTGCTGATGGTAAGCCACGACCTGCACGTCGTGATGAGCGCCTCCGACCGGGTGATCTGTCTCAATGGCCATGTCTGCTGCGAGGGCACGCCCACGGTGGTGAGTGCCGCGCCGGAGTATCGCGCGCTGTTCGGT
The DNA here is from genome assembly GCA_964579325.1 of uncultured Rhodobacterales bacterium. GTDB lineage: Bacteria > Pseudomonadota > Alphaproteobacteria > Rhodobacterales > Rhodobacteraceae > CAZOHN01. The sequence continues at coordinate 2,997 of CAZOHN010000276.1, forward strand.
ATGGGCACCGGGGGGGCGCTGGCACTCTACCGGCATGCACACGACCACGAGCACGAACCCGGCGACGCACACCACCACCTCGGCCACGTCCATGCCGATGAGCCGGGACATGAGCACGGACCTCACTGCGGGCACGACCACACGCATCGTGAACAGTGCAGTCCGGCGATCAGCCCCGAACCCGCCGGGAAGCCCTGATGCTCGGCGACTTCCTTGTCCGCGCGGCGCTCGCCGGGATAGGCACGGCGGCCGCCGCCGGACCGCTGGGCTGTTTCGTCGTCTGGCGCCGCATGGCGTATTTCGGCGACGCCACGGCCCATGCCGCGATCCTGGGTGTGGCGCTGGCCTTCGGGCTCGGACTGCCGCTGTTCTGGGGAACGCTTGCGGTGGCCCTTTGCGCTGCGCTGGCCGTTTCGGGGCTCGCGGCGCGCGGCCACGAGATGGACACCTCGCTCGGCGTGATCGCCCATTCCGCGCTGGCCTTCGGCCTTGTGGCGGTATCCTTCCTGCCTGGTGTGCGGGTCGATCTCACGGCCTTCCTGTTCGGCGACATCCTCGCGGTCACACGCGCCGACCTCGCCTATATCTGGGGCGGTGCGGCGGCGGTGATCGGGCTCCTGGTCTGGCGCTGGAACGGGCTCCTGACCGCCACGCTGAGCGAGGACCTCGCTCAGGCGAGCGGTATCGACCCGCATCGCGAGCGGCTGGTGCTGACGCTGGCGCTGGCGCTGGTGGTGGCGGTGGCGATCAAGGTGGTGGGCGCGCTTCTGATCGCCGCGATGCTCATCATCCCCGCGGCGGCGGCGCGGAGCCTGGCGCGGACGCCCGAAGCGATGGCGGCGGTGGCAGTGGCGATCGGCGCGCTGGCCGTGGCGGGCGGCCTCTTCGTCTCGCTCAGGCTGGATACGCCGGCTGGGCCATCGATCGTTGCGGCTGCGGCGCTGATCTTCCTGGCGTCGCTCCCGCTGGCCTACCGCCGCGCGGCCTGAGCGTCGAGCACAGCGCCGAGTACTGCCATCGACCGCGCTGTGGCGCCGCCGTGGGTGGCAAAGAATGCCGCTGCCGCCCGGGCCGCCCCGTCCCGCGCCTGTGGCTTCGACAGAAGCAGGTCGATCCGGGTGGCGAGGTCGTGGGCATCGGTGCAGAGGGTGAGCACGCCCGCGTCGCGCGCCTCCTTCCCGGGGTATTCGATGGTCCAGATCTCGGGGCCGGTGAACACGGGTTTGCGCAGGGCAAGGGGCTCGATCACGTTGTGCGCGCCCTTCGACGTGAAGCCACCGCCGACGACGGCAGCGTCGGCGAGCGCGAGGTAGAAGTACATC
>CAZOHN010000277.1:0-4239 GCA_964579325.1 uncultured Rhodobacterales bacterium
GCCCCGAAACGCCGCGGCAGACCGCCCAAGAATGGATCCTCCCATCACTGACCCCGGCTGATCGCCGATCCCGAAAGTGGGGAACTCTCGCTCGGCACTTCTGAGGAGTTTTCGTTCGGTATTTACAGTTGCGCCGGATGGGCGCGGATACATTCGCCCGGGTCGCGACCACGGATGCCGCCTGCCTCTGGGAATGGCTGGCCGAGAGCCATGCGCAACCGGCGTCGGTCTGGCTGGCGACATGGAAGGTCGCGCATCCGGCGCGCCATGTCTTGCGCGAGGCCGTGCTGGAGGCGCCGTTTGCGCATGGCTGTGCCGTCGGGCGTCGCATGTCGCTGGATGCCGACCGGCCCCTGCGGCTCATCTCGCCGCGCAAGCAACAGGCTTGGGCCGCGCAGCGCAAGGCGCGCGCGGAGCGGCCGATGGCCGAGGGGCGCATGCGCGCGGCGGGGCTAGCCGCGGTCGGGGCCGGCCGCGCAAGCGCGCTATGGCGCCAGTCCGATCCCATCGACGCGTTGCAAGAGCCCGAGGGTCCGGTGGATGCATTCGACGCCTCCAAGGACCCGATCCGGTGGCGGGCTTTCGCCCCGTCCTGCCGGCGCAAGATCCTGCGCTGGAGCGCTCGGGCCAAAAGGCCCGAGACGCGCGCTTGTCGCGTGGGCATCGTCGCAAGCTGCGCCGCCCGGGGGTAGAAAGGCTCCGCGATCCTGACGGCCGGGGCGTTCGTTGTCATTCGCCGTCACCCTGCCGCAGCATCCGCGCCGCGCCCCATCCAGACCCGATCCCAGACCTGCGCGGCCTCAAGCAGGCAGTCGATCATGTAGAGCTCCGGCCGCGACAATGTGCGGCCCTCGGCGTAGATCGCGCGCGGGGTCAGCGGGCGCAGCGGTCGGAACGGGCGAACGGCCAGTCCCGTCGCACTGATCGTGCCCAGCAGGAACGGATCGCTGAGCGCGATACCCGCACCCTCGCGCACGAAGGCGGCCGCGCTGATCGAGTTGGCGACGGCGATGGCCAGATCGCGCTTCAGTCCTTCGGCTTCGAAGATGCGGTCGAGATCCTGCCCGATGCTGGCCGTGTGCCCGAAGGAGATCAGCGGCGAATCCTTCAGATCGGCAGGCGTGATCGTATCGCGCATCGCGAGCGGATGATCGGCGGGCGCGATGCAGACGACCTCCGACCGGCACAGGTCCACGGCCTCGAACGGGCCGCCCCATGTCTCGTTGTAGACAAGGCCCAGGTCGAATTCTCGCTGGCCGATTCCCTCCTTGATCGCGCTGGCGTCGCGGATGCGCACCACGAGCTTGGCGTGGGGGAAGGTCTCGCGGAATCGCGCGCAGGCGCCGGGAAGGAAAGCGAAGGCGAAGGCCGGACTGACGGCCAGCCGTAGCGACCTGCCGGCGCCGAACTTCAGAAGGGCGGCGACGTTCTGCGCGGCCTCGATCTGGCGGAAGATGGGTTCGAGCACGACGCCCAGCTCGGCCAGTTCGGCGGTCGGTGTCGGCGTCGACCCGTCGCGGGTGAAGAGCTTGACCGCGAGCTGCTGCTCCGTCGCCGCGATGGAGCGGCTGACGGCTGGCTGCGAGATGCGCAGCCTGCGCGCTGCGGCGCTCATCGAGCCGGCCTGGAGGACGGCGTTCAGAATCTCGAGCTGGCGCAGGTTCAGGGCCATGGGTCATAACCTCAGATCATGGAGGTTGCACAACTTCGCATTTGACATGCATAGGTCTGGCAAGGAAACCTCCAACGATCAAGAGCCCGGACGAGCAAGAGGCTCTGTTCCATGGAGGAGAGAGAGAAGATGACGACCTGTATCCTGTCTGGTGCACGGCGCATCGGGATGGCGGCGGCGATGGCCGTGCTCCTGCCATTCGCGTTGGTATCGGCGCCCGTCGCCGCCGAGGAAATCCGCATAGTCATGACGTCCGAGCCGCAGGACCTCGATCCCGGCAACATCGAGTTCCGCTTCACCGGACAGGTCGCCCGGCACAGCGTGATCGAAAGCCTCGTGCTGCACGATCTGCGCACGCAGGAGATCAAGCCGCGGCTTGCGACCGGATGGGACCGCACCGGCGACCTGTCGTGGCGGTTCACGCTGCGCGAGGGCGTCACCTTTCATGACGGCGCGCCCTTCAACGCCGACGCGGTCATCGCCAGTTACGAACGCCTGATGACGCCCGAGATCGAGCAGGTGAACAGGTCGCGTTTCTTCGACAAGCTCGAGCTGATGATCGCCAAGGTCGATGACCTGACGATCGACGTCACGCTGGACAAGCCCGAGCCGCTGTTCCTGCAGAAGTTCGCCAACCTGCCCATCGTGTCGCCCAACATGGCGCGCACGGCGGTCTCACGCGCGCCGGTGGGCACCGGTCCGTTCCGCTTCGTCGAATGGAACGCTGGCGTGAACATCGTGCTCGAGCGGAACGAGGACTATTGGGGAGCCGCGCCCGAGACCACGCGCGCCGTTTTCATGTGGCGGGCCGAGCCGTCGGTGCGCGCCAGCATGGTGCAGGTGGGCGAGGCCGACCTGACATTCTCCATCGACGAGGAGGCAGCGACCAATCCCGCCACCGACCAGGCCTATCGCAGCTTCGAGGTGCTCTACTACATCATCGGCGCGTGGCAGCCGCCGCTCGACGACGTCCGGGTGCGCGAGGCGGTCAATCTGTCCATCGACCGAGAGGCGATGTTCGGCACCATCCTGCCCGCACAGTCGGCGCCCGCCGTGGCGCTGTTCGGGCCGACGACATCGGGCCACAACCCCGACCTCGCTCCGCATCCCCATGACCCCGAGCGCGCCCGGGCGCTGCTGGCCGAAGCGCGGGCGGACGGCGTGCCGGTCGATGCGCAGATCCAGGTGCTGGGGATCAACGGTCACTTCCCGCGGTCCGACGAAGTGCTCGAAGCCGTGACGGCGATGCTGGCCGGGTCGGGCTTCAACGTGGTCAGCCGCACGGTGGAGGCGGGGCTGTTCCGCCAGTATCGTGACAAGCCGCGGGTCGAGGAAGGGCCGGTCCTGCTGCAGGCCAACCACGACAACGCGACGGGCGATGCGGGAACCTCGCTCGCCCGCCACCGCTGCGAGACGGTGCGCAACCCGATCTGCGATCCGAAGATCGACGAGATGCTCGATGCGGGCCTTGCCGCCGAGGGCGAGGAGCGCGCGGCGATCTGGCGCGAACTGGCGCGCTACATGCACGCGGAGGTGCATGTGGACGGGCTGATCGCGCATCGCGTGGCCTTCGGCCGGGTGGCCGAGCGGGTCAACTACACGCTCGAAGGCCTGCCGGAATCGCACTTCTTCCTCGAGGAAGTCACCTACAACTGACGCCGATGGCGCCGGGCCGTCGTTGCGGCGGCTCGGCGACCCGGCCAGCATCCGTGCGCGCCGCCTGCGGCCTGTCACCCTGCAACCCGAGGTTCGTTCCGTGAAGCAGTACGTCGCCAGCCGGATTGCCCAGAGCCTGTTCAGCCTGATCGGCCTGGTGGTTCTGGTCTTTTTCCTCGTCCGGCTTACCGGGAACCCGGCCGACCTCTACCTGCCCGATGACGCCACGTTCGAACAACGCCAGGCGTTCATCGAGATCAACGGGCTGGACGATCCGCTGCCGACGCAGTTTGCACGCTTCGTGGCGGATGTGGTCGCGCTCGACCTCGGCACTTCGCTGCGGCAGGCGCGACCTGCGGCGACCATTGTCTTCGAGGCCTATCCGGTCAGCCTGCTGCTCGCGGGCCTGACCATGTTCTTTGCGACGGCCCTCGCGATCCTTCTGGGCGTCTGGGCGGCGATCCGGCCCACGGGTCTCGTCGACCGCACCATCGGCGTGCTGTCGCTGGCGGGCGCCAGCGCGCCGAACTTCTGGCTGGCCCTGACGCTCATCACGATCTTCGCGGTCAACCTGCGGCTGGTCCCCACCTCGGGCATCGGCGGGTGGGAGCACTGGATACTTCCAGTCGCCGTGCTGACGTTGCGACCGCTCGGCCTTCTGGCGCAGGTGGTGCGCGAGGCGATGATCCGGGCGATGAGTGCGCCTTACGTGAGGACCGCGCGGGCCAAGGGCGTGCCCCGCACGCGCATCCTCTTCGTCCACGCCCTGCGCAACGCAAGCCTTCCGGTGGTGACCATGGCGGGCAACCTCGCCGTGGGGTTCATGAACGGCTCGGTCGTGATCGAATCCGTCTTCGGCTTTCCGGGCGTCGGCAAGGTGATGATCGACGCCATCATGCAGCGCGACTTTG
>CAZOHN010000278.1:0-4232 GCA_964579325.1 uncultured Rhodobacterales bacterium
CCATCGACCAGTTGCGCATCACGTAGTCCTGGATCGAGGCCTTGATCCACCAGACGGCGTAGGTCGAGAACCGCACGCCCCGGTCCGGGTCGAACTTGTCGGCGGCCTTCATCAGGCCCAGACCCGCTTCCTGAATCAGGTCGTTCATCGGCGCGCCGTAGCGGCGGAACTTGGACGCCATCGAGATCGCGAGGCGCATGTAGGCGGTGATGAGGCGGTGCAGTGCCTCTTCGTCGCGCTGGTCGCGCCACGCGTAGGCCAGGCGAAGCTCGGTTTCGGCGTCGAGCAGTTCTGCCTGCATCGCGCGGCGGGAGAGCGTGCTGTCGGTCATTCCGTCAAGTGCCATCGTAGCCCCCGGTCTGCCGCGAGGCGGCGGGATAGCCGCCTGTCGTGTCGCAGGGTGTTACGGGACGATACCTCAACTGGATCAGAACTTCTCTGAACAAATGGTTGATCCGGGCCAGAGCCGCACTAGTGGACCGAAATATCATCACCTCTCGTGATCCATCGCGTCACAAACCGGTGTTTCCCCGGACGCTGCGCGCGCGGTACGCTGAACCCCATGACCTATGACCTTGCCATCGGCGACCGCGCCTATTCGAGCTGGTCCCTTCGGGGCTGGCTTCTGTTTGATGCCTTCGGGCTGCCCGTCCGGATCGAGCGGGCGCGGCTCTATACCGACGCCCTGCCCGGGCTTCTGGCCCGCTACGCCCCGGCGCGGACGGTTCCGGCAATGCGCACGCCGGAGGGCGCTGTGGTCTGGGATAGCCTCGCCATGGCCGAGACCCTGGCCGAGCGTCACCCCTCGGCGGGCCACTGGCCGGCCGACCCCGGCCTTCGCGCGCTGGCGCGGTCGCTCTCGGCCGAGATGCATTCGAGCTTTTCCGCCCTGCGCGGTGCCTGCCCGATGAACCTGCGCGTGAGCTATGCCGATTTCGCTCCCGACGAGGCCGTACGCGCCGACCTTGCCCGGATCGAGACACTGTGGAGCCATGCATTGTCGCTGTCTGGCGGGCCCTGGCTCTGCGGGGAGTATTCGGTGGCGGATGTATTCTTCGCGCCCGTAGCCGCGGGCCGGATCGCGACCTACGGGCTGCCGGTCGGGGCCGAGGCGCAGGGCTATGTCGATCGCCACCTCGCGCACCCGTCGCTGCGCCGCTGGCGTGCGATGGGGCTGGTCGACGGCCCTGACCAGGAGTTCTACCGCCGCCCCTTCGCGACGCGGGACTGGCCCGGCCCGGCCCCGATCCCGGCTCGCGCGGTCGAGAGCGGCCCCTCGGTGAACGACGCCTGCCCCTATTCCGGCGAACCGGTCACGCATTTCATGGAGGCCGGTGGACAGGTCTGGGGCTTCTGCAATGCCTTCTGCCGCGACAAGACGGTCGCGGACCCCGAGGCCTGGCCGGCCTTCCTCGCCATTTACCAATCCTAAACCCCTTCACAGCTAATCGTTAACCAAGGTTGGCGAAGGGCAGGGTGATGGTGGCGCGCGCCTATACGGTTGCGTTCGAGGGCGTCGAGGCGCGGCTCGTGGAGGTGCAATGCGCGCTGACACCGGGGATGCCGGGTTTCATGCTCGTGGGCCTGCCCGACAAGGCGGTGTCGGAGGCGAAGGAACGGGTGCGCGCGGCGCTCGCCTCGCTCAACCTCGCGCTGCCCTCGAAGAAGATCACCGTCAACCTCTCGCCCGCCGACCTGCCCAAGGAGGGCTCGCACTTCGATCTGCCGATCGCGCTGGCGCTTCTGGCGGCACTCGACATCGTGCCGCGCGATCAGGTCGAGGAGACGGTGGCACTGGGGGAGTTGTCGCTCGACGGCAAGCTCATCCCGGTGATCGGCGCGCTGCCGGCGGCGATGGCAGCGGCCGAGGAGAACAAGCGGCTCCTCTGCCCGAAGGCCTGCGGTGCCGAGGCCGCCTGGGTCGGGGCGACCGAGGTGATCGCGCCGGCCTCGCTGCTCGACACGATCCGCCACTTCACCGGGCAAACGCCACTGTCGCCCGCCCAGCCCGGCGAGGTCACGGGCGACCCCGCGGCGCGCGACCTGCGCGACGTGAAGGGGCAGGAGCGGGCCAAGCGGGCACTCGAGATCGCGGCTGCGGGGCGGCATCACCTGCTGATGGTCGGCACGCCGGGGTCGGGCAAGTCGATGCTGGCGGCCCGCATTCCGGGCATCCTGCCGCAACTTTCGGCCATCGAGGCGCTGGAAACCTCCATGATCCATTCGCTCGCAGGGCTTCTGTCGGACGGCGGCATCTCGCGCGAACGGCCTTTCCGCGAGCCGCACCACACCGCCAGCATGGCGGCAATCGTCGGTGGAGGGCGCGGGGCGAAGCCCGGCGAAATCAGCCTTGCCCACAACGGCGTTCTGTTCCTCGACGAGTTCCCCGAGTTCCCCAGGCCGGTGCTCGAGACCCTGCGCCAGCCCATCGAGACCGGCGAGGTCGTGGTGGCGCGGGCGAATGCCCATGTCCGCTACCCCTGCCGGTTCCTCCTCGTCGCGGCCGCGAACCCCTGCAAGTGCGGCTACCTCTCCGACCCGGCGCGGGCCTGCGCCCGCGTCCCCCAGTGCGGCGAGGACTACCTCGGCCGCATCTCGGGGCCGCTGATGGACCGCTTCGATCTTCGGGTGGAGGTGCCCCCCGTCAGCTTCCGCGACCTCGATCTGCCCGACGCGGGCGACAGTTCCGCCACCGTGGCCGAACGCGTTGCGGCCGCGCGGGCCGTGCAGGAGTGGCGCTTCGACGGCGTCGACGGGGCGCGGGTCAACGCCGATGCGGAGGGACGGCTGCTGGAAGAGATAGCGACCCCGGATTCGGAAGGACGGGCGCTGTTGCAGGCGGTGGCGGAGCGCTTCGGCCTTTCGGCGCGCGGTTACCACCGGGTGCTGCGGGTTGCACGAACGATCGCCGACCTCGCGGGGTCGGCAGAAGTGCGCAAGGCGCATGTCGCCGAAGCGGTGAGCTATCGCCTCACGACGCTGGTGGCGGCCTGAGGCGCGCCTTGAGGAAGGTGGCGGCCTGCGCCACCGCCTCACGGCTTTCGGGCAGCCAACCTCCGAAGATCGGCCAGGCATGCGGCGTGTTGGGCCAGGATGCGATCTGCACTTCGACCCCGTCGCGGCGCAGCCGGTCGGCAAGCCGGGTGGAATCATCGCGGACGATTTCCGTCTGCGAATGCTGGACAAGAACCGGCGGAGCGCCGCGGAACCGGGCAAAGAGCGGCGAAACCCGCGGGTCGGCCGGGGGGTGGTCCCCGATGGCGAACCCCACGAGGTCGCCAAAGCGCTCGGCCGGAAGCATCGGGTCGGCGGCCGCGTTCTCCTTCAGCGAGGCGCCCGACCCGGTGAGGTCCACCCAGGGCGACATCAGGACCACGCCGGCCGGCCGGGTGCCCTCCGCGAGGAGCGCAGCGAGGAGCGCCATCGCAAGTCCCCCGCCCGCGCTGTCGCCGCCAAGGGCAATCGCGTCCGCCGCATAGCCCGCCGCCCGCAGGGCTTCCCAGGCGACACGGGCGTCAGACTGCGCGGAGGGCACCGGATTCTCGGGGCCGAGCCGGTATGCGGGGAGGAACACCGGAATGCCGGACGCCAGCGCCAGCCGCCCCGCCAGGCCCCGATGGGTGCGCGACGACCCGGCAATGTATCCGCCGCCATGGAACCACAGCACCGCCGGCTGGCCCGGACGCAACAGGTGGCCCGCACTACCCGACGTCCGAAGCGCCGGGGCGCGCGGGGCGGTGCCCCAAGCCACCGGCAGCCGCGTGTCGGGGTCCTTTGCCACGGGCGCAACGCGTGGCCCGGGCAGCAGGACCCGCGCGAAGGTCTCGAACTCGGCCCGCGCCCGCGCGGGGTCGGTCATGCCGCGCAGCCGCCGCTTGACGGCGACCCGCAGAACGGCGTTCAGACAGCGCAGACGCAGGCTCACGCCCGATCCTCCCCCTCGGTCACGCAGCGGCCCGTTTCGCTTCGATGGCCTCCCAGATCCGCCGCGCGGCATTGGTGCCATCGAACCGCTCGAGCTCCTGGATTCCGGTGGGCGAGGTCACGTTGATCTCGGTCAGCCAGTCGCCGATCACGTCGATGCCGACGAAGACCTGCCCCTTCTCGCGCAGGGTCGGGCCGATGGCGGCGCAGATCTCGCGGTCGCGGTCGGTGAGGCCCACCGCCTCGGCCCGCCCGCCGACGTGCAGGTTGGAGCGCGTCTCGCCATCGGCCGGCACCCGGTTGATGGC
>CAZOHN010000279.1:0-4225 GCA_964579325.1 uncultured Rhodobacterales bacterium
AGGGGGCCGTCTGCCCCCTCGCACTCCCCCGAGGATATTTGGGGTCGGAAGAAGCCGGGAGGCGCGGCGCGCGCCGCACGGTGGCGGTCAGCGGAAGCCGGTGAGCAGGTACTTCGACAGGATCGGCAGGGCCGCCGAGCCGACCGCGCGGGCTGCGCGGCCGATCGAGCCTTCCTCGATCCGGGGCGGCGCGATGCCGCGGGTATCGACGCGGGCCAGTTCGTCGCGCGTGGCCGTGACGATCCGGGTGCGGATGTCGGACGGGAAGGCGCCGTCGATCAGGACCGCCTCGAAGTCGATCACCGCGCAGATCGCCACGGCGCCCAGGGCGAGGTGCCGGGCGGTCCGCGAGATCCAGGGTCCGAGGATGTCCTCGAAGCCGGACCAGTCCTGCGGGAACGACCACAGCAGGCTTGCGGGATCGCGGCCGGCCTCGGTCACGGCGCGTTCGAGGGTGTAGATCGAGGCGTTCTGCAGCAGTTGCGACGCGCCGCCGGTTCCGTCGGGCACCGGGATCGAGCCGAAGGCGCCGGCATTGCCCGTCCCGCCGGCGTAGACCGTTCCGTTGAGGACCACGCCGCCGCCCACGAAGGAGCCGATGAAGAAGTAGGCGTAGTCGGAGAACTCGCGGCCCCTCCCGAAGACGTGCTCGGCGGTGCAGGCCGAGGTGGCGTCGTTCTCCAGCACGACGTCGAGACCGGTATGGCCTGCGGCCGTCGTGGCGATGTCGTAGCCGCGCCAGCGCTCCATTTCGGCCGCCGGGGCGTTGACGGACTGCAGCCAGTTCCACAGCTCGAACGGGGCGGAGACGCCGAGGCCTGCGATGCGGTCGGCCGGACCCAGGACATTGCGCAACCGGTCGAGCCCGGCGGTGGCGAAGGCCATCACGGGGGTTGGCGTGGGGTAGGGGTAGGCCAGCTTCTCCTCGGCGAGGATCGCGCCGGTGAAGTCGATCGCGACGAGTTCGGCCGAGCGGCGGCCGATGTTGAGGCCGACCGATCGGACGCCGTCGGGATTGAGCGCCATCGGCACCGATGGCTTGCCGACGCGGCCGCGCTGCGGTTGGCCACGCAGCAGCAGGCCGTCCGCCTCGAGCTTGCGGGTGATGGTGGAGGCCGTCTGCGGCGACAGGTTGGCGCGCCGCGCGACCTCGGCAGAGGCGAGCGTTCCGTGCCGCTGGATCAGCGACAGCACGAGCCGTTCGTTGTGGTCGCGAATCCCCGTCTGGTTCACACCGGTGGCGGGATCGCGAACGTTGTTCTGGTCCATGCGGACCTCCTCCCTTGCCGGCCAGAATAGGGAGGTGTGGATTAATAAATCAAGTTTATTTATTTATTGACGGAGCGGCGGGAATCGGGCCATATGACGCCACGTCCGGACCCATCGGGGCCGGCAGAAGCGGGGCGACACTGCCAAGGTGTGCCCTTTGGACCTTAGGGAGGATACCCATGAAGAAGCTTCTTGCGGGCACTGCGCTCGCTCTTGTCGCCCTGTCGGGCACGGCGATGGCGCAAGGTGTGGCAGCCTGCCTGATCACCAAGACGGACACCAACCCGTTCTTCGTGAAGATGCGCGAAGGCGCGATGGCCAAGGCGGCCGAACTCGGCGTCGACCTCAAGACCTATGCCGGCCGGATCGACGGCGACCATGAAAGCCAGGTCGCGGCGATCGAGGCCTGCATGGCGGACGGAGCCAAGGGCATCCTGCTCACCGCGTCGGACACCAAGGCGATCGTCGATGCGGTGAAGGCCGCGCGGGACGCCGGGATCCTGGTGATCGCGCTCGACACGCCGCTCGATCCGATCGACGCGGCCGATGCGACCTTCGCGACCGACAACTTCCGCGCCGGTCTGCTGATCGGCCAGTGGGCGCTGGCCTCGATGGGCGATGACGCCGCGAACGCCAAGATCGCGCTTCTCGACCTTGCCATCTCGCAGCCCTCGGTCGACGTGCTGCGCGACCAGGGCTTCCTCACCGGCTTCGGGATCGACACCAAAGACATCTCCAAGTGGGGCGACGAGACCGACCCGCGCATCGTCGGCAACGAGGTGACCGCCGGCAACGAGGAGGGTGGCCTGAAGGCCATGGAAGCCCTCCTCGCGAAGGACCCCGACATCAACGTGGTCTACACGATCAACGAGCCCTCGGCGGCAGGAGCCTACGAGGCGCTGAAGGCCGTCGGTCGCGAGAACGACGTGCTGATCGTCTCGGTCGACGGCGGCTGCCCCGGCGTGCAGAACATCGCCGATGGCGTGATCGGTGCCACCTCGCAGCAATATCCGCTGCTGATGGCCTCGCTCGGCATCGAGGCGATCGCGCAGTTCGCGGCCGACGGCACCGTCCCGCAGCCCTCCGAGGGACTCGACTTCTTCAATACCGGCGTGTCGCTGGTGACCGACCAGCCCGCCGAGGGCGTGGACTCGATCCCGGTCGCCGAGGGTCTGGACCTCTGCTGGGGCTGAGGCCCCCGGATCGGTCCAGCCAACCGGCCGGGGCGGCGCGCTTTTTTTGCCCCGGCCGTGCTACCTTACCCCACGAGACGCGAGACAGGGAGGATCCGCCATGAGCGGGCAGGACAACTATGAATCCGCCATAGGCGGTGCCAGCACCACCGTGGCCGAGTTCGACACCCATCGCCGCGGTCCGGTCCAGGCTTTCCAGCACGCGCTGCACGTGACCCCCGCGCTGGTGCCGCTGATCGTGCTGATCTCGGCGACCATCGCCTTCGGCCTGATCCTTGGCGACCGCTTTCTCAGCCCTTTCGCGCTGACGCTGATCCTGCAGCAGGTGCAGATCGTGGGCATCGTGGCGGTGGCGCAATCGCTGGTGATCCTGACGGCCGGGATCGAGCTGAGCGTGGGCGCGATCATGGTGCTGTCCTCGGTGGTGATGGGGCAGTTCACCTTCCGCTACGGCCTGCCGCCCGAGATCGCGATCCTCTGCGGGCTCGTCTGCGGCACGCTGATCGGCTTCATCAACGGGGTGCTGGTCGCCGTGGTGAAGCTGCCGCCGTTCATCGTGACGCTCGGGATGTGGCAGATCGTTCTGGCCACCAACTTCCTGTTCTCGGCCAACGAGACGATCCGCGCCCAGGACATCGAGGCCGAGGCGCCGATCCTGCAGTTCTTCGGCAACACCTTCAAGATCGGCGCCGACGAGGCCGGACAGGGCGGCGCGGTCTTCACCTATGGCGTGGTGTTCATGCTGATCCTGTTCCTGGTCATGGCCTATGTGATGAAGCACACCGCCTGGGGCCGGCACGTCTATGCGGTGGGCGACGATCCCGATGCGGCGGCACTGTCGGGGGTCAACGTGCGCAAGACCATCATCTCGGTCTACATGCTGTCGGGCGTCATCTGCGCCTTCGCCGGCTGGGCCCTGATCGGGCGCATCGGTTCGGTCTCGCCGACCTCGGGGCAGTTCGCCAACATCGAGAGCATCACCGCCGTGGTGATCGGGGGCATCTCGCTGTTCGGCGGGCGCGGCTCGATCCTCGGGCCGCTCTTCGGGGCGCTGATCGTGGGCGTGTTCACGCTCGGGCTGCGGCTGGCCGGGGCGGACGCGCAATGGACGTTCCTTCTGATCGGCAGCCTCATCATCGCGGCCGTCGCCGTCGACCAGTGGATCCGCAAGGTCTCGGGCTGATCGCGGGGCCCCCTCCCCCCTCACCGGGGCTTGCTCCCCAACCGGGGCCCGCGGCCCCGGCCCTCCCCTCGCCGCGGCCGGGCCGCGAACTCTAGGAAAGGCTTCGAGATGACGACGCGCGAACCCATCCTCAAGGGCCGCAACCTGGTCAAGCGCTACGGACGGGTGACCGCCCTCGACCATTGCGACTTCGACCTCTACCCCGGCGAGATCCTGGCGGTGATCGGCGACAACGGCGCCGGCAAGTCGACGCTGATCAAGGCGGTGTCGGGCGCGGTGATCCCGGATTCGGGCGATGTCTGGCTCGACGGCCGCAAGATCCGCTTCACCTCGCCCAACGATGCCCGCGCGGCCGGGATCGAGACGGTCTACCAGACGCTGGCCATGTCGCCCGCGCTGTCGATCGCCGACAACATGTTCATGGGCCGCGAATTGCGCCGGCCGGGCGTGATGGGCTCGGTCTTCCGCATGCTCGATCGTCCGGCGATGGAGAAGTTCGCCCGCAACAAGCTCAGCGAGCTTGGCCTGATGACGATCCAGAACATCAACCAGGCGGTCGAGACGCTGTCGGGCGGCCAGC
>CAZOHN010000280.1:0-4195 GCA_964579325.1 uncultured Rhodobacterales bacterium
CCTGCGCCTGACGGTTCAGCGCGATGTTGCAGGGCGCGGCCTCGTTCCAGCAGGTCGCCACGCCGACCCAGGGCTGGTGGATCTCCTCCTCGGTGATCCCCATGGCGTAGAAGTAGCTGCGGTGCGGGGCGCGTGCGGGCCCTTCGGTCACATGGCGGCTCGGCAGCTTCGACTTGTCGAAACGCTTGTTCGTGGACATCCCTCATCCTCCCCGGAAACTGGCTGGCGCCTTGGATAAAGGGGCGATGGGGCCGGGGCAAGGCGCGCGACAGAATCCGCTCGCCCGAATCGCCGGTTCGGCTCAACCTCTACGATTATTCGAAGCGTTCATTTACCCAAGGAGACGGACATGGCATTCAAGCTCAGCAAGCGCTCGGTGGCGGCCCTCGAAGGCGTGCACAAGGATCTGGTTCGCGTCGTCGAAACCGCCATCACCTTCACCGCGCATGACTTCATGGTGACCGAAGGAGTGCGGACGCGGGAGCGGCAGCAGGATCTCTTCCGCCGCGGCCTGACCCAGACCATGGAAAGCCGCCACCTCACCGGCCACGCTGCAGACCTCGCCGCGATCCACAGGAGCAAGGTCGTCTGGGATTGGCCGGCGTACTACATCATCGCGGACGCGATGATCCAGGCCGCGAAGGTCTGCAACGTCGCCGTGCGCTGGGGCGGCGCCTGGCACTGCAACGATGTCCGCACCGTGGAGATGACGGCTGAGGAACTGTCGTCCGAATACGTGGCCCTGAGGCGCGAGCAGGGACGCAAGCCGTTCCTCGACGGCCCCCATTACGAACTGCCCAGGTAACGCGGCACCAGGGCGATACCCAACCGGGCCGCCACGGCCCCGTCGGTCGATTGCCGGCGCGCGGCGACAGGCTGCACGATCGGTCGGACCGATTGAACCGCCCTGCCGGGCAGGCTAGGGTCTGCCGCCGAACATGTGTCAGGCGAGGATCGACCGACGATGCGCTCACCCGAATTCGAGGCGATGATCGCCCCGGCCCGGCACTACCCCGCGCTCTGGCGGGTGCTGTGCGGCGTGCTGCTGATCCTCTTCGTCTACCTCGGCGTCGTCGCGCTGATCGCAGCGGGTGCTTTCGCGGCCATCGGCAACCTCTTCGGTTTCATGGGCTGGCTCCAACGCCTCGACGAACCCACCGACCCGGTCACGGTGCTGGTGCTGCTGCTGACCTTTCTGGGCCTCTTTCTCGGCCCGCTCCTGGCCGCCGCCGCCTTCCACTTCCGTGGCCCGGGCTCGCTCTTCGGCCCGGCGTCCGACACGCTGCGCGGCTTCTTCGTGACGATCGTCGCCGCCGCGCCTCTCTATGTCCTGATCGTTGTCGCCACTTCGCTTTACGACCCCGCGTTGCCCAATCTCGCGCTCGGCGACTGGCTCAGATGGCTGCCGCTCGCGCTGCCGCTGTTGATGCTCCAGATCACCTCCGAGGAGGTGGTGTTCCGCGGCTATCTCCAGACCCAGCTCGCCGCGCGCTTCCAGAGCCGTTTCTGGTGGTTGTTCCTGCCCTCGGCCCTCTTTGCGCTCCTGCACTGGAATCCCGACGCCGGCCCCTCGCTGGGCCTCGTGCTCGCGGCGCCGTTCGCCTTCGGGCTGATCGCGGCGGACCTCACCGAAAAGACGGGCAGCCTCGGCGCGGCCATCGGTCTGCACTTCGTCAACAACTTCTTCGCCCTCCTCATCATCTCGATTCCCGGCACGATCACCGGGCTTGCGCTCTGGGTCACGCCCTTCGGCCTGGAGGATCACGGCATCATCGCGGTCTCGCTCGTTCTCAACGTCGCGTTCCTCGTCGTGGTCTGGCGCGTGGTGCTCTGGGCACTCGACTACTGAACGCCCCGCGATTGCAATTCAGCCCGGCCCGGCATATCTGGGCGGGGCTGCGGGGGAAGGCAGCCCCGGAACGCAGAAGGCCGCGCGGCGCATGAACTGGATCACCAACTACGTCCGCCCCAAGATCAACTCGCTGTTTTCACGGCGCGAGGTGCCCGAGAACCTCTGGACCAAGTGTCCAGAGTGCGGCCAGATGCTGTTCCACCGCGAGTTGGCGGATGCCCTGAACGTCTGCAACGGCTGCCAGCACCACCTGGCGATCTCGCCCCGCGCGCGCTTCGCGAGCCTCTTCGACGGCGGCATCTACACCGAGGTCAAGGTACCCGAGCCGCTGGCCGACCCGCTCCAGTTCCGCGACCAGAAGCGCTACCCCGACCGGATGAAAGCCGCCCAGAAGGCCACCGGCGAGCGTGAGGCGATGCTGGTGGCGGAAGGCGAAATGGGCCGCACGCCCATCGTCGCCGTCGCGCAGGACTTCTCGTTCATGGGCGGTTCCATGGGCATGTACGTCGGCAACGCGATCATCGCGGCGGCCGAGCGCGCGGTGCAGATGAAGCGCCCGCTGATCCTGTTTTCCGCCGCCGGGGGCGCGCGGATGCAGGAGGGGATCCTGTCGCTCATGCAGATGCCGCGCACCACCGTCGCGGTCCAGATGCTCAAGGAAGCGGGACTGCCCTACATCGTGGTGCTGACGCATCCCACGACGGGCGGCGTCACCGCCTCCTATGCCATGCTGGGCGACGTCCAGATCGCCGAACCCAACGCGCTGATCTGCTTCGCCGGCCCGCGCGTCATCGAACAGACCATCCGCGAGAAGCTGCCCGAAGGCTTCCAGCGCGCCGAGTATCTCCTCGACCACGGGATGCTCGACCGGGTGACCCACCGCAAGGACCTGCGGAACGAACTGGTCCAGATCGTCCGGATGCTGATGGGGCTGACCCCCCCGGTGATGGGCGACCTGCCGCCCCCCGCGCCCATCGTGTCGCCGCCGCAGGAGACCCCGGCCGGAGACGCCCAGGAGTGAGCCCTTCCACCTCCGACATCATCCTCCAGCGGATGATGTCCCTGCACCCCAAGATCATCGACCTCACGCTCGACCGGATGCACCGCCTGCTGGCTGCGCTCGGCCACCCGGAGCGTGCGCTGCCGCCGGTCGTCCACGTGGCGGGCACCAATGGCAAGGGCTCGACCACTGCGATGATACGGGCGGGAGTCGAGAGCGCAGGACAGACCGCGCATGTCTACACCTCGCCCCACCTCGCGCGGTTCCACGAACGCATCCGGCTCGCTGGCACGCTGATTTCCGAGGACGCCCTGACACGCTTCCTCGACGAATGCATGGCGGCCAACGGCGAGACGCCGATCACCTTCTTCGAGATCACCACGACCGCGGCGCTTCTGGCCTTCGCCCGCACGCCCGCAGACTGGACGCTGCTCGAGGTCGGGCTCGGCGGGCGGCTCGACGCGACGAACGTGGTGGAGAAGCCCGCGCTGACCGTCATCACGCCGGTGAGCTTCGATCACGAGGCCTACCTCGGCCCCACCATCGCCGCCATCGCGGGCGAGAAGGCGGGCATCATCAAGCGCGGCGTGCCCTGCGTCGTCGGACCCCAGACCCCCGAGGCGATGGAGGTGATCGAGGCCCAGGCCTCGCGCCTCGGCGCGCCGCTCGTGGCCCACGGCCAGCAGTGGCAGGTGTGGGAGGAACGCGGCCGGCTGGTGTTCCAGGACGAACGGGGATTGCTCGACCTGCCGCTGCCGGTGCTGATCGGCGCCCACCAGGTCCAGAACGCAGGCGCCGCCATCGCCGCGCTGCGCACGCTGGGCTTCGGCGAGGCCGCTTGCGAGGCGGCCGTGACACGCGCCGAATGGGCCGCCCGGATGCAGCGCCTGCGCCGTGGGCCGCTGGTCGAGGCGGCAGGTCCGCAGGCCGAGGTCTGGCTCGACGGTGGTCACAATCCCGCGGCAGGCGAGGCCGTTGCCGAGGCGCTGACCCGGCTGCCGCCGCGCGCGGTGCACCTCGTCGTCGGAATGCTCAACACCAAGGACGTGCGTGGCTTTCTGCGCCCGCTCGCCGCCCGTGCCGCCTCGCTGCACGCCATCACTATTCCCGACGAGCGCAACACGCTCCTCGCCGAAGAAACGCTCGCCGCCGCGCTCGACACCGGGCACGCGGCGGTCGTGGCGGAAAGCGTCCAGGCAGCGATCGAGGATATCGTGCGGGGCGATCCCGCCGCGCGCATCCTGATCTGCGGCTCGCTCTATCTCGCCGGCAAGGTCCTGCGCGAGAACGGATGAGGGCGCTCCCGCGGCGGCCGGACCACCGGCGCGCGGGGTGGGTGGGCG
>CAZOHN010000281.1:0-4165 GCA_964579325.1 uncultured Rhodobacterales bacterium
GGCCGATCGCGGCAACGGTCCGGTGCAGGGAGATGCGGGGCAGACGCGGGGCAGACGCGGGGGACCGGTTGTCCCGAATGTCGGGATCGGCTTTAACCGGCGCTGCCGCAGAAGGCCCGGGATCCGCCGATGACCACCACCTATACCACCGTGATCGTGACGCGGAACCGGCCCGAGGCGCTGGCCTTGTCGCTGCCCTTGCACCTTGCCCAGTCGCGCCGGCCAGACCGCATCCTGGTGATCGACAGCTCCGACGACCCCGGGCCGAACCGGGCGCTGGTCGCACGCCTCGCCCCCGGTGCGGGGCTGCCGGTGGAGCACCAGGCCTCGCCGCCCGGCATGACGGTGCAGCGCAACATCGGGCTCGCCCAGGTCGAGACCGACGTGGTGTTCTTCCCCGACGATGACAGCCTGGTGTATCCCGGCGCGCTCGAGGCGATGATGCGGGTCTATGACCGTGACACGGGCGGCGTGATCGGCGGGGTCTGCTCGGCCGAGGCGACCGAACCGCCGCCGGGGGTTCTGGAGGGGCAGGGGACCGGGATGGGGCAGGGCGCGCGCCCGGGCTACGAGATGCGGACCTCCGACCGGATCAAGGCGCGCATCGCCCACAGCCGCTACGCGCTCGAGGCTCGGTTCTTCCCCGATCCCTTCGCGCTGGTGGCCGAGCGGCTTGCCCGCCACCTGCCGCCCGCGCCGGCCTGGCTGGCTGAGGAGAACGCGATCACCGTGCCCTGGATGACCGGGTTCCGGATGTCCTACCGCACCGCTGCGGTGCGCCGGTTCCGCTTCAACGAATACCTCGGACGCTATGCGCTCTTCGAGGACATCGACGCGGGGCTAGGCGTGCTGCGCAGCCACCTGCTGGTCGGCGCGCGGAACGCGCAGATCTACCATCACAAGGCGCCCGAGCGGCGGTCGGGCGGCCGGCAGCTTGGCGCGCTGCACGTGCTCAACCGGGGATACGTCGTCTGCCGGAGCGGCGAGACCGGCGCGCGGGTCCGCGCCGCGACGCGCGCCCATGCCCGCTTCAAGATCGCGCAATACGCCCTGGGCTCCGCCAGCCGATATGAGCGCGAGCGGCTCGGCGGCGCGGTCGCGGCCTACCGCGCGCTGCCCTTGCTGTTCGACGCAAGCCCCGAGCGGCTCGACGAGGTCTATCTCGGCCTGCGGACGGCGCTCTTCGGCGGCGGCCCTTGAGAGGGGCGGGGGCATGAGCCTCGCGGGGATGCTGGTGTTCTTCGGCACGGCCGTAGCCTATGCCGCGCTCACCGCCGCTGCCCTCTGGCTTCTGGTCCGGCTTGCCGGGATGCGGGCGGCGCTGCGCCGGGTCGGGCTTCCGGCCTTCGCAGGGCTGGTGCTGGTCTTTCTCGCACTGCATCCCTTCCCCGATCCCGCTGCGATGACCTGCCCCCGGCCCGATACCACGCCGCAACTCCTCCCTTTCCAGTTTCTCGACCGTTTCGAGCGGCTCGCGGCCCGCGGCGCGGCCCTGGGCACCTGGCTTACCGACCTTACGGTCATGTCCTCGGTCATGAACTTCGTTGTCTGCGCCGGCTTCGGCCTGATGCTCGCCCGCGCCGGGATGCGCCCGCTCGCGGCGGCGGGCGCGGGGTTTGCCCTCTCGCTGGGCGTCGAGACAACACAACTCACCGGTCTGTTCGGTCTCTATCCCTGCCCGTACCGGCAGTTCGACGTCGACGACCTGATCCTGAACACGGGCGGAACGCTGGCCGGTGCGGCGCTCGGCGCGGCGGTCTTCGGCTGGGGGCGGCGGCGTCAGTAGCCCGCAAGGTCGACCCAGGGGTCCACGAGCCCGCGCAGGCGGGCGTTGCTCGCATCATAGCGCCCCGCGAAGCAGCGGCGGACATGGGCCGTGACCGGGCGGGGGTCACCGAGAAGGCGGGCCACGACGGGCAGCCGCATCAGGTACCCCGCCACGCCATAAAGCCCGCCCGGTGTCTCGCCCACCGAGACGATGGGCCGGGGGTTCATCGTGCTGGTCTGGATGTGGTTGATCCGGCGCAGCAGCGGCACCGCGTATTCGGGATAGCTGACCCCGGTGGCGTCGCGGTCCTTGTCGGTCAGCCGCCCGAACCGTGTCGCGCCCGCGAAGGCGGCCAGCCGGGCGGCGGCGCCGTCGATGTCGGCGCGCAGGCTCTCCTGGGTCAGGACATGGACGTTCTCCGGCCCGAACAGATCGCCATAGAGCCCGACGAGGCGGTCGTATTCGAAATGCTCCGGCACGAAGCCGAAGTAGCCCGGCTCGGTGGTGCCGGCGAAGAACATGTCGTAGGGCATGGTCCCGCCGCGCAGGACGTATTGCATGTAGACCGAGGGCAGGATCCGCATCTGCGCCCGGATCGAGATCAGGATCCGCGCCTGCGGGAAGATCGCCTTGAGGCGCGCGGCGAAGGCATCGCTTTCGCGGCCGCCAAGGAAAGGGTGGCCCGAGAGGATTTCCGACGAGAGCACCGGCACCTCGCCGGGTTCGAGCGCGCCCATCCCGGCAGCGACATGGGCGCGCATCGCGGCCGGGTCGAAATCGCGGCCGAGCGGGCGCACGACCAGGTCCGAGATCTCGCGATGGGTCGCCATCTGGCGGAAGCCGTGGACGGGCTTGAACAGCCGCCGCTGCATCCAGGTCGTGGCGGTCTTGTGGTAGCCTATGTGCAGCAGGGGCAGGTCGGACATCGGGGAAACGATCCTCACTCGTCGAAACGGGAGACCGCGCGGCGGCGGATGTAGGTGCGCAGGTCGCGCATCGTGGCAAGCGCCAGCACGAAGGCCACGAGCGTGGCGAGCGCGGTGGCCCAGCCGGGAACACCCTCGAGGCCGGGCAGCAGCGGGCGCAGGGCATGGGCCGTCGCGGCGGCATAGACCAGCGCCGTCGTCACGAAGGCCCAGAGCATCGGCCGCATCCGGAGCCGCGCCCGCCGGCGCAGCAGGTAGAGCGAGATGCCGGCGCCGATGACCTCGGCCGCGATCCCGATCAGGACGACCCAGAGGAGGTTGCCGCCCGAGGCGGCGACGTACCACGACAGCGGCAGCGAGATCAGCCGCGGCAGGTTGCCCGCGATCGCGTTGCCGGTCTTGGCGCGGGCGAGCGCCACGACGGAATTGCCCGACTTGAGGATCCGCAGCGCCTGCAGGATCGCGAACCAGGCGAGCAGGGGAAGGAGCGCGTCGTACTTGGTCCCGAGTACCAGTTGGACGAAGGGCACGCCGAGCAGGATCACGCCTGCCAGCATGACGAGCCCGTTCAGCATCGCCGCCTGCAGCATCGCCCGGCCGAGCGGGTTGAAGCGCGCGGGGTCGTCCTGCACGGCCGAGAGCTGCGGCAGGAAGAAGGTCTGGATGCTTTTCGCCATGACCAGCGTGGGCGTGAGCGTCAGCGTGAAGCCCATCGCGAAGACGGCGAGCGCCGCCATGCCAAGCTCGCGGCCGATGATCAGCTTCTCGCCGTGCATCACCGCGAAGAGGAGCAGGTTGTTGAGCAGGAGCGGCCAGCCGAAGTTCATCGTGCCGAAGATCACCTGCCGGTCGAAGGCCAGCCGGTAGGGCCGTTCCGCCACGAGGTGCGACATGACGAGCGCGGTGACGTTCTGGATCAGCATGGCGAACAGCATCACCCGGTAGTCGGGCCAGATCGTCCAGAGCGGCCAGACGGAGGCGAGGCTCACCGCTGCCGGCACCGTCGAGGTGAGGATGCCGGGCAGGTAGACCATCTTGCGGTTCAGCCGGTGGATGTCGAAGTGCATCAGCCCGTGCAGGACCGGCACGATGGCGAGAAGCTGGTAGGCCCAGAGCACTTCGCCGAGGTTGAGAAAGCTCGCCATCGGCCAGGCCAGGAGAAACAGGACTGCCCCGGCCATCACGCCCCGGATCGCCGAGAACCCGTGCAAGGCGGCCTGGAAATCGGCCTCGTTGCCGCGGCGCGACTGGATGATCTGCTGCTGGAGCCCGAAGGCGGTGGCCATCTCGATGATCGCGACCGCGATCAGCAGCGTGGCGGTGATGCCGTAGTTCTCGATCGAGATCAGCCGCGCGACGAAGAGGTTGCGGGCGAGCGAGAGGGCTGAGGCTGTGATGTTTCCCGACAGGATCAGAAGCGCGGAGCGAAACATCGGGCCTGTCCGGAAACCTGCGGCGGGTTTTCCTTATC
>CAZOHN010000282.1:0-4162 GCA_964579325.1 uncultured Rhodobacterales bacterium
GCAGGTAGTCGTCAGCGCCGGACTCGAGCCCGATGATACGGTCGATCGGATCGCCTCGTGCCGTCAGCATCACGATCGGCGTCATGTCGCCCGAGGCCCTCAGGCGTCTGCAGATGGCCAGCCCGTCTTCGCCGGACATCATCAGATCGAGGACAATGGCATCCGCTGGCTTGCGCGAGAGTTCCCTGTCGAGCGCGGTGCCACCGTCCACCGCGCGGGTGTCAAAGCGGTGTTCGGCCAGGAACCGGCGCAACAGCGCGCGCAGTTCCGGGTCATCATCGACAACGATCACCCTGTCCGGTCTGTCCTTCATGGCATCGACCTTGTCACTGTTGCGGGCGCATCGGCAGCGCCGAGGTGTTTCAGAATGTTTCAGGACGCCTCCATTGACATGGTTTGACGCAAGAGACCGAGAACCTGCAACACCCGTGAAATCTCTAGCCGGCATGTCCTTCGCATCGAAAGCGATGAGGAGATGCCACCGACTAGGCGGCCCCGCCCAAAGCTTCGAAACCCTGCTGTGCCGCCTGTCGGGAAGAAAGATGCTGTGCGCGACCCTACTTGCCACCGTCCTGGTGTTTGCCGTCAATCCGGCGCTGTCGCAGTCGCACGACGTGTTCCAGCGAGCCCAGGTCGATTTCGGCAGGGTTGACGTCAGTGGTGACGACGTCATCTCGCACGCGGACTTCCGTCGTCAGAAGCTTGCGCGATGGATGCAGATCGACCGCAACGGCGATGGCTACCTGAGCGAAGAAGACTTCCCCGAAATCGCCGTGCGCCGGGCGAGGACGCAATTGGCGGCAATCGCCGATCTCGACACCGATGGAGATGGCCGGATCAGCCAGCGCGAGTTCCTGGACGGGCCCTCGCCGCTGTTCGACCAGGCAGACCGGAACGCCAACGGGGTGCTGGCCCGCTCCGAAGTCGAAGAGCAAGCGAACTAGCATGGCATGCAAAGCAGCCCCTGGCACAGAACCAATTCAAACAGCAATCCGAGGACCACAGACATGACTATACTCTTCCTTGGCCGACGGCCCGCGACCCCTTCCGTCTCGGCACTGACGATCGTTGCGGGCGCTGTGCTCGCCCTGGGCGTCAGTGCAATTCCGGCAGAGGCGGATGGGTTCATTCTGCGCAAGGGAATTGCGGCGGGCGAAAATGGCGCTGTGGGGAGGACCCGTGGCGCCGTCTCCAGCGGCGAGGGCACAGGTGCTGCCCGGCGTGGCGGCTTCGCTGTTGATGGCCAGGGGAACGGGTTCGCCCGGCGTGGCGGTTGCCTCAGTGGCCAGACTGGAAGCGGATGTCGCGGTGGCGCGGCAAGCTGGAACTCGGACGGCTCGTTCTCCGGTAAATCCGGGGCAGAGTTCAGCGGCGGGAACGGCTTTTTCAGCGGGAGCCGCACCCTCGAAAGGGATGCCGATGGCAACGTGACGGCTGGACGGGCGGTCGACGCGTCGGGCGAGAGCGGCGCCTACAGCGGTGCATCGTCGCTCGAGAACGGCAGCTACAGCCGCGACGGGACCTACTCGGGCAGCGAAGGCCAATCTGCGACCGTGGAAGGCAACTGGGCGTTCGGTTCCGGCGGTTCGCGCGCGGTGACCTGCGTTGATTCATCCGGTGCGGCAGTCAGCTGCCGCTGATCCCAGGGCGGCAAGGGGGTGGCAGCCGGCCCCGACCCATTCATCTGAAAACCAGAAGGAAAATCCCATGAAATCAATCGCCAAGACCCTTGTCGCCACAGCGATCCTTGCTGCCGCGCCCTTCTCTGTGGCCCAGGCCCAGAGCATGTCAGGCGCCGAAAGGCAGGCGCTGATCCAGAACATGCTCCAGGCAGACAGCAACAACGACGGGATGCTGTTCCTCAGTGAATTCGAACTCTTGATCAAACTCAATGCCGAAGACGGTCTGGGCAAAGCCGCGATGGTCGTGCGGACCGGCTCCTACAGGATGGTGTTCAACAGACTCGACAGCAATGGTGACGGCGCCCTGACGAAAGAGGAAGCGCAACAGCTTGCGGAAGAGCGCGGCTGATCCAAGCTTCGGGACGCGTCGCCCGGCCGCGGATGCGGAGCTCGGGCGCCGCTACTTGCGGGCCACGGTCTGTCAGCGATGTTCGTCACCGCAGGTGGGACCGTCGCGACTTATCCGCAATTCAGGCGGCGCATCGACCGCATCAGCACCCCAGCCGCTCAAGAGAAGAAGGAAGCCCCCGATGTCAGGCGGTGACCCGCTCGCCCCCGATGCAACCCCGGTTGACCGGCTGCCGCTTCTGGACAACGGCAAGGACAGGTCTTCGTCAAGATCATCGCCGCGCCGAAGACTTCCTTGGCCGCTGCGGGTCGTGGTCGTGCCGCTCATCCTTCTTCTCGGTGGCGTCCTCGGTCTCTACTTTCAGGGACCAGCCCTGCGTGCCGTTTTCGACTGGACCAGGCTTGAGCCGGGCGCCGGCGCCCGTCAGCCAATCGCGCTTCCAGTTGATCGGGTTCCCTCTGCTGAGCGCGTTGCCGCAATGGCTGTGGGCGACGTTGTCGCCCTCGGGCGCCTGCGACCGGCCGGCGGGATCGTGTCGGTCGCGCTGCCGCAGGGGGGTGGCGACGCGCGCATCGACCAGATCCTGGTTGACGAGGGCGACATCGTGACCAAAGGCGATGTCTTGGCCGTGCTCGACAGTCTCGCGCTTTACGAATCCGCTCTGACCAGTGCCGAAAGCACGCATGCAATCCGGCGGGCGGCACTATCCCAAGCGCGGGTTCAGGTCGAGGCGACGGAAGCCGAGCTTCGGGCGCAGAGCCGGGGTGCAGAGGCAACGCTTGCGGCGGCCGAGCGCGAACTGGCGCGGGCGAGCAGCCTCTTCGACCGGGGAGCGACGACGCAGGCGATCCGCGAAGATGCCGAGCGGGCCGTCGACGCCGCCCGCGCCGATCTTGACCGGTTGCGGGCCTCGCTAACACGGTATCAGTCCGGACCAGACGGCCAGCAGGTGGACATCGCCGTGGCGACGGCCGATCTCGCCGCAGCCGAAGCCGCCGTCGAACAGGCGCGACGCGATCTCGACCGGGCCCGGGTGCTCGCACCGCAGGGCGGCACGATCATCGAGGTGGCCGCGCGCGCCGGAGAGCGGCCGCCCGCGGACGGGCTGCTGCGGATGGGCGACACCGCGCGAATGGAAGCCGAGCTTGAGGTATTCCAGATCATGGTTCCAAGGGTCGCGGTCGGTCAGCCCGTATCTCTGGTCTCCGGCGTGCTTGGAGATGACCCTCTGACCGGAACGGTTTCGCGGATAAGCACGCTGGTTGGACGGCAGAGCGTCACCGCCGACGATCCGGCCGCAAACACCGATGCGCGCGTGCTTCTGGTCACGGTCGCCCTCGATGATGCGTCGAGCGCCCGCGCTGCGTCTTACGTGAACCTCGAGGTCGTCGCCCGGATCGCGGTCGCCGCGGACGCGCCCGAGGAAGGGGCCGGGCAATGACAGCCTTTCTCTCGCGCCTTCTCGGCCGGTTGCCGATAGGATATCTGCAACTCACGCACAATCCGGGCCGCCTAATGGCGGCGCTCGCCGGTGTGGCCTTCGCCAACGTGCTCGTCTTCGTGCAGCTGGGCCTTGCCGGATCCATGGCGGAATCGGTGGCCATCCCCTATCGACTGTTTCAGCCCGACCTACTGATCATGTCGCCGGCGGAATCTGAAACGCTGTCCGATGCCTCGACACTCCCGCGACAGAGGCTGTTCCAGGCGCTCGTGCATCCCGACGTGACGGGGGGCACGCCAGTCTATCTCGGCCGCTCGACCTGGCTTTCAGGACAGGACGCCTCTTCCTCCATCCAGTACTTCGGTCTCGCCCCGGATGCCGGGCCGTTCTTCCACGAGGCGCTCGCAACACCCTTGGTCAGCCTGTCCCTGTCGGATACGGCGCTTGTCGACACGATGACCCGCTTTGTCGACATGCGCAGCTTCGTTGCCGCCCATCCCGAGGCGCCGGTGCCCTTCGAAATGCAGAACCGGCAGCTCGGAGCGGTCGGAACGGTGTCGATCGGCGGCGGCTTCGGCGGTGACGGGGTGTTCCTCGTCTCGGATCAGACCTTCTTTCACCTGTTTCCGCAGCGCAGTTCTGCAACACCCAGCCATATCCTGCTGGCGCTCGGCCCCGGCGCCGATGCCG
>CAZOHN010000283.1:0-4148 GCA_964579325.1 uncultured Rhodobacterales bacterium
CGCGACAACCTGCGGATGGGCGTCGCGGCGCATGACATGGACGAGGACGAGGCGATCGATCGCGTGCTCGCCGACTTCCCGCGCATCGTGCGGCTGCTCGACCGCGAGGGCGGCGCGCTTTCGGGCGGCGAGCAGCAGCTACTTGCACTTGCGCGCTGCCTGATTGCCGACCCCGACCTGATCCTGCTCGACGAGCCGACCGAGGGCATCCAGCCCTCGATCATCGACGAGATCGTGGACCTGCTAAAGGCGCTCAATGCCCGGCGGGGCGTCGCGGTGGTGCTGGTCGAGCAGAACCTCGACTTCATCACCCAGCTCTCCGACCGGGTCCTGCTGATCCAGAAGGGTCAGATCGTGGGCGAGGTCTCAGGCTCCGAGGCTGCCGACCCGGCGCTGATCGAGGAGTTCACGGGCTTTGGGGGCGGCTCGTCGGCCCGGGGCGCGCGTCCCGCCGCCCCGGCCCTCCTCGCCCATCGCGCGCCGGCCACGCCGGTTGCTCCCGCCTCCGCTCCCAAAGGCCGCGCGCCGGCTGCGCCCTCCACCCCGCTGTCCGAAAGGATTGCCTACATGACCGTCCAGCGCCCCACCCACGCCCAGATGAAAGAGGTCGTGGCGGAACTCGGCATGCACATGTCGGATGCCCGGATACAGGAATTCCTCGACATCATGCAGGGCACGCTCGACGCCTACGACCTCGTCGACAGCCTGCCCGACCACCTGCCCCCCGTCCTCTACCCGCGCACCTCGGGCACCCGGCCCACGCCGGACGAGAACCCGATGAACGCCTGGTACGTTAAGACGGAGATCCGCGGCGCGCCCCGCGGTCCGCTCCACGGCCGCACCGTCGCGCTCAAGGACAACGTCTGCCTCGCCGGCGTGCCTATGATGAACGGCGCCTCCACGCTCAAGGGCTACACCCCCGACATCGACGCCAGCATCGTCACCCGCCTCCTCGACGCCGGCGCCACCATCGTCGGCAAGGCGCATTGCGAATATTTCTGCCTCTCGGGCGGCAGCCACACCAACGCCACCGGCCCCGTCCACAACCCCCACAAGCACGGCTACTCCGCCGGCGGCTCGTCCTCCGGCTCGGGCGCGCTGGTGGGCGCGGGCCTCGTCGACATGGCGATCGGCGGCGACCAGGGCGGCTCGATCCGCATGCCCGCCTCGTTCTGCGGCGTCTACGGCATGAAGCCCACCCACGGCCTCGTCCCCTACACCGGCGTCATGCCGATCGAGACCACCATCGACCACGTCGGCCCCATGACGCAGAACGTGATGGACAACGCGCTGATGCTCGAGGTGATCGCCGGCGCCGACGGGCTCGACCCGCGCCAGTACGATGTCGTGACCGACCGCTACACCACCCACGTCAGCCGCGGCGTCTCGGGCCTGCGCATCGCCGTCGTGAAGGAGGGCTTCGGCCAGAAGGGCGCCGAGGCCGACGTCGAGGCCAAGGTCCACGCCGCGGCCGAAACCTTCCGCCGCCTCGGCGCCAGCGTCGACGAAGTCTCGATCCCCTGGCACCGCTACGGCACCGCGATCTGGACCCCCATCGGGCTGGAAGGTCTGACCCAGCAGATGATGCTCGGCAACGGCATGGGCACCGGCTGGAAGGGCCTCTACACGACCTCGCTCCTCGACTACCACGCCAACTGGCGCTCGCGCGCGGACGAGCTGTCGGAAACCCTCAAGATCTCGATGCTGGTGGGCCAGTATCACCTCAAGCACACCCGCGGGCACTACTACGCCAAGGCGCAGAACCTCGGCCGGAGGCTCAAGGAAGAATACGACAAGGTCCTCGCCTCCTACGATATCCTCCTGATGCCCACGACGCCGATGAAGGCGACGCCGCTGCCGCCCCCCGATGCCCCGCTCGCGCTCTGGATCCAGCGCGCCTTCGAGCTTCTGCCCAACACCGCCCCCTTCGACGTGACCGGCCACCCCTCGATGTCGATCCCCTGCGGGATGAGCCAGGGCCTGCCGGTGGGCCTGATGCTGACGGGGCGGCGCTATGAGGAAGGCACGATCTACCGCGCCGCCGGGGCCTTCGAGCAGGCGGGCGACTGGAAGACGATGTGATGCTGCCGCTGTCGGCTCCCGGCGTCCGGCCCGCCAACGGGCTTTCCCACGTCAAGGGGTCGACCGCGCGCCCGCTGATCGAGGCAACGATCCCCGAGTTCCTGGCCGAGGTGGTGCGTCGGCATGGGGAGCGCACGGCGGCGGTGTTCAGCGCCGCCGCCGTGCGCTGGACCTACGCCGAGATGAGCGCGCTCATCGACCGGCTTGCCGCCGGTCTCCTCGCGATCGGCGTCTACAAGGGCGACCGGGTGGGGATCTGGGCGCCGAACCGCCCCGAATGGGTGCTCCTGCAATTCGCCACCGCCCGGATCGGGGCGATCCTCGTCAACATCAACCCCGCCTACCGCACGCATGAGCTCGAATACGCGCTGAACAAGGTCGGCGTCTCGGCCCTCTTCGTCGCCCCGCAGTTCCGCGGGTCCGACTACATGGCCATGATCGCCGAGCTTGCCCCCGAAATGGCCGCCTGCCCGCCCGGCCGCCTGCGCGCCGCGCGCCTGCCCGCCCTGCGCATCGTCGTGCAACTCGGACCCGACCCCGCGCCCGGCGCGCTGCCCTTCGAGGCGGTGATGCGGGCGGGTCACAAGCCCGGGCGGTCGCGCCTGGATGCCATCGGGTGGGGGCTGAAGCCCGATGACCCGATCAACATCCAGTTCACCTCCGGCACCACCGGCGCGCCCAAGGGCGCCACGCTCACCCACCGCAACATCGTAAACAACGCGATCTCCTCGGCGCGCGCCATGCGCCTTGTCCCGGGCGAGGCACTCTGCATCCCGGTTCCGCTCTACCACTGCTTCGGGATGGTGCTGGGCGTCCTCGCCGCCACCGCCTACGGTGCAACGATGGTTTTCCCCGGCGAGGCCTTCGACGCGGGCGAGACCCTCGCCGCCATCGACGCCGAACGCTGCGCCGCCGTCCACGGGGTGCCGACGATGTTCCAGGCGATGCTCGACCACCCCGACTTCGCGCGGTTCGACACCTCGTCGCTCCGCACCGGCATCATGGCGGGCGCCCCCTGCCCCGAGGCGCTGATGCGCCGCGTGATGGAGGAGATGCACTGCCGCCAGATCACCATCGGCTATGGCATGACCGAGACCGCACCGATCTCGTTCCAGTCGGCGGTGGACGACCCCGTCTCGGCACGGGTCGCGACGGTGGGGCGGGTGCAGCCGCACGTCGAGGTCAAGATCGTCGACCGCGAGGGACGCACGCGCCCGCTCGGCAAGGCGGGCGAACTTGTCACCCGGGGCTACCTCGTGATGAAGGGCTACTGGGGCGACCCCGGCCAGACCGCCGAGGCGATCCGCGGCGGCTGGATGCACTCGGGCGACCTCGCGACGCTGGACGCCGACGGCTACTGCCGGATCGTCGGCCGGATCAAGGACATGCTGATCCGCGGCGGCGAGAACATCTACCCCGCCGAGATCGAGGAATTCCTGCTCGGCCACCCCGACGTGGCGCAGGCGCAGGTCTTCGGCCTGCCCGACGACCGCCTGGGCGAGGAGGTCGCCGCCTGGATCGTGCCGAAGCCCGGCCGTCCGGGCGACGCCGAGGCGATCCGTTCCTGGGCGAAGGGCCGGATCGCCGGCTACAAGATCCCCCGCCACATCCGCTTCGTCGACGGCTTCCCCCTCACCGCCACCGGCAAGCCGCAGAAGTTCCGGATGCGCGAGGCGACGATGGCCGAGATGGGCCTGACCTGAAAGGAGCCACCCAATGCACACGCTGACGGCGATCCTGCGCGCCAAGCCGGGCCACGAAGGCGCGGTGAAGGCCGCGCTCCTCAAGGTCGGCGACTTCGTGCGCCTGCACGAACCCGACACCTTGGGCTATTTCGTGGCGCAGGACCCCGCCGATCCTTGCCTGTTCACCACATATGAGCGCTTCACGGACCGCGCCGCGATGGACCGGCACAACAACGGCGACGGGTCCAAGGGGTTCTTCGCGGAGGCCGGCCACCTGCTCGACGGCGCAGCGACCATCGTGACCGCCGAAGAGATCTTCGTGCGCTGACCCCGTCTCTCCGGGCCGCCGGTGCCGTCGCCTGCCGCCGCATCAGCCGTTAG
>CAZOHN010000284.1:0-4138 GCA_964579325.1 uncultured Rhodobacterales bacterium
GCGCTTGGCGGTCGGGATGTTGACGCCAGCAATACGTGCCACGTGTCGTGGTCCTCTCGTTGCGGTTCCGTGTCTCCAGAACCTTTTTTCACAACAATGGCCTCCACCGGGGCGGAGGCCGGGCTATGGTCATCACGCAACGCGACAGGCGCGCTTGGTGAATCGGTCCTTGTGCGGGACGCCGTGCTCTATGGGCATTTGGCCATGCCGTCAAGGCCGTTTTCACGCCTTGTCAAGAACTTTCGCGATCGCGGCTGCAACCGCCTCGACTTCGGCCAGACCATCCACTGTGGCGAGCTGGCCCTTGGCATAATAGTAGCCGATCAGCGGCGAGGTATCGCGGTAGTAGGCGAGCATCCGGGTGCGCAGCGCCTCCTCGGTATCGTCGGCCCGGCGCTTCATGTCGGTCGAGCCACAGGCGTCGCAGACGCCCTCTACCTTCGTCGGCCGGTTGAGGTCGTGGTAGACCTCACCGCAGTTGCCGCAGGTGTAGCGACCGACGATCCTCTGCTTCAGCGCCTCGTCGTCGACCCGCAGCTCGACCACCGCGTCGATCCGCTGCCCGATCCGCGCCATCAGCTCGCCAAGCGCATCGGCCTGACGCAAGGTGCGCGGGAACCCGTCGAAGATAAACCCCGCGCCGCCATTCTGCGCCAGACGCTCCTCAATCAGCCCGATCACGATCTCGTCCGTGACGAGGTCACCGCGGTCCATTACTGCGGCCACCTTGCGCCCCATCTCCGTGCCCGAGGTCCGGGCTGCCCGAAGCATGTCGCCGGTCGAAAGCTGGACAAGGCCGCGCGCATCGGTCAGTCGCCGCGCCTGGGTGCCCTTGCCTGCACCCGGCGGCCCCAGAAGAATGAGGTTCATCATCTGCGGGCGGGCGGCTTGCGGGTCGTGGGTGTGCGCTTCTTGCCGCGCAACTGAGACTTCTCGATCAGCCCCTCATATTGGTGCGCCAGCAAGTGCGACTGGATCTGCTGGATCGTGTCCATCGTCACCGACACCACGATCAGGACCGAGGTTCCGCCGAAGTAGAACGGAATGCCGAAGCGGCCGATCAGGATCTCGGGCAGCAGCACCACGAGCGCGAGATAGCCCGAGCCGAGAACGAGAATGCGGATAACCACGTAGTCGAGGTATTCCTCGGTCTTCTTGCCCGGACGGATGCCGGGGATGAAGCCGTTCTGGTTCTTCAGGTTCTCGGCGACTTCCTCGGTCTTGAAGGCGACGTTCTGGGTGTAGAAGTAAGTGAAGAACACCAGCATCGCCGTCAGCAGCGCCATGTAGAGCGGCTGGCCATGGCCGAGGTAGGCCATCAGCGTCGACATGACCGGGCCGGTCTGCGCGCCCGAAAAGGTGCCGATGGTCGTCGGCAGCAGCAGCAGCGAAGAAGCGAAGATCGCCGGAATGACGCCCGCCGGGTTCACCTTGATCGGCAGGTGGGACGAGCCTCCGTCATAGACCTTCATGCCGACCTGACGTCGCGGATACTGGATCGTGATCTTTCGAAGCGCCCGCTCCATGAACACAACGAAAGTGATGACCGCGATCACGAGGAAGATCATGCCGACGATGACGGCAGGCGAGATCGCGCCAGAGCGGCCGGACTCGAAGAACTGCGCCAGCGCGGCGGGAAGCTCGGCGATGATGCCGACGAAGATGATAAGCGAGATGCCGTTGCCGACGCCACGCGCGGTGATCTGCTCGCCCAGCCACATCAGGAACATCGTGCCGCCAACCAGCGTGATGACGACCGCCGCGCGGAAGAACCACCCCGGATCGTGGGCGAGGTTGCCCGCTTCGAGGCTCACCGCAAGGCCGTAGGCCTGGAAGGTCGCCAGGAACACCGTGCCGTAGCGGGTGTACTGGTTGATCTTCTTTCGGCCCTGCTCGCCTTCCTTCTTCAGCTGCTGAAGCGAAGGAACCATCGCGGCCATCAGCTGAACGATGATCGAGGCCGAGATATAAGGCATGATCCCCAGCGCGAAGATCCCCATCCGGCCGATCGCACCGCCGGTGAACATGTTCAGGATGCCGCCGAGCCCGGCCGCCGCCTGATCCATGAAGTCACGCAGCGCGCCACCGTCGATCCCCGGAACGGGGATGTAGGTGCCGACGCGATAGATGATGAGAAGGCCGAGGGTGAAGAGAAGCCGCTGGCGAAGCTCGGTGGCCTTGCCGATGGCCCCCCAGCTCATGTTTGCGGCCATTTGTTCTGCGGCAGATGCCATGACGTCCCGTCCGGTTCATGGATGACGCGCCGCCCTGCCGAGGTCCGGCCGGGCGGCGCGCAAACTCAGGTGCTGATGTAAGGGGCCGTCGGCGCCCTCACAAGCGCTTATTCGGCGGTTGCGGCTTCTGCCACCGGCGAAGTTACCGTGAGCGTGCCGCCAGCCTTGGCCACAGCCTCGACGGCGGGCTTCGACGCGCCGGTCACGGTGATGTTCAGCTTCGAGGTGATCTCGCCCTTGGCCAGCACCCGGACGCCATCGAGCTTGCGGCGGACGAGGCCCGACGCAACGAGGACATCCTCGGTGATCTCGGCCTTGCCATCGAGCTTGCCGGCATCGACGAACTTCTGGATCAGGCCCAGGTTGACCACCGCAAAATCCTTGCGGTTCGGCTTGTTGAAGCCGCGTTTCGGCAACCGCATGTAAAGCGGCATCTGGCCGCCCTCGTAGGCATTAAGCGCCACGCCCGAACGGGACTTCTGGCCCTTGATACCGCGCCCGGCGGTCTTGCCCTTGCCCGAACCCGGGCCACGCGCCACGCGCTTCTTCTTGCGGGTCGCGCCGTCGTTGTCACGAATCTCGTGAAGTTTCATGTCGCTTCTCCTGGCCGGAAACGCCCCCGAAGCGAGACTGGGCGCACACGGCATGTCGTGGTTGTGAGTCGTGGCCCGAAAGGCCACCGGCGGCGTATAGTGGCTCGCGCTCAGCCGCGCAAGGACCTTGGTCGCGCTCTGCGGCCGGGGACCATCTCCCGTGAACGGCACCGCCCGGGCCGTGACCCGGGCGGTGTGCAGTCACCTTTCAACCCGCCGAGGCCGGCCAGCTGAACTCCGGCCGCAGCCCCTCGTAGACGGGGCGGCCGTCGTGGGGCTTCTCATAGCCTTTCGAGGTGTCCCAGAAGGCGTGATAGGTAGCCGCCGGGAACGCCCCGTCGTCATAGCCCATGACGTTCGGCACGGCCACGCGGATACGGTGCTGCTTGTCGTCCAGCATCAGAACCGCGCCGCAGTCCTCGCAGAGACAGATCTCGAGCGGCCCGGCCGGGTTGTCGGCATTGAACGGCACGCGCTTCATCGTGGCCTCGTTCTCGGCCGTGATGTCGTTGTAGTTGAAGAACGCGACATGCGTCGTGTGCTGGCCCGTGACCTTCTTGCAGACGTTGCAGTGGCATTCGTGGTTGTCGATCGGTTCGGCTGCCGCGCGCACGCGATGGTGCTGGCAGCCACCGACATAGGGGCTGGACATCTCTTCCTCCTCCATTCGCCGCGCCTGTCCCCGGCGCGCAGCCCCATTCCACGGCAGGCAGACCGAAAAGACGAGTTGGCAATAGGTCTGAGCCGATGCCGCAGATGCGAAAGCGCCCCGGGAAGGTCCCGGGGCGCAATGCGTGGCCAAGAGTTGGCCTATGGAGGCGGTATCAGCCCCGCTCCTCGATGATCTTCACGAGGTGCGGGATCTTGTGCACCATGCCGCGGACCGAGGGCGTATCCTCGAGCTCGCGGGTCTTGTGCATCTTGTTCAGCCCGAGGCCCACGAGGGTCGCCCGCTGTTCTGCGGGGCGGCGCGCGGGGCTCGCGATCTGCTTCACGACGATGGTCTTTGCCATGACGGTGCTCCTCAGGCCTCGGCCACTTCGGCCTCGGGCCGCTTCAGGATGTCCGCCACCTTCTTGCCACGGCGTGCCGCGACCTGACGGGGGCTCGATTCCTTCTGCAGGCCGTCGATCGTGGCCCGGATCATGTTATAGGGGTTCTGGCTGCCGAGCGATTTGGCCACCACGTCCTGCAGGCCCAGCATCTCGAACACAGCGCGCATTGGGCCGCCCGCGATGATCCCGGTACCGGCGGCTGCCGTCCGCATCACGACCTTGCCGGCCCCGTGGCGCCCCTCGATGTCATGGTGCA
>CAZOHN010000285.1:0-4107 GCA_964579325.1 uncultured Rhodobacterales bacterium
TCGTCGGCGAAGGCGACCTCGTCGGGGCCGTGCATCTTCGGCTTCACCACGTAGATCGAGCCGTGTTCGCTGTTGCGCGGGCCGGTGGTCTTCTTCAGGTCGTGCATCGCGATGAGGGTCGTCACCATCGCGTCCATCAGCCCCTCGAAGACCTCCGCGCCATCGGCATCGAGGATCGCGGGGTTGGTCATCAGGTGGCCCACGTTGCGCACCAGCATCAGCGCGCGGCCCTTCACGGTGACGGTGCCTTCGCCGTCCGGCGCGGTCCAGGTCGGGTCCGGCTCCAGGGCGCGGGAGAGCGTCCGGCCACCCTTCTCGAAGGTCTCGGTCAGGGTGCCATCCATCAGGCCGAGCCAGTTGCGATAGGCGAGCACCTTGTCCTCGGCATCGACGCAGGCCACCGAATCCTCGCAGTCCATGATCGCCGAGATCGCGCTTTCGAGCCGGACCGCCGCCAACCCCGCCTGGTCACGCGACCCGATCGGGTGGGTGCGGTCGAACACCAGTTCGACGTGCAGGTTGTTGTTGCGCAGCAGGACCGCCTCCGGCGCGCGCGGGTGGCCGCGATAGCCGATGAACTTCCCGGGGCTGACGAGCGGCATGTCGTCCGCCAGGAGCCGCCCGGCCGAAACGTGATAGCGCCGCACGTCGGCGTGGCTGGTGCCCTCCAGCGGAAACGCCTCGTCGAGGAACACCCGCGCCCGCGCCACCACGCGCGCGCCATGGCCCCGGTCGTAGCCGCCCTTCGGCGGGGCCGTGCCCATCGCGTCGGTGCCGTAGAGGCAATCGTAGAGGCTGCCCCAGCGCGCATTCGCGGCGTTGAGGGCGTAGCGGGCGTTCGTCACCGGGACCACGAGCTGCGGGCCGGGAATGGTGGCGATCTCGGGGTCGGCGTTCGCGGTCTCGATCTGGAAGTCCGGGCCTTCGGGCAGCAGGTATCCGATCTCGACCAGGAAGGCCTTGTAGGCCTCGTGGTCGTGGGGGAGGTTCGCGCGCTGGATGTGCCAGGCGTCGATCTGGCGTTGAAGCTCTTCTCGGCGGGCCAGAAGCGCGCGGTTCACCGGCGTCAGGTCGCGGACGAGGGCGGCGAAGCCGTCCCAGAAGGCCGTGGCGGAAACGCCGGTTCCCGGCAGCGCCTCGTCCTCCACGAAGCGCGCGAGACCCGCGTCCACCTGCAGGCCCGCCCTGTCGATCCGCTCGCCCATTCTGATCCTCCGTCAATTCGGTATGCCGCGGTGTACGGCCAGGTTTCGGCCCGTCGGATAGGCCATTCGCGGGGCCGAGGCAACGCGCAAGGGGACGCAGGACCTTCGCGGTTTCGTTGAAAGTTATCCATCCGGCTAACTTTCCACTGGACTTGGGCCAACCCTTGTGAAAGGTTAGTCACATGGCTAAGCATGACATCCACCTCGACCGGTTGTTCCACGCCCTCTCCGACCCCACGCGCCGGGGGATGGTGGAGCGGCTGCTCACTGGCCCCGCGACCGTGAGCGAGCTTGCCCAGCCCACGGGCATGGCGCTTCCCACCGTGATGAAGCACCTTTCGGTGCTGGAGGAGACCGGGCTGGTGACCTCCGAGAAGGCCGGCCGCACGCGGATGTGCCGCGCGACGGCGGCGCCTCTCGCGCCCGCCCGGGACTGGATCGAGGCGCAGCGGCAGATGTGGGAAGGGCGGCTCGACCGGCTGGAGGCCTACCTCGCGACATTGCCACCCGAAGCCGACCCCATGGAAGGAGACGCGCCATGACGACCGACGACCTCGACCTTGTCCTGACCCGGGTGCTCAAGGCACCGCGCCGGTCGGTCTGGCGCTGCTGGACCGAGGCGGAACACCTCGCGCCCTGGTTCATGCCCAGGCCGCACCGGGTGAGCGATATCGTGATGGACCCCCGCGCAGGCGGGCGGTTCTTCTCGGTGATGCATGTGGACGGCAATGCCTTCCCCAACGACGGCAGCTACCTCGAGGTGGTGCCGATGGAGCGGCTGGTATTCACCGACCTGCTTCTGGCCGACTGGAAGCCGGTGGCGAACCCCGGCTTGGGCTTCACGGCGGTCCTCACCTTCGCCGACCACCCCGAGGGCACGCTCTACACCGCGACCGCCCGGCACGGCTCGCCCGAAACCTCACGGCGCCATGCCGAGATGGGATTTCACGAGGGCTGGGGGACGGTGGCCTCGCAACTTGAGGACTACGCCGCAACGCTTTGACGCTGCTATATTTCGTCTGGCGCCGCCGCCCTGCGAGGGTCGCGCGGCGCCCTGGAGGAAACCCGATGACCACGCTCGCAGCCGACCGCCGGATCACGCTCACACGCAGCCTCGACGCCAGCCCCGAGGCGGTCTTCGCCGCCTTTACCGCGCCCGAGACGGCCGGGCGCTTCCTCTTTGCCACGGCGGATGGCGCGATGGAACGGGTCGAGATCGACGCGCGGCCGGGCGGCGCCTTCCGGATCGACGAGCGCCGGGGCGAGGTGCTCGCGCGCCACGTCGGCCGCTTCACCGCCCTCGAACCCGGCCGGCGGCTTGCCTTCGGTTTCGCGGTGGAGGAGGGCGAGACGCCCTCGCCGGTCGAAATCACGCTCGCCGCCGAAGGGGCGGGGACGCTGCTGACGCTCGTGCACGACATCGCGCCGGAATGGGCCGAGTGGCAGGGACGGGTGCGCGCGGGCTGGGACCGGATGCTCGACAGCCTCGGCATCCTGATGGCCGAAGCGCCGCGCACCCTTGCGCTCACGCGCCACTATCCCTGTCCGGTCGAGCGGCTCTGGTCGGCCTGGACCGATCCCGCCCGGCTGCCGCTCTGGTGGGGGCCGCGCGGCTTCACCTGCCGCACCCACGAGATCGACCTGCGCGAGGGCGGCCAGTGGCGGTTCGACATGATCGGGCCGGACGGCACGGTCTATCCCAACCGCCACCGCTTCCGCCGCATCCGGCCGATGTCGCAGATCGACTATGATCTCGACGACGACGGCAAGGGCGAGCACGCGTTCCGCGCACTGGTGCGGTTCTGGGCCGAGGGCGAGGGGGCGCGGGTCTCGCTGATCATGCTCACGGGTGACGCGACCGAGCGCTACGCGATGGCCGAGTTCGGCGCGATCGACTTCGGCTACACCACGCTCGACTGCCTCGCCGAGGCGGCGATGGCCGGGGAGGGGGCGCATGTCGTCTCGGTCACCCGACGTGTCCCGGCCTCGGCCGAGCGGGTCTGGGCCGCCTGGACCGATCCCGTCGCGCTCGCGCGCTGGTATGTGCCCGACGACTGCACGATGTCGGACCCCGGCTTCGAGCCGCACGAGGGCGGCGCCTATGGGGCACGGTTCACCGAGAAGGCGACGGGCAAGGAGTTTCCGTTTTCCGGTCGCTACCTCGCGCTCGATCCGCCGGGTCGGCTGGTCTTCTCCCATGCCTGGGAGGGCGGCGAGAGCGGCGAGACCGTTATCACGGTGACGCTCGTACCCGAGGGTCCGGCGATGACGCGGGTGACGCTCCTGCAGCGCGGCGTCGCCTCCGCGGCCTCGGCCGCGAGCCATGCCGAGGGCTGGACGCAGGTGCTCGCGAGCCTCGCGCGCGAGGTCGCGCCATGAGCGGGTTCGAGACGCTGCGCTTCACCCAGGTCTACGACGCGGCCCCCGACCGGCTCTGGCGCGCCTGGACCGATCCCGCGGCGCGGATGCGCTGGTCGGCGCCGAACCCCGGCGTGACGGTGGAGTTCCTCGAGTGGGGCACGCACGAGGGCGGCCGCGAGGTCTCGCTCTGCCGGGCCGACGGCGCGCCCGAGATCCGCTGCGAGGTCGGCTGGATCGCGGTCGAGCCGCCGCTTCGCACCGTCAACACCGAGGTGCTCTACGCCGGCGGCGACCGGCTCTCGGCGGCGCTGGTGACGGCGCGCGTCGACGCCGAGGGGGCGCGGTCCCGTCTCGTCCTCACGATCCAGCTCGCGAACCTCGCGGCCGACATGGCGGCAGGCTACCGGCAGGGCTTTCCGCAAGGCCTCGCCAACATCGCCCGGGAACTGGAGCGCGCGGAAGTCTGAGCCCGCGCGCCGGGGCCCCGGGGGCCCTCCCGCCCCCGGGACGGCGCAGGGGCGTTCCGCCCCTGCTTGCCCGG
>CAZOHN010000286.1:0-4099 GCA_964579325.1 uncultured Rhodobacterales bacterium
TGCCTCCCCCGCATCACTTCCGGGATGTTGCGTGTCACTCGCGGAAGGCGCGCCTGATCTGGTCGTCGAGCGGCTTGACGAGGTAGTCGAAGACGGAGCGGTCGCCGGTCTGCAGGAAGGCCTCGACCGGCATTCCGGGGATCATCTCGACGTTGCCGAGGAGTGCGATCTGGTCGGGCGGCAGCGTCAAGCCGACCCGGAAGAAGGACTGCTGCATCACCGGATCCTCGATCGTGGTTGGCGAGATGGTGGAGACGGTGCCGAAGATCTCGGGTGCGGTGCGCATGTCGAAGGCGGGAAAGACGACGCGGGCGCGCTGGCCGACGAAGACCTGGTCGATCGAGCGTGGCTCGACGCGGAGTTCGTAATCGACGCCCGCGCTGGTCGGCACGATTTCGAGGATCGTTGCCTCGGGCGACACCACGCCGCCGACCGTGGTGACCTGCATCTCGTGTACCACGCCCGCGGCGGGGGAGAGGATCTCGATGCGCTCGAGCTGTTTCTCGAGTGAGACGATCTCGAGCGTCACCTCCTCGCGCTCGGCGGTGACCTGGCGCAGTTCGGTCACCACCTCCTCCTTGAACTGACGGTCGGCCTGCAGGATCTCGAGCTCGGTGTCGCGGATCGAGTTCCGGATGCGGGCCAGTTCGGCCTGCGCCTCCGAGAGACGCCCCAGCAACTCGGCCTGGCCGCGCTGCAGCTCGAGAAGCTGACTTCCGCGTGTCAGCCCCTGCTCGTTCAGGACACGGACGCCTTCGAGTTCCGTCTCGAAGTAGGCAAGCTGGTCCTCGGTCGCGGCGATGCGGCCCTCGACGCCTGAGATCTGGTTCCCGAACTGGGCGATGCGTTCGGCGAGCTGTTCCTTGCGACCGGCCAGTACCTCGGCGCGGGCGATGAAGATCTCGCGCTGGCCGGCCTCGTGTCGCTCCAGAGCGACATCGCCGAGATGCGGTGTCGCGGCCGGGAAGGCCACCTCGGTAGTGCCGACATACTCGGCCTCGAGGCGTGCTTCGCGGGCGACGATCTCGGCCAGACGATTGCGGTAGATCTCGAGCCTGATCTCCAGGAGCGAGGGATCGAGCCGCAGGAGCGGCTGGCCGGCGACCACCACGTCGCCGTCCTTGGCGAGGATCTCGGCCACCACGCCGCCGTCGAGGCTCTGCACCACCTTGGGTTGGCCGCGGACCACCGCCTGACCAGGGGCGATGATCGCGCCGGAGATCATGGTCACGGCCATCCACCAGACGCAGATGGCGAAGAGTGCGACGCTCGCCAGAATACCGATCCGAACCGGCGCGGCAAGCGAAGTCCGCAGAACAAGAGGGGCTGGCGAGGCAGTCATCATCGGCCGCCTCCGAGGTGGCGTGGGGCGAGGTCGGCTGCAGGCTTCTGCACCAGTTTCCGGTTGACCTGTTCCGGTAGCGAGGGTCCGGAAGATACCGATGGCGGTGCGGTCATCGCGGCGGTCAGGAACAAGGGTGCCGTCTCCGTGGCGGGGGGGGTGGGCTCGCGTGATGGAGGATCGGCGGGCGGTCCGCTGCGGAAGGTGGTGCGCATGAGTTCGTCACGGTCTCCGAACTGCGCCATGCCCTTGTGCAGGATCAGCACCTTGTTCACGGCGGCAAGGACGCTGGGCCGGTGGGCCATCACCACCACGACGGTGTCGCGCTCGCGCAGGGTGCGGATCGCCTGCGAGAGCGCCTCGTCACCTGGCCCGTCGAGGTTGGAGTTCGGCTCGTCGAGCACCACGAGGCGGGGCCGGCCGTAGATCGCACGGGCGAGCCCGATGCGCTGGATCTGGCCGCCGGAGAGCGGCTGCAGCGCGCCGCCGATGCGGGTGGCGTAGCCGTCGGGCAGGCCGAGGATCATCTCGTGTACGCCTGCGACCTGCGCGGCCTCGATGACGGCACTGTCCCTCGCGGCGGGATCGAAGCGGGCGATGTTCTCGGCGATGGTCCCTGGCATCAGGTCGAAATGCTGCGGCAAGTAGCCGATGTGGCGGCCGATGTTCTCGGGGTGCCACTGCTCGAAGGTGGCCCCGTCGAGGCGGATCTCGCCGAGATCGGGCAGCCAGAGTCCGACGAGCAGACGGGCGAGCGAGGACTTGGCTGCAGCACTGTCGCCGATCACGCAGAGCCCGTCGCCGGGGGCGAGGGCGAAGGAGATGCGGTCGAGGATCTTCCTGCGACCTTCGGCCTGACCCTGAACCACCGTGAACTTGGTCACACGCTGGACCCTCAGATGTCGGGCGTCCGTGGTCAGCGCGCGGGCAATCGAGAGGGCTTTGTTGAGCGGGGCCAAGGGTCCAGTCGTGCGTGCAGCGCTCTTTGGGGGTGCCGTCTCCGTGGCGGGGGGGGTGGGCTCGCGTGATGGAGGATCGGCGGGCGGTCCGCTGCGGAAGGTGGTGCGCATGAGTTCGTCACGGTCTCCGAACTGCGCCATGCCCTTGTGCAGGATCAGCACCTTGTTCACGGCGGCAAGGACGCTGGGCCGGTGGGCCATCACCACCACGACGGTGTCGCGCTCGCGCAGGGTGCGGATCGCCTGCGAGAGCGCCTCGTCACCTGGCCCGTCGAGGTTGGAGTTCGGCTCGTCGAGCACCACGAGGCGGGGCCGGCCGTAGATCGCACGGGCGAGCCCGATGCGCTGGATCTGGCCGCCGGAGAGCGGCTGCAGCGCGCCGCCGATGCGGGTGGCGTAGCCGTCGGGCAGGCCGAGGATCATCTCGTGTACGCCTGCGACCTGCGCGGCCTCGATGACGGCACTGTCCCTCGCGGCGGGATCGAAGCGGGCGATGTTCTCGGCGATGGTCCCTGGCATCAGGTCGAAATGCTGCGGCAAGTAGCCGATGTGGCGGCCGATGTTCTCGGGGTGCCACTGCTCGAAGGTGGCCCCGTCGAGGCGGATCTCGCCGAGATCGGGCAGCCAGAGTCCGACGAGCAGACGGGCGAGAGTGGACTTTCCTGCGGCGCTGTTGCC
The DNA here is from genome assembly GCA_964579325.1 of uncultured Rhodobacterales bacterium. Lineage (GTDB taxonomy): Bacteria > Pseudomonadota > Alphaproteobacteria > Rhodobacterales > Rhodobacteraceae > CAZOHN01. Next base: position 2,980 of record CAZOHN010000286.1, read on the forward strand.
GATCACGCAGAGCCCGTCGCCGGGGGCGAGGGCGAAGGAGATCCGGTCGAGGATCTTGCTGCGGTCATCGAGGCGGACCTCGCCGGGGACGAGCTTGGTGACGCGGACGACCTCGATATGGCCAACGGGATCGGGCAGGAGCAGCTGCTGTCGCTCGGGTGGGATGCGGTCGAGCGCGGCGAGGAGCCGCCGGTGTGCCTCGATTGCGCGGCCGATGCCGCGCCACTGGCCGATCACCTGGTCGACCGGGGCGAGGGCTCGCCCGGCGATGATCGACGTGGCGATGATGGCGCCGGCGGAAACCTCCTGACGGATCGCCAGGTAGGCGCCGAGTGTCAGCAGAGCCGACTGCAGCAGCAGTCGGAAGGCCTTGGAGAAGGACGAGAAGCCCTCCGAGCGCTCGGCCCCCTGCTGACCACGCGCGAGCGCGAGATCACGCTGCTCGCGCCAGCGCGCCACGATCCGTCCCTGCATGCCGAGCGCGCGCAGCGCCTCGGCGTTGCTTCGGCCGCGTTCGGCAAACCCGCGTTCGGCGCTCTCCATCGCCATCGCCTCGGCGATGGCGCGGCGTGTCACCGCCTGGTTGAGGAGTGCGGCGAGCGCGACCAGCACGGCACCGCCAAGGGTGAGCCAGCCGAGCCAGGGATGGATGATGAAGACGATGGCGAGAAAGAGCGGCATCCAGGGCAGGTCGAAGAGGGCGGTGATCGCCGGCCCGCCGACAAAGGAGCGCACCATGTCGAGTTCGCGCAGCGGATTCTCGGCCACTCGCGCCTCACTGGCGCCGGCGCGCAACCAGAAGGCATAGGCGGGAGCGCCGACCTCGGCGTCGAGCCGATAGCCGGCGCGCGACAGGAGCCGCGCCCGCAGGAAGTCGTAGAGGCCGAGGAAGCCGTAGAGCACGATCACGATCAGGAACAGGCCCTGCAGCGTCGCTACCGAACCGGAGGAGAGCACCCGGTCGTAGACCTGCAGCATGTAGATGGGCCCCGTCAGCATCAGCACGTTGATGGCGGCGCTGAAAAGACCAACCTGCAGGAAGGTGCGCCTGAGCCGTCGGACCGCACGCCTGTAGGGGTTCTGCGCCCCTGTCGGGGTGTCCTGCATCCTGAAGTCCGCC
>CAZOHN010000287.1:0-4079 GCA_964579325.1 uncultured Rhodobacterales bacterium
TTGTAGAGGCCGAAGACATCCGGGGTGACGCGGCCCACCCCGTTGCAGAAGAGGACGCCGCCGATGGCGGCGATGCCCGCGCCGACGGTGAAGATGCCGAGCTTGTAGGCGCGGGTGTCGTAGCCCAGCAGTTCCGCGCGCGTCTCGTTCTCGCGGATCGAGACGCAGACCCGGCCGAAGTGGGTGTTCACCAGCCACGCCGCGAAGAGGTAGCACAGGATGAGCGCCACCATGGCGACATAGAAGACGTGCTCGGGAAACAGCTTGAACGAGGTATCCCACGGCGCGTTGAGGGGGGGCGAACTGATCCCGTTGAAGCCGCCAAGGAGCGAGTTCCCGATCTTGTACTCAGGGCCGGAGGTCCGCCGCATGACCGAGAACAGGATCAGCGTGAAGGTCAGCGTGATGACGCCCAGGTAGACGTCGGAGACGCGCCCGTAGAACACGAAGTAGCCGAGTGCTGCGGCGACGAGGCAGGCCACCGCGACCGCCACGAGGATTGCCCAGGAGGTGCCGCCGAAGTTCACCGCGGCCACGGTGTAGGCATAGGCGCCCAGCCCGAAAAAGGCCACCTGCCCGAAGCACAGGATGCCGCCGAAGCCCCAGATCAGCGCGAGGCTGAGGGCGAGGACCGCAAGGGCGATGGCTGTCGTCAGGTTGATGATCGCGAAGAGCGCCAGCATTTGCGGCGCGATGAGCGTGAAGGCGAGCGCCACGGCGGCCCAGAGGAACGCCGGCCGCATCGCGCGCCAGGTATCGGCCCCGCCCGTCACAGCCGCCCCATCACAGCGACTTCCGGAAGAACCGGCCGGTGATCCCGCGCGGCATCAGCCGCAGGAGCACGATGGCGGCGAGCAGGAGCGCGACTTCTCCGAAGGTCGGGCCGGTGAGGAAGGTGAAGACACCCTGGATCGCGCCGAGGAGCACCGATCCGGCGGCGGTGCCGGCGAGGATCGAGGCGCCGCCCGAGATCACGGTGATGAAGGCCTTGGCGATGTAGGTGGCTCCGATCGTGGGCAGAACGCCGGTGATCGGTGCCAGCAGCCCGCCGGCAAGGCCGGTGATCGCGGCGCCGAGGCCGAAGGTGATCATGTAGATGCGGCTGGTCGAGACCCCAAGCGCCGAGGCCATCTCGGGGTTCTGCATGGTCCCGCGGGCGACGAGGCCGAGTTTGGTGAAGCGCAGGACCGCCCAGATCGCGAGGCCAAGGACGAGCGTCACCACGATCAGGAACAACTCGTAGCCCGAGGAAGAATAGTTGCCGATCCGGATCACGCCGAAGGGCGGCGAGATCGTCGTGGCGGTAGAGGCCCCGAAGATCGAGGTAACGATCCCGATGAGGAGAAGCGAGAGGCCCCAGGTGGCGAGCAGCGTGTCGATCATCCGGCCATAGAGCCAGCGGATCAGCACCCGCTCGACGATGACGCCGATGATCCCGACCACGAGGGGGGCGAGGATCAGCATCGCCACCCACATGTTCACGCCCGCGTTCGTCGCCACCACGACGGTGTAGCCGCCCAGCATCAGGAACTCGCCGTGGGCGAGGTTGATGACCCGCATCATGCCGAAGACGATCGCCAGCCCCACCGAGATCAGGGCGAGGTTGGCGATGCCATAGGCCAATTGCAGAGCGATGGCGGCGACGAGATCCACCTGGGGTTCTCCCTTTTCGCGTCAGGCGAGGGTCATTCGATCCCCGCCGCGGCCAGCCCGTTCTCGAAGTAGAAGGTGGACTGGTTGGGATTTTCGACGAGGTTGCAGACGAGCTGGGTATCGGCGGGCGGCTGCGCCTCGTAGGCCTCCAGAATGTTGAATTTCTGATCCTGGAGTTCCGCCAGGTAGACGTTCTGGATGCAGTGGTGCGTGGCCGGGTCGACCGTCACGGCGCCCGAGGGGCCGTTGAAGCTGAGGCCCGTGCGCAGCGCCTCGATGACCGGGCCGCGGTCTGCGGTACCGGCGAGTTTCACGGCCTCGGCCCAGAGCATCACGCCCTCGTAGGAGCGCATCGCAAGTTCGTTGAGGCCGGGGCGGCTGTCGCCCATGTTGGCGGTGAGGCGGGCGAGGAAGTCGGCGTTGACGGGATTGTCCACCGCCTCGAAGTAGGAGTAGGCGGCGATCAGGCCGTTGCCCTCGGCAGCCGAAATCAGCTGATGCTCGTTGCCGACGCCGAAGGTCGTCGATGCGATCGGGATCGAGGCGTTCAGGCCAGCTGCGGCATACTGGCGATAGAACGACACGTGCGCACCGCCGACCAGTGCCGAGATCACGAGGTTCGGGCCGGCCTGCTGGATCTTGTTGATCGTGGGTCCGAAGTTGGTGACGTCGAGCGGGAAGAACTCCACGCCCAGTGTCTCGCCGCCCTGATCGGCGACGAATTTCTGCATCCACTGCGCGGTGATCTGGCCGTAGTTGTAGTCGGCCGCGACGATGTAGACCTTCGGTCCCCATTTCTGCATGACGTAGGGCACGACCTTGGCCACCGTCTGCGCAGGGGTCGAACCGGAACAGAAGTTGTTGTAGTCGCAGACGCCGCCCTCGTACTGGGTGTTGTAGAAGTACAGCGTCTCGAAACGGGCCAGGGTGGGCCGGATCGCCTCGCGGCTGGCCGATGTGATGCCGCCGTGGACGGCCGCAACACGCTCACCGGCCGCCGCTTCCGTGGCGTATTGGGTGTAGAGCTGGATGTTCGACTGTGCGTCGTAGCTGATCAGTTCCACCTGCCGGCCAAGGAGGCCGCCGGCGGCATTGATGTCGGCAACGGCCATCTTGGTCGTCACGTCCATCGGTGCACCATAGATGTCGAGGCCGCCCGAGAGGTCGAGGATCGAGGCGATCTTGATAGCGCCGTCCTGCGCGCGGCCCATCAGCGCGGGCGAAGCCAGCGCAACGCCGGCAGTGCCGGCAAGGAACTTTCTGCGTGAGATCGTCATGGTAGTCTCTCCTGTTGGGGTCCGGCAGGCGGGGGTGCTTGGCCCGCGCCCGTCCTTGCTTGGTCAGTCGGCGGTCCCGGGCGCATCGCCAGCCCGAGGATTGCTGTCGTTTGCCTTGCCGCGCTTTCCCGCGCCGCGTTCATCAAGGGGTTTCGTCAAGCCGCGGATGCCATCGCCCACGTTCAGCCCGATCTCCTCGCCAAGCTTCTGCACGGCAGGCAGTTGCAACGCCATCGCCAGAACCGAGTCGACCACCTGGTTGACCGTTGACTTGTCGCTGCCGTGCTCGCCACCGCTTGTTCCCGCACCGCCCATGCCGGAAATGTGGTTGATGCGGATAGTCTCGATCTTCTCGGCAGGCTTCATCATCCGCTCCAGAACCTCGGGAAGCGCCTTGATCCGCGCCTCGTCGAGCTTCATCGCGATCAGGTCGGGCGTCTGCGCGTTCTCGGCAGCGATCACCGCCGCGCGACCCTCGGCCTCGGCCAGCAGGCGCGCTTTCTGCGCCTCGGCCTTCTCGAGCGTTGCCTTCGCCTCGGCTTCCGCCATCGAGACAAGGGTGTCCGCCTCGGATTTGACCCGGGTGTCATCCACCTCCGCCTGCTCGGCGGCGCGGATCAGGGCGAGCGCCTTCTCGCGCTCGGCAACGGCGGTCTCGCGGGCGGTGCGCACACCTTCCTCGGCCTGAGCCTCGCCGGCCTTCGCCGAAATGGCGCGGGCCTCGGCTTCCGCGGCCTCCACCTTCTTCGCTGCAAGGGCGACGGCGTTGTCGGCCTTCATGCTTTCGACGTTGAGTTCGGATTCAAGTGCCTTGCGCCGCAGTTCGCGGTCGCGCTCGATCTCGGTCAGGCGTACTTCGCGCTCGCGCGCGATCCGGGCGCCCTCGCGCCGCTTCTCGGAGGCGGCCTGCTCCTCGGCCGTCTCGGCGTGGCTGCGGGCGCGGGCGATCTCGATCTCGCGGTGCTGCGCGATCATCGCCTCCTCTTCCTCTCGGCCGATCGTCAGCTTGCGCTTGGTGGCATCCAGTTGGCTCTGGCGCACCGAGACTTCGGCATCCGCCTCGATCGCCGCGCGCTCCTTCTTGTTGACCGCGATGATCTCGGCGAGGCGCCGCATCCCCAGCGCGTTGAAGGCGTTGTTCTCGTCGAG
>CAZOHN010000288.1:0-4066 GCA_964579325.1 uncultured Rhodobacterales bacterium
CTTCCATTCGTAGGCAAAGCCCACGGTGAGGACGCCCAGGAACACCATCATCGACCAGAAGGCGGTCATGCTGATCTCACCGAAGGCGACTGCCCAGGGAAACAGCATCGCGATCTCGAGGTCGAAGATGATGAACAGGATCGACACGAGGTAGAAGCGCACGTCGAACTTCATCCGCGCGTCGTCGAAGGCATTGAAGCCGCACTCGTAGGCCGAAACCTTCTCGGGATCGGGGTTGCGGACGGCGAGGACCACGGCTGCGAGGATCAGCACAAGCCCGAGGCCCACCGCCAGCGCCAGAAACACGAGGATCGGGAGATACTCCCGCAAAAGCTCGTCCACCTTCGGCTCCTTCCTGCGTCTTCGCGCAGTGTCTGTGTAGCTGCGACGCTTATCCGCTATCGGCAAGCCGGGGTCAACCGAACCTCCCGCATAGTGGCCCGCGACAGGCCGTCACTCGGGTCTCCGTATACTGTTGCGTGCAAACCTACCGCAAGCCCCGTGCTGCACCGCGGCATCAGGGCTAGAGCGGAAGGGTTTACAGGAGGTGAACAAGGCCGGGAGGACCCTCCCGAGGTCGCTTCGTCCCTGCGGCCCGGAACCCCGGCCGCGGGTCAGCCCCAGGTCGGGCGGCGACGCTCGAAGAAGGCGGCGACCCCCTCGGCCGCCTCGGGGCTCTCCCATCGCTTCACCAGCGCGGCGACAGTCGCCCCGATGACCGCGTCGTCGATCTGCGGCCCGAGGCGGCGGGCAAGTGCCTTGGCCTCCGCCACCGCGCCCGGCGCACAGGCAAGGTAGGGCGCGACCTCCGCCTCGACGGCAGCGTCCAGTTCCTCCGCCGGCACCGCCCGCGCGAGAAGACCAAGCCGAACCGCTTCCTCTGCCCCGAACCGGCGCGACGAGAAGAAGACGCGCCGCGCCATCGCCTCGCCCATCCGCGCCACGACGTAGGGCCCGATGGTCGCCGGAATCAGTCCGAGCCGCGTCTCGGTCAGCCCAAAGAGCGCGCCCTCCGCCCCGAGGGCCACGTCGGCCACGCTCATCAGCCCGATTCCGCCGCCAAAAGCCTGTCCGTTCACACGCGCGACTACGGGCTTCTTCAATTCATTCAAAGACTTGAGCATTTGCGCAAGCTTGAGCGCCTCGCTGGCGCGCTGCTGCGCCGTCGCCGTCATCTGCGCCTGCATCCAGCCAAGGTCGCCCCCCGCGCAGAAACTCTTCCCCGCTCCCGTAAGCACGACCACACGCACCGCAGGGTCAGCGTCCAGCGCGGCGCAGGCCCCGGTCAGCGCCGCGATCAGTTCTGAGTTCATCGCGTTGTGCTTCTCCGGCCGGTCGAGCGTGATGGTCGCGACCCCCCGCGCGTCGGTCTCCACCCGCAACACCATCCCTCAGCCCTCCCGCATCGCCCGCGCCATCGCCGCCGCCTCGGCCAGCACGGCGACATCGAGTCCCGTCTGGAAGCCCAGCGTCGCCAGCCGCGCCGCCAGCGCCTCGGTCGCCACGTTCCCCGCCGCGCCCGGCGCAAAGGGGCAGCCGCCGAGCCCTCCGACTGCGGCGTCAAAGACCCGCACCCCGAACTCGAGCGAAACCTCGACGTTGTCGAGGGCCCGCCCGCCCGTATCATGGAAATGCCCTGCGAGCCGCGCCGGCGGAACCGCGACCGTGACCGCCTCGAGCATCCGCGCCACCGTCTCGGGCGCGCCCCGGCCTATCGTGTCGCCAAGGGACACCTCGTAGCATCCCATCCCGAACAGCGCATAGGCAACGCCCGCAACCTGTTGCGGGGGCGTGGCGCCATCGTAGGGGCAGTCCGTCACGCAGGAGACGTAGCCGCGCACCGGCAGCTTCGCAGCCTTCGCCGCCTCCATGACCGGCTCGAAGCGCTCCAGACTCTCCCGGATCGAGCAGTTGATGTTCGCCCGGCTGAACCCCTCGGACGCCGAGGCGAACACCGCCACCTCGTCGGCGCCCGCCACCAACGCCGCCTCGAAGCCACGCAGGTTCGGCGTCAGCGCCGCGTAGCGCACCCCGGGCGCCCGCCGGAGGCCCGCCAGCACCGCCGCACCATCCGCCATCTGTGGCACGAAGCGCGGGTTGACGAAGCTCGCCACCTCGATCCGGCGGAAGCCCGCGCGGCTCAGGCGATCCACCAGCGCGATCTTCTCGGCTGTCGGAATGGCGCGCGGCTCGTTCTGGAGCCCGTCGCGCGGACCAACCTCGACGATCTCGACCGGCTCGCTCATGCACCAGCCTCCAGACGCACCAGTGCCGCGCCCGCCTCGACCTGTGCTCCGGCTTCGGCCAGGACCTCGGCCACCACCCCGTCGCGCGGCGCAACAAGGGTGTGCTCCATCTTCATCGCTTCCAGAACAGCAAGCGGGTCTCCCGCGGTCACCGAAGCCCCCGTTACGGCATGGACGGCCTTCACAAGCCCTGGCATCGGCGCGAGCACCACATCGCCCCCTGCGCCCGCCGCCGCACCACGGTCGAGCGGATCGGGCAGCGCGAACTCCCACGCACGACCGGCAAAGACGGCCACGCGCCCCGGCAGGCGAACCGCCCGCCCCGGCGCCTTGGCCCCGTCGACCCGCCAGCCGTCGGGTGTGCGCTCGGCAAGATGGCGCGCGCCCGCGATTTCAACCCGGAACCGCCCGGCGCCCTCCGGCACGACCACAGCCGACACCTCGCCGACCGTCACTGTCTGCCGGAGCGGCGTCCAGAGCGCGAAGCCTTCCAGCGCCCCGCCGTCACCCACCCCCGCCGCGGCCAGTGCCGCCAGCACCAGAACCGCAGCAGACGGTTCCTCGGGCGCCGTGAGCGCGTCCTGCTCACGCCCGATCAGCCCGGTATCCACCTCGCCGCGCGCAAAGCCCTGATGCCGCGCAAGCCGCGCCAGAAAGGCGAGGTTCGTCACAGTGCCCGCGACCTCGGTCTGTTCCAGCGCCCGCGCAAGCCGGGTCAGCGCCGCCGCGCGTGTCGGGCCGTGGACCACGATCTTGGCGATCATCGGATCGTAGAACGGGCTGATCGTGTCGCCCGTCCGCACGCCTGTCTCCGCGCGGATGCCGGGCGGGAAGACAAGGTGCGCGAGCCGCCCGGTCGCGGGCAGGAACCCGGCCTCGGGATCCTCGGCGTAAAGCCGCGCCTCGAAGGAGTGGCCTCTCAGCGGGATATCGTCCTGACCAAGCGGCAGCGGCTCACCCGATGCCACGCGCAGTTGCCACTCGACGAGGTCGATGCCGGTCACCGCCTCGGTCACCGGGTGCTCGACCTGAAGGCGGGTGTTCATCTCCATGAACCAGAAGCCGTCCGTGCGCAGCCCGCGGCTTCCATCGACGATGAACTCGACCGTCCCCGCGCCCTTGTAGCCGATGGCCTCCGCCGCCCGCACCGCCGCCGCGCCCATAGCGGCGCGCACTTCCGCCGTCATGCCGGGCGCGGGCGCTTCCTCGATCACCTTCTGGTGCCGGCGCTGGAGCGAACAGTCGCGTTCGTAGAGGTGCACTGCGCGGGTGCCGTCGCCGAAGACCTGAACCTCGATGTGGCGCGGCTGGTCGACATACTTCTCGATCAGCACACGGTCATCGCCGAAGGCGCCCCGCGCCTCCGCCTGCGCGGAGGCGAGCGCGGCCGCGAAGCCCCCCGCCCGCTCGACCCGCCGCATCCCCTTGCCGCCGCCGCCCGCCACGGCCTTGATGAGCACCGGGAACCCGATGGCCTCGGCAGCACCGGCGAGATGCTCGGGGTCCTGGTTCTCTCCGTGCCAGCCGGGGACGACCGGCACGCCCGCCTCCTCCATCAGCCGCTTGGCCGCGTCCTTGAGGCCCATGGCCCGGATCGCGCTTGCAGGGGGCCCGATCCAGACAAGGCCCGCCGCCTCGACCGCCTCGGCGAAACCGGGGTTTTCCGACAGGAACCCGTAGCCGGGGTGGACCGCCTCGGCGCCGGTCTCCCGCGCCGCCGCGATGATCCGCTCGCCGCGCAGGTAGCTGTCGGCCGGGGCCGCGCCTCCGATGTGCACCGCCCGGTCCGCCATCGCCACATGGCGGGCGTCGCGGTCGGC
>CAZOHN010000289.1:0-4040 GCA_964579325.1 uncultured Rhodobacterales bacterium
GCGGTCGGGGTAGAAGGTGATCTTGCGGAAGCCCTCGGCCTCGCACTGGGTGCAGTACATGCCGTTCGACATGTAGAGCCCTTCGAGCGCGGTATTGCCCTCGGGGGCAATCTCGACCTCGGCTTTCAGGGTGAAGGGGCCTTCGGGCAGCCGCGTGGCGCGGACCGAGAGGCCCGTGTCGGTGAGCGTGTAGCCGCCGGGCCCAAGCTCGACCCCGTCGATGGCAAGGGAAATCAGGGTGAGGTTCTCGCCGTGCAGGAACAGCTCGCGCCGCCCCGCGGCCGTGGGCGCGATCCGCAGCTCCGACAGGACGCGCGTCGCCTGCGGGTCGAGCCGGAAGGTCAGCGCCACGCTGTCGAGGCGGAAGGGGAAAGGGGCGTAGTCCTCGAGGTGAACGGCCTGGGGTGCGGTGTCCTGCATCTTTCGTCCCTCCTCAAGATCTGCCGGCGGGTCTGCCGGGGGGCGAACCTATGCCGGGCGGTGGGGGTGGGCAAGGCTGCGGGTTGCCGTGCGGTGCCGGCTTTGGCACCAAGGGCGGATGCGTGAGGTTCGCCCCGCCTGCCCCGAGGATGCCGCCTGGATGGCCCGCGTGCATGTGGCGGCCTGGGCCGAGACCTATGCCGGGCTTCTGCCCGAGGCATTCATCGTGCGGGCCACGGTCGAGCGCAGGGAGCGCCAATGGGCCGCGGCGATCGCGGCGGGCCGCAGCCGCATTGCGGTGGTGGATGGTCTGGGCTTTGCCTCGGCCGGGCCGCACCGTGAGGCCGCTTTCGCCGGATCGGGGTGGCCGGAAGAACTGCACGCGATCTACCTGCTCGGGTCCGCGCAGGGCCTCGGCCTCGGCCGGGCGCTGTTCGGTGCGGTGCGGGGGGTGCTGCCCTTCACCTGTTTCGTGGTCGAGGGCAACGACCGGGCGCGGGGCTTCTACAAGGCGATGGGCGGTGACGACCTTGGCCAGCGCGACGAGACCGAGGATGGTGCCGTCATCCGTGACCACATCTACGGCTGGCGGTGACTGCCGCCCTTTCCGACCGGTCCACCGCCCCTAGATCGCCTGCCATGGCTGTCACTCTGCTGTGGTTCAAGCGCGACCTGCGCACCGCCGATCACCCTGCGCTGGCGTTGGCCGCTGCGCGCGGGCGGCCTGTCGTGCCGCTTTACATCGCCGAGCCGGGGCTTTGGGCGCAGGCGGATGCTTCTGGCCGGCAGTGGGCCTTCGTGGCCGAGAGCCTGGCCGGCCTGCGGGAAGGGCTTGCGCGGCTGGGCGCGCCGCTCGTGCTGCGCCGGGGCGATGCGGTCGAGGTTCTTGCCGCGCTCCATGCCGCGCTTGGGGTGGCCGAGATCGTCAGCCACGAGGAGACGGGGACGCGCTGGACCTATGCGCGCGACAGGGCCGTTGCGGCCTGGGCGCGGGGGCAGGGGATTGGCTGGGTGGAACTGCCGCACTCGGGCGTGGTCCGCCGCCTCGCCTCGCGCGACGGCTGGGCGGCGCGGCGGGAACGGTTCGTGCGGGGGGCGCCGGTGCCTGCGCCGGAAGCGCTGCCGCCCTTGCCGCCGGGCCTTGACCCCGGCGCGATCCCATCCGCCACCGACCTCGGCCTTTCACCCGACCCGTGCCCCGGCCGGCAGGCGGGCGGCCGCGCGGCGGCGCTTGTCACGCTGGGGGCTTTCCTGACCGAGCGCGGGGAGGACTACCGCCGCGCGATGTCCTCGCCGCTTGCGGGCGCCACCGCCTGCTCGCGCCTCTCGCCGCACCTGGCCTGGGGCACGCTGTCGGTGCGCGAGGCGGTGCAGGCGGGGCTCGCCCGTGCGGCCGAGCGGCCCGGCGGCGGTTGGGGCGCGAGCCTCGCCTCCTTCCAGTCGCGGCTGGCCTGGCGCGACCACTTCGGCCAGAAGCTCGAGGACTTCCCCGACCTCGACCGCCGCTGCCTGCACCCCGCGACCGAAGCCCTGCGCCCGCCCGTGCCCGATGCCGCCCGGCTTGCGGCCTGGGAGGCGGGCGAGACGGGGTTGCCCTTCGTCGATGCCTGCATCCGGTCGCTGCGCGCGACGGGCTGGCTCAATTTCCGGATGCGCTCGATGCTGGTCTCGGTCGCGTCCTACCACCTGTGGCTCGACTGGCGGGCGACGGGGCCGATCCTGGCGCGGGCCTTCACCGACTATGACCCCGGCATCCACTGGAGCCAGATGCAGATGCAGTCGGGCACCACCGGCATCAACACGATCCGGCTCTACAACCCCGTCAAACAGGGCCACGACCAGGACCCGGCGGGCACCTTCACCCGCGCCTGGGTGCCGGAACTTGCGGAGGTGCCCGATCCGTTCCTGCACGAGCCATGGCGCTGGGGCGGGGCGGGGCGGCTGCGCTACCCGGCCCCGGTGGTCGATCCCGCCGAGGCGGCGAAGGCCGCCAAGGAGGCGGTCTTTGCGCTCCGCTCAGCGCCGGGCTTCCGGGCCGAGGCCGCGCGGGTGGCGGTCAAGCACGCCAGCCGCAAGGACGGCGGCGCGGGGCGGCATTTCGTCAACGACCGTGCGTCGCGCACGGGCCGCAAGGCCCCCTCCCGGCAACTGAGCTTCGACCTCTGAGATGGCCCGGATGACAAAGAAGGGCGACCTGCCCACCAAGGTCTGCGCCACCTGCGGGCGGCCGTTCACATGGCGCAAGAAGTGGGAGAAGGTCTGGGACGAGGTCCGCTATTGCTCCGACCGCTGCCGGGCAGAGCGGAAAGGCGCGCCAAAGGCGGTCAGGGAGTGACGTCGATGCCCTGGCTTCGTCCGAATTTCCGGCAGTACGACGTCCAGTCCCTGTAGTCCTGCGAGAAGAAGAACGGCGACCCGAGGGCCTCCCATTCCTCCGTTTGCCGGTCCATGAGCCGGGTCATTTCGCCCTCGGGGTCCGCGATCCCCTCGGCCTGGGCGCGCGCTATCGAGGCGGCGTGAAACCGGCGCGTCATGGCCATCAGGCGTTCGACGGACTCCTCGCTCGAAACCCACTGCGCGGCGTTCTGGTAGAGCCCTGCGCATTGCGCCAAGCTGGTGCTGTAGGGCTGCGCGGCGCTTTCCTGCGCCGTCAGGATCGGCACGAGGGCGAGCAGCAGAATGCGAGGTCCGGTCATCATGTTTCGTCTCTTGCGAGGAAATTCAGGCATTTTGGGGGCCTTGGGTGGCGGCGGAGCGTGGCGCCGGATGTGGCCGGCGGACTGAAACATCCGCTCGCGCTCGCGCCGGAAATCTCACCTTCCCGGCACCGACCGGACACACGGCTTGCCGCACGGGCGATTGGGGGCGCAGGTTGGGAGGACGTCAGCGAAGGAGTCTCCCATGCCGACCGAGAAGGTCACGTTCGACGGCGCCACCGGCGCCAGCCTCGCCGCCCGGCTCGACCTGCCCGATGGTCCGCACCTCGCGACCGCGCTCTTTGCGCATTGCTTCACCTGCGGCAAGGACATCGCGGCCGCCCGCCGGATCGCCCAGCGGCTCGCCGCGGCCGGGATCGCGGTGCTGCGCTTCGACTTCACCGGCCTCGGCCATTCGGGGGGCGAGTTCGCCAACACCACCTTTTCCTCGAACGTGGCCGATCTGGGGGCTGCGGCCGACTACCTTGCCGGGCGGGGCATGGCGCCGGGGCTCCTGATCGGGCATTCGCTGGGCGGCGCCGCTGTCCTGAAGGCCGCCGCCGGGATGGCTTCGGTCAAGGCTGTCGCCGTGATCGGCGCGCCGTTCGACCCCGGTCACGTCACCCACAACTTCGCCGGGGCGCTCGACCGGATCGAGGCCGACGGGTCGGCCGAAGTCGATCTGGGCGGCCGCCCGGTGCGGATCGGGCGCGACTTCGTGCGCGACGTGCAGGGCGAAAGCCTCGCCCCCGCGATCGCCGGGCTGCACCGGGCGCTGCTGGTGCTGCACGCGCCCCGCGACGCCATCGTCGGCATCGACAACGCCACGCGCATCTTCACATCCGCCAGGCACCCGAAGAGCTTCGTCACGCTCGACGACGCCGACCACCTCGTGAGCCGTCCCGAGGATGCCGACTACGCCGC
>CAZOHN010000290.1:0-4022 GCA_964579325.1 uncultured Rhodobacterales bacterium
CGAGGTTCTCGGCGAGGCCGCCGAGCGACGGGTCGGGTGCGAGAGCTGCGTGCACATCAGCGACCAGCTGATCGAGCAACGTCTCGCCCCCACCAGCGGTCGGCTGGCTGACGAACAGCTCGAGCTCGACGCGGTGACTGTAGAACTCGGTTCGGGGGTTGAGGGTGACATCCGGCTCACCGGGGTCGCCGTCGCGCATGATGATGAGGCCCGCGTCGGGCACCCGCTCGGGCAGCGCCTCGTTGCGGCGGACAGTGGCGGCAAGGCCAGACTGCAGGCGCTGCAACAGAGCCATAAGGTTCTGCTCGGGTCGAGACATCAGGGGGGGTCCTTCACCATTAAAGGGGCAGTTGAACACCGGCAGAACGCTTGGTGCGCCACCCTCATTTCAGTAGAATAGGGCGGCGTCCTGCATTTCTGCTGTCGACGCGCCTTCCTTGTCCCGCCTGGACACGAGAAGCTACATGGCCTGAATCTGTCCTGTATGGCGGTAGAAAAATACCTCCACGTCGTGCGGGAGACCGGCAGAGGGCGACGAGGGATTGCACCATATGTCCCGTGCGTGGCCATCGACGTGACCGGCCCTTCCCAGCTGTTTGGCGATGGCATTGATTAGCAGCCGAACGAGCGAAGCAGTCATTCTGCAAGCCGCAGCTTTCCCCCGACCGCAGACGTCGGCTTGCGGACACAGCGCGCGTGACCGGGATCACCACAAGATCGTCGGCACGCAGCGTCGGCGACGGGAAAAGGTCCGTCCGAACTTCGCCAAAATTTGTTTCATCTCCGCCGCCGCACGATGTTTGCGGCGGTATCTGTGACCCAAGGGGACCACCCAACAGCCCATAAGGGCGAACATTGGCTTGATCATCGCTTTCGTGGGCGGCACAGTCATGATAAGAAGGATAATCGGAAAGTTCCGGCTATGCCCCCGAACGATCAGCCCCCAAGCTCGCTTTTCGGCCGCCTCTGGGCGCCGATCGCCGTAGTTCTGGTCGCTGTTGTCTTGGTGCTGGATTTCTTCACCAAGTCCATCGGACTCATTGAGAAGGTGATCGAGCTGATCGATGGCCCGGTACAACCTATCGTCGCGGTGACCGAGGTCCCGGTCGAGAACTCCAGCTCGTGCCTGCAATTCGCGTTCGAGAACCTGCCCGAAGACTTCGTGCTGGGCGACATTCATCTTGAGATCCTCGCCGCGAGCGGACCCGACGAGTTGACTGGCGACATGGCCTCGACGGTGCTCGAGAGGACCGTGAACTTTCAGATCTCCCCGCCCTACCTAGTCGGCGGGCGGACCGAGATCGTCTTCCCCGCGCGGATCAAGGCGGACAGTGCAGCCGATGCGGCCTTCGTGCATTTCTGTCCGACCCTGACATTCCCCGGCACTACGGGCACCCTGACGGTGCAACCCGCCTTCCACAGTCCTGCGGGACAAAAGGTCAAGACGCTGTCTGTCCGCGACGGGGCCGGGTCTCCGCTGGAGGGCGGGGTCACGCTCACACTGTTGCGCTCCAAGAACGAGACGGTGACGATGTCGGATCAACTCGATGGCCCTGTGCCGTGATGAGGGTCCTTGTATTTGCAGCTGCGCTTCTGGGAGCGTTGGCGAGCCCTCTCCACGCGCAGTCGCCTTTGGTCCTTGCTTTCCTCGATCAGGCCTTCGGACTCGAGGCCTCGTCCGAAGTACAGGCGATGCTCGACCGCGGCGAAGGGCCCGGAGATCCGCTGGCCGTCTGGCGCGAGGCCCTGGTACTTAGCCGGACCGAGCTGATGCGCGAACCCACAGGCCGCGCGTCGTTGGCGCGGCTGATGGAGGCAGCGGTGCTAGCCTCGGGCGCGCAGGCTGACGAGGTGCCACTCAACCGGCTGGATCCCGCGGACCTCGCGGCGCTGGAGGCAGCAGTCGGGTTCCCTCGGCCCGACGACCTAGCCCGCTATCTCTTCGCCCGGGCCCCGGATCTGCATCGCGAGTTCGACTTCGAGGCCTATGCCGTGGTGCGCGAGATCGTCCCCCAGCGCGGCATCCACGTGATCCGCGAGCGGTCCTCGAGCTCTGCCTACGGCCTGAGCGCCCGCTTCACCTTGCGTGAGGTTCCGGCGGCCGAGGATCCTGTGGGTCTACAACCTGGCGAGCGGGCCCGGACCCGCCGCCTAAACCTCGCTGCCGTCCCCTCCCTGGTTATTGCCGCCAAGGCCTATCGCGCGGCCGAACGCGCGCCCGACGGCTTGCGCCCCTATCCCCTGCTGATCGCGCTCGAGGCCTTGCGCCTCGCCGCCGCCGCCAATCCCCAGGATTTCCGTCTGGTGCCCTACAAGGCGCTTTGGGCCGCAATTCGGCCCCTTGGGGCACGGTCGACCCTGGACCCCGTGCTGGACAACATTTCTGAGGACTTGCGTCGCGCGATCCCGCGAGAGGCGTTCTTCGCCCGCCAATTCGGGGAGGCCGCCGATGCCTATGCCATTGCCGAACTTCCGCCAAACGACGCGCGAGCCCAGCTATGGTCTGCCTGGGGTACTGCTGTCTCGCGCTTCGCCTACGGCGATGAGACTGGGGCCGGGTTC
Source organism: uncultured Rhodobacterales bacterium (assembly GCA_964579325.1). Lineage (GTDB taxonomy): Bacteria > Pseudomonadota > Alphaproteobacteria > Rhodobacterales > Rhodobacteraceae > CAZOHN01. The sequence goes on from CAZOHN010000290.1 coordinate 2,563, forward strand.
GCTGAGATCGCAAGCGCTCTGACCTACGAGACCCGCAGCTTCGGTCGGATGTTCCGCCTGCTGCTGCGCCACATGTCGCCAAGTGAGCGTGAACGCTTCCCCAACGTTGCCGCTTGGAAGGCCCGGCTGACAACGCTTTACGGACCGGAGCTGGAGCGCTTATCGGATGAAGACTGGATCGCCTTCAACCAGGACTTCCTGCGCATTCTCGAGACCATCGGCCGCGCCGACATTGCCGTCCGCTACCTGATGACCGAGGCTGACCGGATGAACCGGCTCGGTCCGCGACCCTATCACCAGGCACAGATCCTCTTCTGGCTCGCCCCTTTTGTAAATGATCTCTGCAAGCAGATTTCATTCAGAATGTCCGAGTTCGGCGGCTGGCAGCTGCGCCCCGTTACTGGCTATCCGCGATCCCTCGACTTTCTTGATAGCGTCGATGATGCAGGGGAGCTGGTCGGACCCGGGCAGGTCGTCCTGCGTCCCGACCCGCCCGGCCCTTACGGTGCGACCAGCCCGGAGGAAGACTGCGCTACCGCGGTCGCGGTCCACGGCGTTGCCGGGACGGATCTGTTCGGGCTCGCCGTGGCGACGCCGCACGGCGACGCTGTGCAGATGGTTGCGGGCTTCGAGCGCTGGGTAGAGGAGGCGCTGACCCGCAGCGCGCCAACGCCCTCTGCAGTACCATTTCTCAAGCTGGTCTGGATCGAATGGCTCTCGCAGGCGTTTCAGCCGCTGGCCGATGCCGGCGCGACGGGGCAGGATTTCCGCTATGCGCCCCTGCACGCTTCTGAACTGGCCACGCCTGACGCGGTTGCGGACTTGGCCGGGCACCCGGCTATTACACCCCATCTGGGCGAAATGCTCGCGGTCATGGACGAAACCCGGCGCTTTCTCAGCAGCCGGTATCCGTAGCCGGCGGCTCCGGGCGGCCCCGCGGCCGCGCCCAATCGCGCGTGCGCGGCGCTCAGAACCGCCGGAGGTGATCCGGCGACCGCGCAACGAGCCGATTGGCCCAGCGCGATCAGCTGGACTACGCCACCCACGCCCGATCGACGAGCCCCGGCAGGCGCCGTGCCCACGTGGCGGCCGGTGCTTCGATATCGAGCCGCTTCTGCAAGGTCACCTGCGGCACGAGGAGAAAGATCGGCACGGTGGTGCGTCCCTGGAGGCGCGTGTAGCTGCTGCCCCTCCGCCTGCCGGTATTACCCACCGCCATGCCGCGACCGGTGAGCCGGGCATTGTCGGCGACGAGGAGCGACGGGCCGTTGCGGCGGTAGACGAAGCGCAGCCGAAGGCCGGTGCGGCGCTCCCAACCGAGGGGCGTGATCTTGCGCCGGCCATCGCCGTAGCGCCCGGCGGCCGGGGTCGGGATGGCGAGGTAGAGGCCGCGCTTGGAGCGGACGGTGGTGGTCTGGGCGAAGGCGCCGATGATCCTGGGCGCCTTGGTCCAGACCACG
>CAZOHN010000291.1:0-4010 GCA_964579325.1 uncultured Rhodobacterales bacterium
GCGGCCCCGCGCCCGCGCGGGGCCTCCGCCGGATCGTCGGCGCGAGGCCCGGTTTCAGGGCGACCGCGCGCCGCGAGAGCAACCGGGCGCAGATCGCGGCTTGCGCCGGGGGGGCGGAGTTTCGCAAGGTGGCGGCAGGGACCGGGCAGGTCCCGCCAGCGAGGGGATGCGTCAGATGAGAGCCTTGGTCTTCGATCCGCCGGGAGCGGCGGCGGGAGCGCTGTTGCGCGAGGTGCCCGCGCCGGAGGCCGGGCCGGGCGAGGTGCTGGTGCGGGTGCGCCGCGCGGGGCTGAACTTCGCCGACCTGATGATGCGGCAGGGCATCTATCCGCACCCCAAGGGTTATCCGCTGGTGGCGGGGCTGGAACTGGCGGGCGAGATCGTCTCGGTCGGGCCGGGTGTCACGGGCTGGGCGGCGGGCGACCGGGTTGCGGCCTTCCCGGAGGACGCGGGCGCCTTCGCCGAGTACTGCGTGGTGCCCGCGCCGCGGCTGATCCGGCTGCCCGATGCGATGGGGTTCGAGCAGGCGGCGGCCTTCGTGGTGCAGTCGCTGACGGCCTGGCACCTGCTGCACACCGTGAGCGTGACGCGACCGGGCGACTGGGTCCTGATCCATGCCATCGGCGGCGGTGTGGGGTTGCAGCTCACGCAGCTTGCCATCGCGGCGGGGGCGCGGGTGATCGGCACGGTGGGGACGCCGGGCAAGGAGGCGGCGCCGCTCAAGATGGGTGCGGAGATCGTGGTGAACCGGGCCGAGGCGGATTTCGTCGCGGTGGCGAACGCGGCCACGGGCGGGAGGGGCGTGGACAAGGTGGTGGATTCGACCGGGGCCACGATCCTCGATCGGTCGTTCGACTGCATCCGGCCGCTCGGCCATGTGGTGAGTTATGGCGAGGCCGAGGGCAAGCCGCTCCCGAACCTCTGGGAGCGGCTGGTACGGCGGTCGCTCACCTTCACGCGGATGCATCTGGGCCACCTCGACAACGCCGCGCCCTATTGGGCGGAGGGGATCGCGCAGGTTACGGGCATGATCGTGGACGGGCGGTTGAAGCTGCCCGTCGCGGGGGTGTTCCCGATGGAGCGTGCGGGCGAGATGTTCGCCGCGCTGGAGAGCCGGCAGACGGCGGGCAAGCTGATCCTGAAGGTCTCCGACTGATCTAGCCGAGGAAGCGGGCGAGCGCGCGGGACAGGGTTTCGGCCCGCGCTCCTTCGCCGATCACGGCGAGGATGTCGTCCTGCCCCTGCCCCTCGGGGATGATCTCGGGTGGCTGGACCTGGTGGCGGACGGTCTGGATCAGGAGGCGGCCGGCGGGGGTGCGGACGACGCCCTTGATGCGGACCAGCCGGTCGCCGTGGACGTGCAGGAGCGCCGAGAGCCAGAGCGAGAGCGCGGCCCAGTCGGTGCCTTGCGGGATCGTGAGGGTGACGGCGGTGACCGGGCGGGTGGTCGCGGCGACCGGCAGGGGCGCCGCGCCGCGCCAGTCGGGCAGCGGCACGGGGACGCCGGCGACAGCCGCCTCCAGCGCGGCGGCCGGGTTGAGGGCGGCAAGCGTGGCGGCGAGGCGGGCGGTGACGGTGGGGTCCGCCGCCTCGGTCTTGGTGAGGATGAGGCGCGAGGCGGCGCGGATCTGGGCCACGGCGAGCGCACCTGCGGCAAGCTCCGCCGCGCCGTGAAGCGCATCGACGAGGACGAGGGTTTCGGTCACGCGGACGTGGCGGGTGGCCACCGGGTCGGCGGCGATGGCTTCGAGGATCGCGGCGGGGTCGGCGAGGCCGGAGGTTTCGAGGACGAGGGGTGGCAGCGCCTCGCCCTTGCTGCGCCGGTCGGCCAGCGCGCGGAGGGCAGCGATGAGGCCCGCGCGCCCCTCGCAACAGGCACAGCCGGGCGGAAGGACGACGGGCGCGGGGCCGAAGAGCGCGTCGTCGACCGGCACGCCTGCGGCTTCGTTGACGAGGACGAGGGCGGCTTCGCCGGTGTGGAGCCGGTGGCGCAGCCAGGTCGACTTTCCCGCACCGAGCCAGCCGCCGAGGATGGTGAGCGGAAGGCGGCCTTCGGCGGGTGGATCAGCCATCGGCCAAGGGATCGGCCAGCGGGTCGAACGGACGGCCCGCCAGCCGTTCGACCGTGGGCCAGAGGTCGGCCGGGTCGGCCACCACCGCGCTGGCCCCGGTGACATGGGCCAGCACGAGGCCGGTGGCGGAGGCGTGGGCGCGCAGGCCCAGGGGACGCAGCGCGCGGGTCAGGAGGCCCGCGCGGGTGTGGAGCGCGCGGCGGCGGTCCATCGCGGTGGCGAGGCCCGCGTCGATCCAGTGGCCGGGGCGGGCGGGGTAGCCGCAGGCGTTGCACATGGGCGTGACCCCTGCCCTAGATCACGGGCGGCCGTTCCTTGCCCGCGAAGGGGTAGCGCGCGCGGAAGTCCTCGGCGATGTCCTCGAAGGGCAGCCATTCGACGCCGGAGTGGCGCGAGATGTATTCGATGAGCCTCTCGAGCATCAGGAGCACCTGCGGGCGGCCGGCGACGTCGGGGTGGATCGTGAAGGCGAAGACGGCGTAGTCCATCTCGCGGTAGACCCAGTCGAACTGGTCGCGCCACATCTCCTCGATGTCGCGGGGGTTGACGAAGCCGTGGCTGTTGGGCGCGGCCTTCATGAACATCATCGGGGGAAGGTCGTCGACATACCAGTTGGCCGCGATGTCGACGAGGTCGATCTCGCGCCCGTGCTTGAGCGGGTGCATCCACTCCTTGGCGGTCTTGGAATAGTCGATGGTGTTCCATTCGTCGCCCACCCGGGCGTAGAACGGCTGGAAGTCGCGGTAGCCCTGGGAGTGGTCGTAGCGGAAGCCGTATTTCAGCAGGAGTGCGGCGGTGTTGGCCGACATTTCCCACCACGGCGCCACGTAGCCGCGCGGCTTGGCGCCGGTCAGGTCCTTGATGAGGTCGACCGATTTCGCCAGCACGTCCTCTTCCTGCGTGGGCGTCATGGCGACGGGGTTTTCGTGCAGGTAGCCGTGCGCGCCGACCTCGTGGCCGGCCTTGACGATCATCTCCATCTCTTTCGGGAAGGTTTCCAGCGAGTGGCCGGGGATGAAGAACGAGGTCTTGAGGCCGTAACGGTCGAACAGGCGCAGCAGGCGCGGCACGCCGACTTCGGTGGCGAAGATGCCGCGCTGGATGTCGGAGGGGCTGTCACCGCCGCCGTAGCTGCCGATCCAGCCGGCGACGCTGTCGATGTCGGTGCCGAAGGCACACATGATCTTCTTGGGCATGGGGTCTCCTCCCTTGGTCTTTCCGGTCAGACGCCGATCGGCATCAGCGCCTCGTCGCGGGCGACGGGGCGGGGCGCGATCAGGTCGCGCCATTGGCTGTGGGCGCGCGAGAGCGCCGAGTTCGCGGGGCGGCGGATGTGCAGGCCACGGCCGGGTTGCGGCGCGCGGGCGCCCTCGCCCCAGACCACGGTGCCGCGCGAGAGCGTGGTGCGCGGCATCCCCGTCACGGTGAAGCCCTCGAACACGTTGTAGTCGATGGCCGACATCTGGGTTTCCGCGCTGATGGTCTTGGTGGCCTTGGGGTCCCAGATCACGAGGTCGGCGTCGGCGCCGGGCAGGATCGCGCCCTTGCGGGGGTAGATGTTGAGGATCTGGGCGATGTTGGCCGAGGTGAGCGCGACGAATTCCTGCGCGGTGATGCGGCCGGGAATGACGCCGTGGGTCCACAGAAGCGACATCCGGTCTTCCAGACCGCCGGTGCCGTTGGGGATTTTCGTGAAGTCGCCGCGGCCCATGCGCTTCTGCTGGGTGGTGAAGGCGCAGTGGTCGGTGGCGACGACCGAGAGCGAGCCGCCCGAGAGGCCGGACCACAGGCTGTCCTGGTGGCGCTTGTCGCGGAACGGGGGCGACATGACGCGTTGGGCGGCGTGGTCCCAGTCGGGGTGAGCGTATTCGCCTTCGTCGAGCAGGAGGTGCTGCACCAGGGGTTCGCCCCAGACGCGGACGCCGTTCATGCGGCCCC
>CAZOHN010000292.1:0-3994 GCA_964579325.1 uncultured Rhodobacterales bacterium
AGAGGTGGTTCTGGAAATCTGAACAACCGGGATGAGTGGTTTTTCCGCGCCACCTCATCCTCCGGGGGAGGATGAGGTACTCGTCGTTCGGGCGGCCTTGGTCAATACGCGACCTTATGTGACCGGCAGCGTCGATGAGTCGTTCATCGAACGCCGTCTGGTAAGAGCCAGACCTCAAACCACGGGTTGATGTGACCACACTAGTCTCTGGAGATGGCTGCGTGGTGTACGGTCTCTCACTAAGAGAAATGGGAGGCGAATTGGGGGGCCTTCTGCCACCATTCGGAATTTTTCACTTATAAAACAAGAACATAAGAGATTTGTTTGGTGGAGCCAAGGGGGGTCGAACCCCTGACCTCTTGAATGCCATTCAAGCGCTCTCCCAACTGAGCTATGGCCCCACCGGAGGTCCGGGCGTTGCCGCCCGTGCCGGGTATCTAGGGATGCGGTCCCGTTTCCGCAAGCGAAAAATCGGGGCGCTCCGGTGCCCGCTCAGGGCTCCTCGTCCTCGCCGCCGACGTCGGCGATGTCGTCGAGCGACACGGTGTCGTCCTCGTCGTCATCGAGCAGTTCGTCGTTCAGATCGACGTCGTCCTCGTCCTCCTCGAGGATCACATCGTCCTCGAGGTCATCTATCGTGCGTGCGACTTCCTTCGGAGCGGCCTTCTCGGCCACGACCGTCCGCGTCCGCGATACCTCGAGGTTGACGACTTCGCCGGTATAGGGGCTGACGACGGGGGAACGGTTCAGGTCGTAGAAGCGTTTGCCGGTGGTCGGGCATATGCGCTTCACGCCCCATTCTGCCTTGGGCATCTTCGGACCTCTGCATGGGTTCGGGGGAGATAGATCGCGGTCCCGTGCCACATGTGCCTGCCCGAGTCAAAGGCTTTTGCAGGGCCGCGCCGGGGCTGGCGGCGGCCGGGCGATCGGGTAGATTGGCGGCACGGGCACAAGACCGGGAGGCGCGGCGCGGGCATGGAGACGGCACGGCTGAGAGCCGATCCCGAAATCGAGATCACGCTGCGCCGGTCGGCCCGGGCGCGGCGGCTGTCCCTGCGCGTGTCGGGCCTCGATGGGCGCGTCACGCTGACCCTGCCGCTCCGTGCCAGCCGCCGCGAGGCGATGGCCTTCGCCGAGGAGCGCGCCGGGTGGATCCGCGCCGCGCTCGACGGGCGCCCGGCCGCATCCGTCGCCGGCCTCGGCGCAAACATTCCCTTCGAGGGCGGCCTCCTGCACATCGAGGCGGCGGCCGTCCGCGGGCCGCGCCGCGACGGCGACCGCCTTCTGGTCCCGCCCGACGCTGACCGCGCCGGCCTGCGCGTCGCGGCCTTCCTGCGCGAGGCCGCCCGCGCCCGCCTCGTCCCCGCGGTCGACCGGCACGCCGCGACACTGGGCCGGGCCGTCACCCGGGTCACGCTGCGCGATCCGCGCTCGCGCTGGGGCTCCTGCACGGCCAGGGGCGACCTGATGTTCTCCTGGCGGCTCGTCATGGCGCCGCCCGAGGTGCTCGACTACGTCGCCGCCCACGAGGTCGCGCACCTAGCCCAGATGAACCACTCCCCCGCCTTCTGGGCCGTCGTCGCGCGGCTCTGCCCCGACTATTCGCGCCACCGCGCCTGGCTGCGCCGCGAGGGCGGTGCGCTGCACCGGATCAGCTTCGGGAATTGACGCGGGGCGCGGCTGTGATCACAGTCGTCCCATGCTCCTAGAAACCCCCCGCGCGCCCTCGAACATCGCCGCGCACGACCGGCTTTACCGCACGCTGCGGGCGCAGATCATGCACGGCGAGATCGCGCCGGGCGCACCGCTGACGCTGCGCGGGCTGGCCCGTCAGTTCGGCGTCTCGATGACCCCGGCGCGCGAGGCAGTCCGGCGGCTCGCGGCCGAAGGCGCGCTCACCCTCTCCGCCTCGGGCCGCATCTCGACGCCCGAGCTGACCCCCGAGCGCATCGAGGAATTGGCCGCGATCCGCGCGATCCTCGAACCCGAACTGGCCAGCCGCGCCCTCCCGCGCGCGCACATGGCGCTGATCGAGCGGCTCCAGGCGATCAACGCCACCAACGCCGAAGCCGTCGTCAAGCAGGACGCGGTGGCCTATATCCGCACCAATCTCGAATTTCACCGCACGCTCTACCTGCGCGCCCAGGCGCCGGCGATCCTGGCCCTGACCGAGACGGTCTGGCTGCAACTGGGGCCCACGATGCGCGCGCTCTATGCCCGCCTCAAGCGCAGCGAACCGCCGCCCTACCACCGGATGATCATCGCCGCGCTTCGGGCCGGCGACGAGCCGGGCCTGCGCCTCGCGGTGCGGACCGACGTGACGCAGGGTCTCAGGATGCTGTCGCAGTAGCCTCGGCGGCGTTCATCGGCGGCGCGGCGGCTTGCCCCGCCAACTGTCGAGCCAGCGCGACAACCGCCCGCGCGCCTCGTCGGCACGGGCATCCACCGCCTCGAAGGTGTCGCCCACCCGCTCCAGCGCCGGGTCGATGGTCCGCTCGCGGAACTGCGCCCACATCCGCCACAGCAGAAACAGCATCCCCGCCAGCACCGTCAGGATCACGATGTTGAGCCAGGGGATGATCCGCACGTCGGGCGAGGCCACCTCGCGCACCGCCACCGCGTTGGGGAAGATCGTCAGCAACTGGCTCCGCCAGCCGTAATAGGTCACCACCACCCAGCGCGGGGCGGCCTCGGTCGAGACGAGGTTCTGCGCCTCGGCCTGCAGGTTCGAACTGTCGATCTTGAAATAGGGCGGCCAGCCCCATCCGGTATCCTCGTTGCGGAACACCCGGCTGCGGCCGTTCTCGTCGATGGCGTTGATGAACCGCACGTCACGGTTCACCGCCAGCACCTGGTCGTTGCCCACGTCCGGCGCGGCCCAGAAGATCGAGTTCTCGCCGAAGTCGATTCGCCGGTTCTCGGTGCCGACGATCCGCATGATGTCCTGGCTCGGCAGCGTGTAGTTCAGGAAGGCCGCGACAAGCAGCACCACCAGCGCGATCAGGGTCCATTTGACGTAACGCATCGCACCCTCAGTCGAGGTTGATGAAATAGAACACGACGGCAGCCACCACCGAAGGGATGATGTAGACGCCCCACAGCAGCTTCGGCCGCAGTGAGCTATCATATCGGGCCAGTCCCTCCCGAATGTAAGCCTCCCTGTCGCCCATCAGGCCCTGGGCCTCCCATTGCTTCTCCAGCTTCTCCTTGCGGAGCGAGCGCGAGTAGACCGACAGCAGGAAGTAGAACAGCGTCAGGACGACGAGCCAGACGACGGCGAGGCGGACGAGGGCGAAGATCATCGGCGCGGTCTCCTCACGGCGCCCCAGGGGCCGACACGCTCGATCAGCGCGTCGGACGGGGCGGGGGCCGGGGGCGTATCAGACGGCTCCTCGGCCATGCCCGGCTCGGGGCCGAAGAGTGCCGTACGGGCGCCGGCCTTGTCGATGGCATATTCGCGCGCGAGGAAATCGGCGACGTAGGCCTGCTTGGCCTCCGACCAGCCCGCATAGGCCCGGTAGAACGCCTCCTTGTGGCAGATGAACAGCTGCCGCACGTCGAGCGGTGCCAGTTCCGACAGGAGCATGTTCACGAGGTCGCGGTCGGCATGGGGGCGGGCGCGGAGCGAGTAGAAATAGGCCGGGTGCTCGGACGTGATGCGCGGCCAGGCGCCGCCGCCCTCCACCCAGCGCAAGAGCGCCGCCAGCCCCTCGACCTCCGCCGGCAGCGCGCCGCCCAGCCGCTGCGCGATCTGCCGCAGGTCGCGGCGCGAGGCATGGGAGACGTCGATCCCCAGCGTCGAGGCCACGTCGACCAGCACGAAGTCGATCTTCTGTTGCAGGATCGCGGCCGCATCGACGCCCTTGGCCTTCACGATGGGCTCGACCATCTCGTTGCGCTCGAGGAAATGCGCGATCAGGTTGCGCTGCGAAAAGTCGATCTGGTTCTCGATCGGCAGCGCGCCGATCTCCTGTGCGGCCCGCACCGTGATGGC
>CAZOHN010000293.1:0-3973 GCA_964579325.1 uncultured Rhodobacterales bacterium
CTGTTCCTGGTCGATGATCACAACCCGATCGAGGCGGGGCGATTGCCCGATGGCTCTCCTGACCTTTATTTCCGGGGATTCTACTGCTGGAACTCCGAGGTGGGGGCGAAGACGCTCGGCATGGCGAGCTTCTACCTCCGCGCGGTGTGCCAGAACCGCAACCTGTGGGGCGTCGAGGATTTCCAGGAGATCACCATCCGCCATTCGAAATACGCGGCCTCCCGCTTCGCGCATGAGGCAGCCCCGGCGCTGACGCGCTTTGCCAATTCCTCGCCGCAGGGCTTCGTGAATGGCATCAAGGCGGCGCGACAGCAGATCGTGGCGCGCACGGATGAGGAGCGAGACGACTTCCTGCGCAAGCGCGGCTTCTCCAGGCCCGAGTCCGCCAAGATCATCGAGCAGGTGCTCATGGAGTCAAATCGGCTGCCCGAGACCGTGTTCGATTTTGTGCAGGGCATCACGCGGCTTGCGCGCGACAAGACCCAGCAGGACGCCCGCCTCGACATGGAAGGGCGCGCGAAAAAGCTGCTCGACCGGGTCGGCTGACACGATCCTTTTGAACGTGGCTGCCCAGGGCAACGGGCGGCCACGTCCGTTTCACATTCTGCATGGCTATCCACATCAACGCCGCCGCCCCCTTTCGAGGAAGAGGGCGGTGGTTTGGTCTTTGACGGTTTGAAGCGGGGAGAGAGGCTTTCCGCGCCGTCGGAGATTTGAGCAATGTTCGACTTGCCCCTGCCGTTTCACCCGACCCCTCGCCCGAGCGGCCCCTCGCCACACTGGCCGAATGGCGCCGCTGATCCCAATCGCCCCTTCGCGCTGACAGTTCCGAACCCCTTGCCCGCCGCGCAGATGTCGGGCCGGGCCGCGCCCATGGTCCTTGCCCGTTTTGCCACACTGACTGAGGCCATGCAGGGCGCGATCGTTCACGCCGAGGATATGGCCCCCGATGCTGCCCCGCAGATGATTGCCATTCTGGACCGCGACGCGCGTCTGGTGCTCGCGGGTGCGGCCAGCGAGAGCGCTGTGGCCTGGTGCCATCCTGTGACCAGCGCGGCCGAGGCGCGCTCCGTGGTGCATGAGGCAAGCCAGCTGCGCGCACAGGCGGGCCGTGCCGCCGATTGGCGCGAGCCTGATCTGGCACAGCGCCTGCGCCAGCGTGCCGATCTTCTGGATGCGCGGCTCGTCGATCCGCTCTGGCGCGGATTTGCCGCCCGCGCGCTGCAACTGGCCGCGTGAGGCGCACAGAGACAGAGGCGGGCAGGGCAGAGATGCGCCTTGCGGGGGAAGAGGAACGATCACCCCGCGACGCGCACGTCTCCCGCCTGTTTCAAGGAGAGAACGATGCGCCAGAATACCCCGACATTACCCGCCCCACTGCCCCCGGCCCGCACGGATTTTCACGGACTGCAGGCCCGGCATGCCGAGGCCGAGGCCCGCCTGGCCGCGCTGATGGCCACCAACATGACCCGGCTTTATGATCACTTGATCGATGCCGGCATCACCCATGTCATGGTCAGCTTCCATTGTGATCATGACATCTGCCGGATCATAAGCCTTACCGCCTGGGCCGATGATGTGGAACCGCCCTGTCCCGATCTGACCATTCCTTATGTCGCGCTGGAGCAGCCCGGGTCCGTGCCCCGCAATCTGGCGCTCAGGCATGCGATTACGCGCATCGCCTGCGATGTGCTGCAGGATTTGCGCGCGGCATCCGGCACGACCCGTGCTGCAGATGGCACCTTTTGCTTCGACGCCGCTGCGCGCGCAAACCTGCTCGAGTACAACCCGTGCGATGACGTGGCCCCCTCCGGCCCGCCGCAAGCTTGCCCCGCTACTTATGCGCAGGGGCCATGGTGATGGACCCGTTCAATGCACGCCTCGGGGTAACCCCTCAGGACAGGCCCTGCACTGTGCTGCGCGCCGCGATCCGCGCATTGCATCCCAGCCTGCGGCGCATGCGCGGGCTTCGCGTCGCGCGCCAGCGCTTTTACCGCGCCATGCTGGCCAGCCATGCGCGCCTGCAGGCAAAGGCTAACCCAGTGGGGGCGGACTGACGCTGCCGCCCCTGATCACCCCAACCCATCACACCCCACGCCCGGCCCTTGGTCGGGCCTTTGCTTATGGAGACCCCAATGGCGGATTATTTCACCCGTTTCTCGTGCCTGCTGGACGTTGGCACGCCCCAGAATGCCGCGCGCGCCTATGAGGCGTTTCTCGCGCTGCGCAATGACGCCTTTGCCGAGGCAGAAATCCTGTGTTGTGGTTTTGACCTGACGATCGAGAGCGATCCTTCCGGCTCACAACTCTGGATCCGCAGCGAAGACCACGGCGACCCCGAGGCGGTCACCCGGTTCGTGCTGCGCCTTGCGCACGACCTCCATCTCACCGGCCTTTGGGGGTTCACTTACGCTGTGACCTGTTCGCGTCCGCGTCCAGGGGCATTCGGCGGTGGCGCGCATGTCATCGACCTTGGCGCGCGCAAATTGATTGGTGCCACCAGCTCGCAAGACTGGCTGGCGGCGGCACTGAACGGGGAGGACCCCCATGTCTGAAGTCATCTGCACCACCGTCTACCAGTTTCCCGAACTCTCGGATGCGGCCAAGGACAAGGCCCGCAGTTGGTATCGCGAACTCGGCCCCCACGACGACTGGTGGGACGCGGTCTACGAGGATTTCGAGCGGGTCTGCGAAATCCTCGGCGTCCGGCTCAAAACCACACCCGTGCGCCTGATGGGCGGAGGGACGCGGGCCAAGCCCTGCATCTGGTTCTCTGGGTTCTGGAGCCAGGGGGACGGCGCCTGTCTTGAAGGGTTTTACAGCCACGCCAAGGGCGCACCCGCACGCATCCGCGCCTATGCGCCCCAGGACGCAACCTTGCACAGCATCGCCGACCGGCTGCAGGCCATCCAGCGGCGCAACTTCTACCAGCTAGCCGCCGAGATCAGCCATCGCGGTCGCTATTACCACGAATACAGCATGTTCGTGGACGTCACCCGCGACAGCCCCACCTGGCAGCCGCCGACCGAGGATGCCGAGGAAACCGTGGTTGAGGCGATCCGCGATCTGGCCCGTTGGTTCTATCGCCAGCTTCAGGCTGAGTATGACCACCTCACCTCGGACGAGACAATCGAGGAAGGGATCATCGTGAACGAGTATACCTTCACGGAAACGGGGCGACGGTTTGGGTGATACATGGGGCGGCTCAACCCATCTCTTGCATAATATCCAGAAAGTATGTATATTCTGCACAAATGGAGACCCTGATCATGCATGAGCTTCCCGAGTTCAAGGCTGCCGACCTTACGCGGCACACCAGTGACCTGTTTGACGCGGCCATTCGGTCGCCGATCGCGATCACCAAGCATCGCAAGCCGAAATTCGTGCTGATGAGCATGGACCAGTACCAGCAGCTCGCGCGGGGGGCCACGCAACAGGCCCACATGATCGACGAGATGCCAGAGGATCTCAAGGCGCTGATGATAGAGGGGCTCGAGCAGGACTTGACGCAGGCGGATGACTAAGCCTGCGGCTGGAGAGGTTTTTCGCTATCCGTTCCTGTGGAAACGCGAACAGATGGCGGGCGAGACTGAGGGCCGCAAGACGCGGCCGGTTTGTATCGCCGTCACTGTTGCCAAGTCCGATAGCGAGACCGTAGTGTTCATCCTGCCGATCACAACGCAGCCGCCCTTGCCCTCGCGCAAATTCATCGAGGTGCCACAGATCGAGTCGCAGCGCGTGGGGCTAGAGCCCCATGTCCGCAAATGGGTCATGCTGGATGAGATCAACACCGATATTCTGGAGCGGTCCTACGTCTGGGAGGACCGCACGCCCATCGGCACGTTCAGTTCCGTCTTCACATCCAGGATCCAGTCCAGCCTGATCGCGCTTGCCAGGTCGGGCGGGGCATCGGTTGTTGATCGGCTGAAGTAATCTCGATCACCGCAGGGTGAGCCCACCCTCACCTGTTCCC
>CAZOHN010000294.1:0-3949 GCA_964579325.1 uncultured Rhodobacterales bacterium
TTCAGGGAAAACAGGCCTCTGCACATAGCCCGTGCCGACCGGCGGCATTGGGCCGTTCTCGTCGATTCCCCACCGGACAGGAGGGCGGGAAGCCGAAGTTCACCGCGCAGTCGACAACACCTCCGCTTCGATCCTCATCCCATCTGGGCGGCACGCAGTTCCCGTGGCGTCATCCCGGTCCATTTCCGGAAGGCGCGCTGGAAGGCATTCGGATCGCGATAGCCCACGAGATGCGCGATCTGCTGGTTGTTGAGGTCGCTCTTGACCAGATAGCGGACCGCCAGCTCCTTGCGGGTTTCATCCAGCAGCGACTGGAACGTGACCCCCTCGTCCGCCAGTCGCCGCAAGAGCGTGCTCCGGCTCAGCTTCAGGCGACTGCAGACATGGGCGATCGTCGGGTCGGTGATCGAAAACGCCTCGACCATCGTGGCGCGGACCCGGTCCGCCAGAGGCAGGCCCTTGGACTGGATCATGGCCTGAGCGCGAAGGTCTTCCCTTGTGGCCTCCCAAAGCTCAGGATTGTCCGAGATGAACGGCATGCGCGCATCGACGCGGGCATAGGTCAGCATGGCCTCGCCCTGCCCGGGGACCAGGCCGAAGACGTCGGCCAGCCGGTCCCGTTCGTCCTGCGGCAGGGGAAGGGACACCCGCAGGGGGCGGATCGCCTGACGCGCCAGGGCCACGGCCTGCGCATGCAGATAGATGATCTGGGGGCTGCTGAACGATCCGGGCAGGAGGGCTGTGGCCACATCCGGGGCGACACGCACGGTGAATTCGGAGGCGCTGCGCGACGTGACGAACTGCATCGGCCCGAACAGGCTCTTGAACTCGGCCATGCGCGTGATGCCGGTCTCGAAATCGGGCGCGGTCGAAAGGGCGAAGAGAACCGGGATCGCCGGGCCGCCCGCCATCCGCAGACCCAGAAGCTTCGAGACGTCCCGCTGCGCGGTCAGGTCCATCATCGCGGCCCAGAGGCGCAGATACTCGTCGGCCGAGACCAGAAAGGCGCGGTCGGTGCGCTCGGCCGCGTCGATGCCCGCCCGGGCGAGGGCCTCGTCCCAGCCGACACCGAGCATCCCGCAGATCGGGCCCGACAGGACAGCGGATGTGTAGCTCGGGGATCGCTCGTGCGTCTGCATGTCCGGAGGCCTCTCGAGGACGATCGCTTTGCCCCGCACAAGACCCGCTTGCGACTTTCCTGGCAACGGCCCTGCGCCGATCTGCAAGACAATGAAACGATCGGCAAGCCCTGATCGGTGGGATCTGCCCGGCATTCCGACATAGCATGCCATGGACAGGCATGTCCTGCTGTCCGGGTCGCCTCCTGTGGTCCGGGACCCGGACCGCCCGCCCGCATGATGGAGCCTGCGACATGACACCCGATCCCTACCGTCGCCGTGTCAACGCGCTGGCCGTCATCACCTCGGCGGCCTTCTTCGGCGCCAATCTCTTCATCGGACTGTCGATGGGCGTCTACTGGCTCAGTCTTCCTCCCGCCGACTATGTCGCGCAGTTCTTCCCCCAGTTCGGCAATTTCCTCTATACGATCATGCCGCTGTTCCTGTTGATGCCGGTGGGCCTGATCCTGTCGGCCCGGCTCGATTGGCTGGAAGCCCAGGCGCGGCGGAACTGGATGATCGCGCTTTGGCTCTACCTTGCCGTCTCGCTGATCACGATCTTCTGGCACATGCCGCTCAACGTGCGGCTTGCGGCGGCGACCGGATCGCCCGTGGGCGACGCGCTGGGCTTCTACACGGCCATCGCGCTGACCGGACCGGTGACCGGGGAGAACGCGTCCACGGTCCGGGGACTTTGGCTACTCGGCCACATCCCCCGGGTCCTGATCACCGTTGCCATTCCCGTCTACGCCCTGCGCGCATGTGCCGCCGGACCCGCACGCTGAACCGATCCCTCCCCCACACGAGAAAGGCCATTCACGATGCACCGGACCGTCTTCGCCCGCCCATTCACCGCCGTCCTGCTGGCCTCGGCCCTTGGCCTGCCCGCGCAAGCACAACACGCGCAAGAGCCCGACGCCCAGATCCGGGTTCCGGCCGATCAGGTGGCCTTCGCCCCGTTCCCGGCTCCCGGAGTCCGCAGCGTCGCGATCTATGGCGGGGTCGGGACGGGACGGCCGACGGCGATGACCTCGCTCCTGGACCCGGCCAGCTACGAGGTCCTGCCGCACACCCATACCCACGGCTACTGGGCGATGGTCGTGACCGGCCGGATGCAGCATTGGGAACTGTCCGAGCCGGACCAGGGGCCCGAGCTTCTGCCCGGGTCCTACTGGTTCCAGCCCGGCGGCGTGCCCCATGCCGAGGATTGTCTGGGGCCGGAGGTCTGCCAGGTCTTCGTCGTCTTTGACGAGCCGGCGGATTTCACACCCGTTCAATAGGCCGCGAAAATGCTTCCTCCAGCGCGCCGTCCGACAGCCCTTCCCATGGAGCCATCGTGAAACCAGTCCTTCGATGGGCCATCGCCGTGTTGATGGCCGGCACGATCTTTCGCGCGCAGACGATGCTTTTCCTGCCCGAATTGCAGATGTTCGGCGGGATCGCGCCCGATGGATGGTTCGGCCCGTGGCTCAGCGACACGATCATCAGCTTTGCATTGCCAGTGATGCTCTACTTGTTCTGGACCCAGCGCAGCATCGCGGTCTGGGGCGCGCTTGTCGCCTACAACGCCGTGGGCGCCTTCGATTATGCGCAGGGCCTGATCACGCAGGCGATCAGCCCCATGCCGGTCGAAATGGCTTCGGCCGCGACGGTCTATCTGGGGATTGGCTTGTTCATGTGCTTCCAGCTCTTGGCGCTCGGGCTGCTGTTTCGCCGGGACGTGATCGCGGACTTCAAGGGAGGTAGCTGATGCATGTGCCCGATGGAGTGCCGAAAGACGTGACCATCGCGGTGTTCGGCGCCACCGGGAGAACCGGTCACCATGTGGTGCGCCATGCGCTGGGCGGCGGCCACCGGGTTCGGGCGCTGGCGCGCGATCCGGGCCGAATGGGCGTTGAAGATGACCGTCTGACCGTCGTGCAGGGAGATTTCGAGACGGTCGAGGCACTGAGAGAGACTATCAGCGGTGCCAGCCATGTCATCTGCTGCGCCGGAGGGACCTACGGCGCGGGGTATGACCAGGGGATGATGACGCGCTTCATCGCAAGGCTGTGGCCGCTTCTCGACGCGGAACCCGCTATCAGGACCTTCCTGTTCCAATCCGTATTCTTCGCTCCCGAGCCGGATGGGTCGAACCCGCTGATCCTCAGGCTCCTCGCCCCGGTCGCCGCCGCAGCCACCGGGGCGCGCGGGATGCTGCGGGACAACATGGGCGTGACGCGCTTCATGGCAACCAACCGCAGCGCCAGCTTCGGCACCATCGTCACGCGGCCTGGCAAGATCGTGGACAAGCCCGGGGGCGTGGTGCTGGTCGCCAGCCCAACGCCCAGCTTCGCCGCGATCATTTTTGCCGATCTGGGAGCCTTCACGGTCCGGGCGGTGCAGGATGCATCGCTCCACGGCCGTCATCCCTTCGTGGCACCAAAGGGCAAGACCTGATCCCCAAGGCCGGAGAGTCGCGAAATGAAGCGATCTGCAAGCGATCAGGACGATCTGCAAGTTGCCCGGCGACCCGAGGGATCAAGATATTGAAGCAGTGATGGGAGCGAGGCGCATGGAACTGACGATCAACGGAATCCCTCATACGGTGGAGCTGCCAGACGATATGCCGCTGCTCTGGGCGCTGCGGGACGCACTGAACATCACCAGCGTGAAGTACGGGTGCGGCATCGCGCAATGCGGGGCGTGCACTGTCCATATCGACGGCGAGGCGGTGCGGTCGTGTCAGGTGGCGCTGGCCGATGTCTGGGGCGAGATCACGACCATCGAGGGGCTTGGCACGCCCGATGCGCTGCATGCGGTGCAACAGGCGTGGATCGACCACCAGGTGG
>CAZOHN010000295.1:0-3949 GCA_964579325.1 uncultured Rhodobacterales bacterium
AGTGGATCTGCATCCCGAACGCCTGGGCGCGGCGCGCGACGGCCTGCCCGATCCGGCCCATCCCGAGGATGCCCAGCCGCTTGCCGCCCACCCGGCCGCCCAGGAACGCGGTCGGCGCCCAGCCCGCCCAGGTGCCGGCCTGCATCACCGCCAGCCCCTCGGGCATCCGGCGGATCACCGCGAGGATCAGCGCCATCGTCATGTCTGCGGTGTCCTCGGTCAGCACGCCGGGAGTGTTCGACACGAGAATCCCGCGCTGACGGGCGGTCGTGACGTCGATGTGGTCGACCCCCGCGCCGAAGTTCGCGATCAGCTTGAGCCGGTCGCCGGCCTGGCCGAGCATTCCCGCGTCGATGGTGTCGGTGATGCAGGGCACCAGCACATCCGCCCCCTGCATCGCCCCGATCAGCTGCTCGCGCGTCATTGGCGCGTCGTCCTCGCGCAGACGCACGTTGAACAGCTCGCTCATCCGGGTCTCGACGACCTCGGGCAACCGTCGCGTGACGACAACACTCAGACGATGTCCCGGCATCGGGTGGTCTCCCCTCTTTGCGCCGCGCGATTCCGGTGGCAAGGTGGCCCATGACGCGACGGGGCACAAGAACCCGGCGGACAGAGCAGCGCAACGATATTGCGATAACGGGCAAGGTGCAGGACAGAATATGAGTCGCGCGTTTCTCGCGATCACGCTTTCGCTTTCGCTCCTCACGGCCTCGCCCGGCGCCTCCGCCGAGGAGCGCGGGCCGGTCACCAACCTGCCGCTGCCGCGATTCGTGTCGCTCAAGGCCGACGAGGCGAACGTGCGCCGGGGTCCCGGCACGACGCACCGGATCGACTGGGTGTTCAAGCGACGCGACATGCCGCTGCAGGTCACGGGCGAGTTCTCGAACTGGCGCCGCGTGGCGGACCGCGACGGGGCCGGCGGCTGGGTGCACTACACGCTCCTGTCGGGCGTGCGGACCGTGATGGTCGAGCGCGATCTGGCGCCGCTGCGCGCCCGCCCCGACGCCTCCGCGCCCGTGAACGCCCATGTCGAGGCCGGGGTCATCGCGCGGCTCGGGGAATGCCGGACCGGTTGGTGCCGCATCGCCGCCGACGGCTATTCCGGATGGGTGGAGCAGGCGGCGCTCTGGGGGATCGCGCCCGGCGAGGTGGTCCGCTGACGGCCTTGCGCCCGGAAGGCCGGAGGCCTACCTGACGGCGCGAACCCACCGCGAGGTGCCGGCCGTGGCGACCAAGGCGACCCACCTGAACATCTCGGCCGGCCTCGCCTCGGTGATCGTCGCGCTGGCCCTCGTCGCGCTCAAGCTCTGGGCGCTGGGCGAGACCGGCGCGCTTTCGGTCGCGGCGTCGCTCGCCGACAGCGCGATGGACCTGATGGTGTCGCTCGGCGGCCTCGCCGCGCTGGTCTACGCCGCCCGCCCCGCCGACGAGGACCACGCCTTCGGCCATTCCTCGGCCGAGGACCTCGCCGCGCTGGGCCAATCGCTCTTCATCCTCGCCTCGGCCGGCGTCATCGGCTTCGCCGCGATCCGGCGGCTTCTGTCCGATTCCCCGGCGCCGCTCGCCTCCGAGGGCGTCGGCATCCTCGTGATGACGCTCTCGATCCTGCTCACGCTCGGCCTGGTGGCCTGGCAGCGGCGGGTCGCGGCGCGCACCGGCAGCCGCGTGGTGAAGGCCGATTCGCTGCATTACCTGGGCGACCTGCTGCCCAATCTCGGCGCGATCCTGTCGCTGGCGGTTTCCGCCCGCTTCGGCCTGTCACAGATCGACAGCGTGGTCGCGCTGGGCGCGGCACTGATGCTGGCGGTCGGGGCGCTCTCGATCTTCCGGGGCGCCTGGGACGCACTGATGGACCGCGCCGCCGACCCCGCGCTGGTCGAGGGCATCGCCGCGATCGCGCGCGACTGGCCCGGCGTTCAGGGCTTCCACGACCTCAAGACCCGCACCGCCGGGGCGGTCGTCTTCGTCAACATCCACATCGAACTCGACGGCGACCAGAGCCTGCGCGAGGCCCACGCCATCGGCGCTGCGCTGCGCCGCAAGATCCTCGAGACCTACCCGCAGACCGACGTGATCGTGCACAAGGACGTCGCGCGCGAGACCTGAACGGCTCAGCCGCGCCGGAGATCGGTCCGCACCGTGCCCACCGGAACCCCCAGCCGCGTCACGATCGCGTCGATCACCACCGCGCCGGGTCGCGGACTGTAGATCACATCCTCGAAGCCGAGCCGCGTTACCCTGCCCGACGACCGGACATCGGCAAGGTAGGCCAGGCGGATCGTGCGGCCATCCTCGACAACCCGCGCCGGGCCCACCGTATCCTCGCGGCGACCCGCCCAGGTGCCGTCGCCGGTCCGGTCGAAGACCCAGGTCAGCCGCTCGACCCGGCCGTCGTCCCAGCGGAAATCCTCTATCAGACTCAGCCTGTTGTCCCGCAGGGTCCCGTTCATCACGACGGCGAACCGCCGCTCGAGGCCGAGCAGGGGAACGCGGAACGCGCCCGCCCCGGTCAGACGCCCTTGGAACGTGCCGGCAAGGGACAGCGGTGCGAGGTCGCCACCGGGGTCCGGCGGCACGGAGGTACAGGCGGCGGCGGGCGCGAGGGCGGCCAGGCCCAGGAAAAGCCTTCGATTCGGCCGAAACATGTGCATCTCCCCAAGGTCAAGTCTGGACATGGGCACCCGCAGCGCCCTATCCGTTTTACGCACATGATCTGCGGCGGTTCACTCGTCAGGGTTGTGCGCGGGAAGGGGACCCCGGCGGCGCCACTGCCGTTGCGGTGTTCCGGGGAGTGACGGGAATGCCCACCAGACGACGGTTCTTCGGCATCGCCGCCGCTGCCGCGGTGGGCGCGGTCGTGTCTCCGGTGGGAGCCGAGGCGTCCAACCTGCTGGAACGGCGGCTCGACCTCCCCGGGGGGCAGCGCTTCTATACCGAACTCGTTCCGCCGCGCGCCGGACCCGGATCGCCGCTGGTGATCCTTCTGCACGGAAGCGGCGGGTCGATGCGCCAGGTCCTGAGCCGCAGGGCCTCGGGGACGCAGGTCTGGCCGACGCTGGCGCGGCGTGCGGGCTTCGTGCTCGTCGTGCCGAACGCCACCAACCCAGCGAACGGCGACCCCGATGGCGACACGCAGACCTGGAACGACTTCCGCGGCCTTTCGCCCAGCAGGGCCGACGACGTGGGCTTCGTCGCGACCCTGATCGAGCGCATCGCCGCCGAACACCGGATCGACCGGCGCCGGGTCTATGTCACGGGCAGTGGGAACGGCGGCATGATGGCCTACCGCCTGCTGATCGAGCGCCCGGCGCTGTTCGCGGCCGGGGCGACGTTCCTCGCCAACCTGCCCGCCGCCGTCACGCCCTATCCCGGTCGCCCGATGCCGGTTCTCGTCGCCTGCGGGACCGAGGACCGGATCATGCCCTGGGAGGGCGGCTGGCTCCCCGGTGGCCGGGGCCGGGTGCGGTCGGCCGAGGATACCGTCGAGTTCTGGCGGCGCGCCAACGGGGCCACGGGCACTGGCTCCGTGCGGATCTACGACGACCTCGATCCCGGCGACAACTGCCGCATCGTGCGGATGGACTGGCGAGGCCGGGCGCCGGTCTCGTTCCTCCGGGTGGTGGGCGGCGGGCACCAGATGCCGTTTCCCGACACTGCGCTGCGCCTGACGCCGAGCCTGCGCGCCCTTGGTCCGGCATGCCGCGATGCCTCGGGCGCCGAAATCGCCTGGGACTTCCTCAGCCGCCATTCCCGCTGATGCGGCACGCTCCCGGCTTGCCGCGGCGCGGCGCGTGCGTATGATCGCGCACGATCGCAGCCGCAGGAGACCGCCGCGCATGTCCGTTCCCGACCGCCAGACACCCGTCCCCGAGACCGAGGTCGTCACCCGCTGGAAGGTCGCCTGCGACGGGGGGGAAGGGGCGCTCGGCCATCCGCGGGTCTGGCT
>CAZOHN010000296.1:0-3932 GCA_964579325.1 uncultured Rhodobacterales bacterium
ATGTCCTCGTGCACGTCAGCCAGATCGGCGCCAAGCGCCTGAACCATCCTTCGGATGCGCTGAAGGAAGGCCAGGAGGTCTGGGTCAAGCTGCTGGGCTTCGATGATCGCGGCAAGGTCCGCCTGTCGATGCGCGTTGTCGATCAGGAGACCGGGCTGGAACTCAGCAAGGAAGCGGCCGAGAAGGAAGAGGCGCAGGACGCCTGATCCTGTCCCCTGAAACGGATGACGGCCCCGGAGGCAACTCCGGGGCCGTATTTCATCGAGCTGCGTCAGGTCGAGGTCGCAGTCGCTTGACCGCCTAGCGAAGTACGCGGCGCAGCGTCGAAAGGGCATCCTCGACGTCCTCGGACTGCCCGCCATCCCGCTTCAGGCTGACCGCGTCGATCATCCTCTCGAGGTCGGGAAGCGCATCCGGGCCGGCGAGCGCCAGGATCCGCTTGGCCAGGCGCCGCACGATCTCGGCCTTCGTGCCGCTCTGGTCGGACAGCCAGCGTCCGAACACCACCATCTCGGTGGCCTCGTTCACATCGACCTCGAAGATGCTCTGCGCATGCCGAACCATGATGTCCGAGACATCCCTGTCCCAGCCGCGATCCAGTTGCGCCACGGCGGCGACGACACCCATCGCGGCAAGGCGTGCATCCTCGACGCAGTCGACAGGGTGAAGATTGGTCTTGCGACGGAAGCCGAAGCGGCGGGCCGCGAGCCGGACATCATTGGCGGCATCGGCGAGGGTTGCGGCGGCTTCACTCGCCGCGCGCAGGCGATAGATCCAGAACGCGACGCCCAGAATGAGCGCAAGGACTCCTGCCAGAATGTGCATCGTCAACTCCGCGACCGTTCAACACTGTCTCGAATCGGATGCTTATCGCGCGATTGTGATCCGATCATGGCACCGCGATTACGGGCGTTGAGTTCAACGAGAAGTGTGCGCATCCAGCAGACAGGAATGATTGCATGACGACGCAGGTCATTTGCTTAGAGGGTTTCAGATAAACTCGTGCGTGTTAACGATCTGAGGCCGATGCGAATCGCTCCGCGCGGCAGGCTGCCCATGGGACCACTTGCAATGCTCAACCGTCGCCGATTTCTCGCCTCGTCCAGCTGCGCCGCCGGCGTCCTGCTCGCGGCGCCTGCGCTCGCCCGGATGCCCGAGGGCTGGACCCTCCCCGAAGACTGGACGCCCGCGATTACCCGCATCCGCAATGAACTGCCGGTCGGCGAGATCCATGTCGATCCCAACAGCTTCTCGCTCTACCTGATCCAGGAAGATCGAAAGGCGATCCGTTATCGGGTGGGAATCGGCCGGGGCGACCTCTACGAATCGGGCGTGTTCACGCTGGGCGCCAAGAAGGAATGGCCCACGTGGCGGCCAACCGACGAGATGATCGCACGCAACCCCGGCGCCTACGCCCGCTGGGCGGAGGGTATGCCCGGCGGCCCGACCAATCCGCTGGGGTCCCGCGCGCTCTACCTGTTCACTGCGCGGGGCGGTGACAGCTTCCTGCGCATCCACGGCACGACCGAGCCCTGGACCATCGGCACCGCAGTGTCGAATGGCTGCGTGCGCCTCGTGAATGCGCACGTCGAAGACCTCTACGCCCGCGCCGAGCTTGGCGTCAGGATCGTTCTGCACGCCAAGCGCACAACCGCCTGAGGATGCCGCCTGAGGATGCCGCCTGACGCAGGCGTGTAGCTGGCAATCCACAGGCTCCCGGGGCATTCTCGCTGCGATGCAGCATCGAGTCGCCCCGGGAGATCCATGTCCGTCGCAGTCATCCTTCTCGCGCTGGCGCTCCTGATTTGGGGAGCGTTCCGTGGCCTCTCCGTTCTCCTCCTCGCGCCCGCCCTCGCCGTCCTCGCCGCGGTCCTGTCCGGAGCACCGGCCCTCGCGAGCTACACGCAGGTCTTCATGGCCGCGACCGGCGGCTTCATAGTCTCGTTCTTCCCGCTATTCCTCCTCGGTGCGGTGTTCGGACGGATCATGGAGGACACAGGCGCCGCAGAGACTCTTGCGCGCGCAATCGCCCGCGCAGTGGGCAGCGGCAATGCGGTCCTCGCCGTGGTGCTGGCTTGCGCAGCGCTGACCTATGGCGGCGTGTCGCTGTTTGTCGTCGCCTTTGCGGTCTGGCCGCTGGCGCGTGCCCTCTTCCGGGAAACCGATTCGCCCGCACGGCTCATTCCCGGGACCATTGCCCTAGGCGCCTTCACCTTCACGATGACTGCGCTTCCCGGCACCCCGCAGATCCAGAACGCGATCCCCATGCCATACTTCGGCACCACCGCTTTCGCCGCACCGGGCCTTGGGCTGATCGCTGGTGCGGTCATGTTCGGCCTCGGGCTCCTTTGGCTTGCTCGCCGTCGCGCGACACTGCTGGCATCGGGCGACACGCTCACATCCGACGGGGCCGATGCGACCCCCCGCGTCAACCTCCCGCCGCTCTGGGCTGCGGCCACGCCGGTCGTTGCGGTCGTGGCCCTGACTTACAGCTTCGGGGCGCACATCCTCCCCGCGTTCGACACCTCCTATCTCGCGGATCCGCTTTACGGCGCAACCGAATTGGGCCGGCTGCGTGGGCTCTGGGCGGTTCTCGCCGCCCTGACCGTCTCCATTGCGCTGGCCGTTGCTCTGGCGGGTCGTGGCCTTGCGCACCCCGGCGAGACGCTTTCAAAGGGTGCGGAAGCGTCCCTCCTGCCGATCTTCAATACGGCAAGCCTCGTCGGCTTCGGCGCGGTCGTAGCAGCCTCGCCCGGCTTCGAGGTCATCCGGCGGGGGCTTGACGGACTGGCGGGCGAGAATCTCGCCCTGTCGCTCGCCCTGGCCGCCGGCACGCTCGCCGGGATCACCGGGTCGGCTTCGGGCGGTATGTCGATCGCGCTCGACGCGCTGGGCGCCGACTACATGGCGCGCGCGCTTGCCACAGGCGTGAGCCCCGACCTGCTGCACCGCGTCGTGGCGGTTGCGACAGGCGGCCTCGACACGCTGCCCCACAACGGCGCGGTCGTCACACTTCTGGCGATTTGCGGCATGACCCACCGGCAGGCCTATGGCGACATCTTCGTCGTGGCCGTCCTGATTCCGCTCATCGCCTGCGCCGTCATCCTCGGCCTTGGAACTGCCTTCGGCAGCTTCTGAAACCGGCTCTTGCGGGTCTCGCCTTCTCGGCGTATTGAGAGTTATAGTATTACATTACGTGAGTGTGCCATGCCCGATACCCGCCTCCCCGTCACCGTCCTCTCCGGCTTCCTCGGCGCCGGAAAGACGACGCTCCTCAACACGGTCCTGAACAACCGGGAGGGCCGGCGGGTTGCGGTGATCGTAAACGACATGTCCGAGGTGAACATCGACGCCGACCTCGTGCGCGAAGGGACCTCCCTGTCACGCTCGGAGGAGAAGCTGGTCGAGATGACCAACGGCTGCATCTGCTGCACCCTGCGCGACGATCTCTTGACTGAAGTACGCCGCCTCGCCGACGAAGGTCGCTTCGACTACCTGCTCATCGAATCGACCGGTATCGCCGAGCCGCTCCCCGTCGCGGCCACCTTCGACTTCCGTGACGCAAACGGGCTCAGCCTGTCCGACGTCGCCCGGCTTGACACGATGGTCACCGTCGTCGATGCGGCAAACCTTCTCAACGATTTCTCGAGCCACGACTTCCTGTCTGACAGGGGCGAGTCCCTGGGCGATCAGGACGACCGGACGCTTGCGAACCTGCTGACCGAGCAGATCGAGTTCGCCGACGTGGTGATCCTGAACAAGGTGACGGATGCCGGCCCCGAGCGGGTCGACGCCGCGCGCAAGATCATCAAGGCCCTCAATCCCGATGCGCGGCTGATCGAGACCGACCATTCGCGCGTTCCGGCCTCGACGATCCTCGACACCGGCCTGTTCGACTTCGACCGCGCGCAGGAGCATCCGCTCTGGGCCAA
>CAZOHN010000297.1:0-3905 GCA_964579325.1 uncultured Rhodobacterales bacterium
ATGCCCTTCTTCGACGCTGCGGGGATGTCGACGTTGTCGACGCCGATCCCGGCCCGGCCGATCACGCGCAGGTTGGTGGCGGCGGCGAGGACCTTTTCGCTGACCTTGGTGGCCGAGCGGATGGCGAGGCCGTCGTACTGGCCGATGACCTCGAGGAGCTTGTCCTTGTCCTTGCCGAGATCGGGAAGGTAGTCGACCGCGACACCCCGGTCGCGGAAGATCTGGACGGCGGTTTCGGAGAGCTTGTCTGAGACGAGAACGCGGGGGGCCATGTAGGGTGGTCCTTTTTGGTGGTGTCGCCCCCGCGAACGCGGGGGTCTCATGGCATGGGTCGGGATTGGATGAGAGATCCCCGCTTTCGCGGGGATGGCAGGTCAGGCCGCGGCCTTGAGCGCCTCGATCTCGACCAGGTAGGCCCATTCGATCCAGGGCATCAGCGCAGCCACGTCCGAGGTCTCGACCGTCGAGCCGCACCAGAGGCGCAGGCCGGGAGGCGCGTCGCGATAGCTGCCGGCATCGAGCGCAACGCCCGCCTTCTCCAGCCGCCTGGCGACTGCCTTGGCGAAGGCGGCAGGGTCAGCAATGGCGGGGTCGGTGAAGCGCAGGCAGACGCTGGTGGTGCTGGCGGTGGCCGGGTCTTCGGCGAGGTTGGCGATCCAGTCGCGGCCCTTGCAGAAGTCCCAGACCGCGCGGGCGTTGGCCTCGGCACGCGCGATGAGGCCCGGCAGGCCGCCCACGGATTGCGCCCAGTCGAGCGCGACGAGGTAGTCCTCGACACAGAGCATCGAGGGGGTATTGATCGTCTCGCCCTCGAAGATGCCCTCGATCAGCTTGGCGCCCTTGGTGAGCCGGAAGAGCTTGGGCAGCGGCCAGGGCGGCGTCCAGCTTTCCAGCCGCTCGACCGCGCGGGGGGAGAGGATGAGCATCCCGTGCGCCGCCTCGCCGCCCAGCACCTTCTGCCAGGAGAAGGTCACGACATCGAGCTTGTCCCAAGCGAGGTCCATCGCGAAGGCGGCCGAGGTGGCGTCACAAATGGTCAGACCCTGACGGGTGGTCGGGATCGCGTCGCCGTTGGGCAGGCGGACGCCCGAGGTCGTTCCGTTCCAGGTGAAGACGACATCCTTGTCGAAGTCGATCTGGGCGAAATCGACGATCTGGCCGTAAGGCGCCTTGCGCACGGTGGCGTCGAGTTTCAGCTGCTTGACGGCATCGGTGACCCAGCCTTCGCCGAAGCTTTCCCAGGCCAGCATCTCGACCGGGCGCTGGCCGAGGAGCGACCACATCGCCATTTCGACAGCGCCGGTGTCGGAGGCGGGGACGATCGCGATGCGGTAGGTGGCCGGCACGCCGAGGATCTCGCGGGTGAGGTCGATGGCGCGCTTGAGTTTCGCCTTCCCGACGGCGGCGCGGTGCGAGCGCCCGAGGGGAGCATCGGCGAGCAGGTCGAGGGAATAGCCGGGGATCTTGGCGCAGGGCCCAGAGGAGAAACGCGGATTTGCCGGCCGCGCGGCCGGGGGGGTCGTCTCGGTCATGGTATCCTTCCAGATAATCGCCCCTCGTTGGGGAGGGGTGTCCCAAGGCTGGAGTTACGCCCGCCGGGTCTCTGGTGCAAGCGCGAAAATCGCGCTAGGGCGACGCTTCTGCCTGTGAAAACGACCCAAGCCCGAGGCCCTCCCGATGCATGTCGCCGTCCTGATCGCCGGAACGCCCGGCTGCCTCGAGCGGAGCCTTGTCGAGAGCCTGCGCAATGCCTGGGGCGGCGGTGCGGCGCGCTGGCTTGCTCCGGGCGTGGCGGCGGAGTTCGACCTTGGCGCGATGCCCGGCAACCGCTGGGAGGTCTGGGCCGAGATGCAGACGCTGGGGATCGACCTGGCCGTCGTCCCGTCCAAGGGACGGCGCAAGCGACTGCTGCTGGCGGACATGGATTCCACGATGATCGGGCAGGAGTGCATCGACGAGCTCGCCGCAGAGGCGGGAGTGGGCGAGCGGGTGGCCGAAATCACCGCGCGGGCGATGAACGGCGAGCTCGACTTCGAGGGCGCGCTGCGCGAGCGGGTGGCGATGCTGGCGGGGCTGCCCGAAGGGATCATCGAGCATGTGCTCGCCACGCGGATCACCGAGGCGCCGGGCGGGCGGGTGCTGGTGGCCACGATGAAGGCGAATGGCGCCCATGCCGCGCTGGTCTCGGGCGGATTCACGGCCTTCACGGGGCCGGTGGCGGCGCGGATCGGGTTCGACAGCCACCGGGCGAACCTGTTGCTGGCCGAGTGTGGGCGGCTGACAGGCCGGGTGGCCGAGCCGATCCTGGGCAGGGAGGCCAAGGTCGCGGCACTGCACGAGTTGTCGGTGGCCCTCGGAATCACGCCGGACGAGGCCGTGTCGGTGGGCGATGGAGCGAACGACCTCGGGATGCTGGGCGCGGCCGGGCTGGGCGTGGCGCTTCACGCCAAGCCCTCGGTCGCGGCGCAGTGCGAGGTCCGGGTGAACTACGGCGACCTGACGGCGCTGCTGTTCCTTCAGGGCTACGCCGCGTCGGAGTTCGTCACCCCCTGAAAGGCGAAGGCGCGCCGGGTGGGGCGCGCCTTGCGAGGTTCACGGTGCGTAGAGCGTCACTCGGCCGGGGTGGCCTTGGCCCGGCGCTTGATCGGCGCCCAGATACGCTTGTTGGTGAGGTAGAGCAGCACCGACAGCACAGTCAGGAACAGGACGCCCTGGAAGCCGGCCTCCTTGCGTGCGACGAGCTTGGGTTCGGCGGCCCACATCAGGAACGCCGCGACGTCCTTCGAGATCGCCTCGATGTCGTTGGGAGAACCGTCGGCGTACTCCACGTCCTCGCCGTAGAGCGGCGGGGCCATCGAGATCCAGCCGCCGGGGAAGGCGGTGTTCTCGTAGAGGATCGCACCGGCCTCCTCCTTGTCGACGCCGGTGTAGCCCTTGAGCAGCGAGACGATGTACTCGGGCCCGCCCGTGCCACGGAACAGCTGGTTGATCCCGAGACCGTACGGACCATGAAAGCCGGCCCGGGCCTTCGCCATCAGACTGAGGTCCGGCGCACCCGCCGAGGTCACATCGGGGAAGTGGTCGGTCGGCACGCGGGGACGCCAGTCGTCGAGGTCTGGGTCGAAGACCTCGAGTTGCCCGGCATAGGCGCGCACCTGGTTCTCAGGCAGGCCCACGCCACCGCTGTCGCCGAGGGTGCGCAGCGGTACGAACTTGAGCCCGTGGCAGGCTGCGCAGACCTCGGTGTAGACCTGCAGCCCGCGCTGGAGCTGCATCTGGTCGTAGGTGCCGAACGGTCCCTCGAAGGAGAAGGCATAGTCGTCGACATGGCCGTCGGCTCCAGCAGCCAGCGCGGCACCAGAGCCGAGGGCGAGAGACGCGACAGCGCCGAGGGCGAGTGTGCGGAACATGTTCATGGCCCTTTTCCTCACTCGGCCGGGGTCGCGGCGGGAGACTTGGTCCCGTGCGTTCCGGCACCGTAGTGCGCGTTGAAGTCCTCCTCGATCGTCACTGGCTGAGGCAGCGGCTTCTCGATCACGCCGAGGAGCGGCAGGACGATCAGGAAGTAGGCGAACCAGTAGGCCGAACCGAGCAGCGCGATGTAGGGATAGATCCCTTCCGCCGGCATCGCCCCCGCCCACATCAGGACGAAGAAGTCGACGACCAGCAGCCAGAACCACCACTTGAACATCGGCCGGTAGCGACCCGAGCGCACCGACGAGGTATCGAGCCACGGCGCCAGCGCCATGACCACGATGGCACCGAACATGGCGATCACGCCGAAGAACTTGGCATCGACGATCCCACCGGTCAGGAAGCTGGTGACGATCACCACCCAGACGTCGCCGTCGAAGGCGCGCAGGATCGCGTAGAACGGCAGGAAGTACCATTCGGGCACGATGTGC
>CAZOHN010000298.1:0-3851 GCA_964579325.1 uncultured Rhodobacterales bacterium
CCGCGTCATAGGCCTCGTCGATCGCGGCCTGCAGCGCCTCGCGCTCGCGGATGTACTCGCCGCGGATGTAGATGTAGCCCGCGTTCGCGCCCATCGCGAAGCCGGCGATCAGGCAACCCTCGACCAGCGTATGCGGGTCGTGCCGCATGATCTCGCGGTCCTTGCAGGTGCCCGGCTCGGACTCGTCGGCGTTTACGACCAAATAGTGCGGCCGCCCGTCCGACCCCTTGGGCATGAACGACCACTTGAGGCCCGTCGGGAACCCCGCGCCGCCCCGGCCGCGAAGGCCTGAGGCCTTCATCTCGTTGACGATCCAGTCCCGCCCCTTCTCCAGGATGGCCGCGGTCCCGTCCCAGTGCCCGCGCTTGCGCGCGCCGGCCAGGGTGCGGTCGTGCATCCCGTAGATGTTGGTGAAGATCCGGTCCTGATCCTTGAGCATTCCTGCCTCTCACTCGTCCCGGCGTCTGCGCCAGAGCTGATACGTCACGATGAGCGCCCAGAGGAATGCCCCAAGCGCCGCGAAGTCGAACAGGAACACCCAGCGCGCGGCGAGCCCGAGTTCGGCGCCCAGCCACTGGGCCCCCATCCAAAGCAGCATTGTCGCCGCCAGGACCGAAGCGATCAGCTTCGCCTGGCCCGCGCCGTCCTGCTCCGGATCGGGGCCCGTGCTCATGGTCCGGTCCTCAATAGACGTCGCCCTTGTCCACGCGCTTGGAGAAACTGGTCTCCGCGCCCGTGGCCAGGAGCGCGGCCTGCTTTACCCATTCGTCGCGGGTCACGCGGCCCTTGAAACCCTCAAGGTTCTCGTCGACCCAAGCCACCTCTGCCGCCGTCCATCCGGCGATCTGGTCGAAGTGGAAATAGCCCATGGAGTGCAGCAGCGCCTCGAGCTTGGGGCCTACCCCCTTGATCCGCTTGAGATCGTCGGCCTTGCCGTCCCGAGCCGCCGAGAGGCCGGCAGGCTTGCCGGCCGGAGCGGCAGATGCGGCACCACGTGCCTCCGCGGCGGCCGGGGCGGCCGGGGCTTTCGCGGCAACGGGAGCAGCCGGGGCACTGTACTTCCAGTCGTCCTTGTGCGCCGCCACTTCGGCCTCGCCCTTGAGTTCCGCCATGGCCTTCACCGCCGGAGTTGATGCGGCAGGTGCAGCGACGGGAGCCGCGGCCCTGGCCGCAACCGTTGTAGATGTGGCCGGCTCCGGCGCGGGCGCGGCAGCCTGCATCGTGGTATAGGGCGACGCATGGGCGGCACGGAGCGGCAGAGGCCTGCACATCGTCCACCAGGTCAGGACGCCGGCGCCCAGGAACACCAGGAGGCCGATGAAAGCCCCCTGCATGAAGCCCCAGCCGCCGAGCACCCAGAGCAGCACCGCCACCACGGCGCCAAGCACAAGTGCAAAGGCCCACGAGCCAATCACACAGGTTAGTCCCTCGTTGTTGTTTGTCATTCCGTCTCTCCCCCGCTGAGGCTCAATGGCCCTCTTATAGCATCGAATGACTCAATCTCGACATGCTTGCACATTCAGCCCTTCGCCTCAGCGGCGAGTTCCCGTGCCTGTGCCACCCATCCATCGCGCGAAACGCGGCCCTTGAACCCTTCGAGGTTCTCGTCGACCCAAGCGACTTCGGCGTCGGTCCAGGACGCCAGCTGGTGGAAGTGGAAAAATCCGAGCGAGTGGAGAAGCTTCTCCAGCTTAGGCCCGATGCCCTTGATGCGTTTGAGGTCGTCGGGTCCGCCTTCCAGCGCCGCCGCGAGGGCGGCAGGCCGCGACCCCGCGACAGGCGTCGCCTGCGGCAGCGGCATCGCTTCGGGCACCGGCGTGGGCTTCTCAGCCTTTGCAGGCTTCGGCGCCTTCGCGGCCTTCCCGAGCCACGCCGTCAGGAGCGGAACCTCTGTCCCGTCGATCCGCTTTATGGTGTCGTTCAGATCGACCGCCGCCTGCACGCTGGCGTTGTGCTGCTTGCGCCCGCTTTCGAACTCCTTGAGCGATGTCAGCCCACCCAGCGGCTCGGCGGCGTAGCGGCCGTTCTGCGGTCCCGGCACGGGAACCCGGCCGGCGGCGAGCTCGTCAAGGATCCACGCGAGCTTCTCGGCCGTCAGGTCTTCGTAGTAGTCCTTGCCGATCTGCGCCATCGGGGCGTTGGCGCAGGCGCCCAGGCACTCGACCTCTTCCCAACTGAACCTGCCGTCGGCGCTCAGGGCGTGGGCCTTGGGCGCGATCTTCTCCTTGCAGACGGCAATGAGGTCCTCCGCGCCGCAGATCATGCAGGACGTCGTGCCGCAGACCTGCACATGCGCCACCGACCCCACCGGAGCGAGCTGGAACATGAAGTAGAATGTCGCCACCTCGAGCGCGCGGATATAGGCCATGCCCAGCATGTCGGCGACATGTTCGATCGCCGGGCGGCTGAGCCACCCCTCCTGCTCCTGTGCCCGCCACAACAGCGGAATGATCGCGCTGGCCTGCCGCCCGGGCGGATACTTCGTCATCTGCGCCTTCGCCCAGGCCTCGTTGGCAGGAGTGAAGGCGAAGGAGGCGGGCTGGTCGGGGTGCAGGCGGCGAAGCATCGGATCCTTCCGGGCGTCAGGTTCAGTTCAGTCCGGCAAACAGCGCCGCGTCCGCGGCCGGATCGGCCTGGCAGAGCGCGGGCGAAAGCCGCAGGGTCTGGTCGTCGAAGGTCGATGCATCGTCGAGCACCACCGCCCCCAGCGGGACCAGATGCACGACATAGGCCTGGGTCTCGTCCATCGTGAACCCGAGGCCAGGCAGCGTTTCCGCCGCCTGTGCCTCGGTCATGGCACAGCCGTTCGCGCGGATCGCCTGCACCAGCCGGGCGCCGCCGTCGGCCGTCTGGGCCGGGGCGGCGGTGGCGACCATTGGCGCCAGGCACAGGATCAGCGCGACCGACCTCACTGGCAGGCGCCCGACTTGAGAACCAGCTCACCATTCTCGATCTGCGCGATCCCGGTTTCGAGAAGCGCCTGCACGACCGTCTGGGCATCGGCCTCAGCCAGCCCGGCGGCCGCGAGGATCGAGGAGTTGTTGTCGGCATTCACGCGGCAGCCGTTCGCCTCGATCGCAGCCTGCAGGGCCGCCTTCTGGGCATCGGTCGCCTGGGCGAAAGCCGGCATCCCCATCACCGCAAAAGCGGCGGCGGCAACAATGGTACGGATCATCCTGTCTACTCCTGTGGTTCGGGCATCTTCCGCCCTCGCCCGATATGGGCCTGACCCGGTCAGATTGCCCGGAAAGTGCCCTGTCATTCGATAACAAGCCCCGCGACACCCAGCGCAAGTGCCCCCGGAAACGGCGCCGGCGCCACCGCGGCGACCATGACGGCGGCGGTAATGCCCAGCACCGACGAGGGCAGCACCAGCCCGAGTACCATCATCGGAAGCCCCAATGCGATCACCGGTCGATCTCCCCGAACACCACGTCCATCGTGCCGATGATGGCGCTCACGTCGGCAAGCTGATGGCCGCGCGCGATGTGGTCCATCGCCTGGAGGTGCAGGAACCCCGGCGCGCGCAGCTTGGCACGGTAGGGGCGGTTCGTCCCGTCCGCCACGAGATAGACCCCGAACTCGCCCTTCGGCGCCTCGACCGCGGCATAGACCTCGCCCGCCGGCACCCGGAAGCCTTCGGTGTAGAGCTTGAAGTGATGGATCAAGGCCTCCATCGAGGTCTTCATCTCGGCGCGCGGCGGCGGCGTGAGCTTGCCGCGCGTGAGGATGTCCGTCTTGGCCGCCGGTTCCCGCAGCTTGGCGAGCGCCTGGTGCATGATCCGTGTGCTCTCCCGCATCTCGGCCATGCGGCACAGATAGCGGTCATAGCAGTCGCCATTCTTGCCGAC
>CAZOHN010000299.1:0-3842 GCA_964579325.1 uncultured Rhodobacterales bacterium
AGGCAGATGCGACTGCTCCACCAACCGGATGATTTCGAGCTTTTCAGCGGCGGGGTATCTCATTCGTGGTCGCCCCCAGCCCCGGTCATGTTTTTTTTGAGCAGACGGTTTTCAAGGCTGAGATCGGCCACAAGCTCCTTCAGTGCCAAAGCCTCGGCGCGCAGATCCTTCACCTCGCCTGTATTCGCCTGGCGGGCCGTATCACCGGCCAGCCGCTTCTTGCCGGCCTCGAGGAATTCCTTCGACCAGCTGTAATACAGGCTTTGGGCGATCCCTTCCTTCCGGCAAAGCTCCGCAATGCTGTCTTCGCCACGAAGGCCGGACAGCACGATCCGGATCTTCTCCTCGGAAGAATGCAGTTTGCGCGTCGCGCGCCGGATATCCTTCACGACCTGCTCGGCGGCAGGGGCCTTCGTCGTTACGGGTTTCTTCATCATCTTCAACTCCAACTGGGGTAAAGATGAGCCGCAAATCCTCCGCTACGCAATCATGCTAAACTGTTCCATGGGCGCTGATGGCGGACAGATCACGGCCTGCGCCACATAGCCGATGATGCGGCTTCCGCCGGGTGAGCCGACGACGAGAAGGGGCGCGCCGTCCCGCATGACGATGGTGGGCGCCATGGACGACCGGGGCCGCTTGCCCGGCTCGACCCGGTTGGCGATGGGCCAGCCATTCTCATGCGTGGCGAAGGAGAAGTCGGTCAGCTCGTTGTTGAGAAGGAAGCCCCGGACGAACAGTCGCGAGCCGAAGCCGTTCTCGATGGTGGTGGTCATCGACAGGGCGTTGCCCTCGGCGTCCACGATGGAGATATGCGAGGTCGAAGGAAGCTCGAGCGACACGTCGTCGCCCCAGAGCATCGCGTGATCCCATTCGGGCGTGCCCGGCTCCACCGTCTCGAGCGCGCGCGACGGATCGAGCCCCTGCGCGCGCTGGTCGAGATAGGCGTCGTCCACGAGCCCTTCGGTCGGCATGGGCACGAAGTCGCTGTCGGCCATGTAGCGGCCCCGGTCAGCGAAGGCGAGACGCGAGGCATCGCCGATCAGCGTCCACGCCTCGGCGCTTTCCGGACCCATGGTGGCCAGGTCGAAGCCTTGGACCATCCCGAGGATCTGGCCCACCGTCAGCGCGCCCGAGGACGGCGGACCCATCCCGCAGACCTCGGCGGCGCGGTAGGTCACGCAGACGGGCGGGCGCTCCACGATGTCGTAGGTGGCGAAGTCGTGAAGCGAAAGAAGGCCGCCGTTCGCCTGCACGATCTCGACGATGGCCTCGGCGATGGGGCCGTCGTAGAAGGCATCCGCGCCCCGTTGCGCCATCGCGCGCAGGACCTCTGCGTAGTCGGGGTTCACGAGCCGCTGGCCGGGCTGGATCGGCTCTCCTCCGGGGTAGAAATATGCGGCCGTCGCCTCGAAGCGGGGCAGGCGGTCCTCGGGTTCGTCGGCCACCAGCGTGGCGAGCCGAGGCGAGACGATGAAGCCCTCCTCCGCCAGCGTGATCGCGGGCTCCAGAAGGCTCGCCCAGTCCTGCGTGCCCCAGCGCGCATGCGCCTCTTCCATCAGCGCGGGCGTGCCGGGCGTGCCCACGGAGCGCCCGCCGACGACGGCGTCCCAGAAGCCGAGGGGTTCGCCGTTCTCGTCCTGGAAATACCGCGGCGTGGCGGCGAGGGGCGCCGTCTCGCGCCCGTCGAGGGTCGTGAGCGCGCCGCTTTCGGCGTCGTACCACACGAGGAAGGCCCCGCCGCCGAGGCCCGAGGACTGCGGCTCGACAAGGCCGAGAACGGTCTGCACCGCCACCATCGCGTCCGCTGCCGTGCCACCGTTGCGAAGCACCGCGGCCCCGGCTTCCACGGCGAGCGGGTTGGCGGCGGCGACCATCCAGGTCTCGGCGACGACCGGCTCGCCCGCGGCCTTCGCGTCCACCGCTGCCTGTGCCTCTGCGCTGAGCCCCTCGATCACGCCGGTGGCCGCGCCTTCGGTCGTGACGGCATCCGTCGCCTGCTGCGCGACGGCCGGGGCGGCTGCGATGCAGGCGATCACGAAGGCTGTTCGAGCTGAGGTCATGGTCACTCTCCCTGATTTTCTGGGCTCCGTCGATGCGCGGGGGGCCGTGCGGCCGAAAGAAGATCCGCAGATGCACAATGACAGGGATGGTCAGGAGTTCCGACCGTTGCCGATCGCTTGCCGATGGACCGCGCGGTCGTCGATTTCGTGGTGGCAGCCGAGCATGTCGCGGCTCACCCGCGCACGGGCCACATGTTGCAGCGGTAGACCGCTGTCTGGCCCGCTCCGCTCACACGTCGGGCGTGCGCGCCGGCATCGCGGCGAAGCGTTGCGCGTAGCGCGCGCGCAGTTCGGCCTTCTGCACCTTGCCCATCCGGTTGCGCGGCAGGCTCTCGACGATCTCGAGCGCCTTGGGCTGCTTGAATCGGGCGAGGCTCGCCCGCAGCGCAGTGTCGATGGCGGCGAGGTCGGGCGTCTCGCCCGCACGCGGCACGAGGACGGCCAGAACCGCCTCGCCGAAATCGGGATGCGGTACGCCCACCACGGCGCTTTCAAGAACGCCGGGCTGGTCGTCGAGCAGCAGCTCCACTTCCTTGGGATAGACGTTGTAGCCGCCGGTGATGATCAGGTCCTTCTGGCGGCCCACGATGCTCAGGTAGCCGTCGGCGTCGAAGCGGCCCAGATCGCCCGTGACGAAGAAGCCGGTGTCGCGCAGTTCCTCGCGGGTCTTCTCGGGCATCTTCCAGTAGCCCTTGAAGACATTGGGCCCCCGCACCTCGATCATGCCGATCTCGCCCTGCGACAGGGGGGCGCCGGTCGCCGGGTCGGTCACGATCACCTCGACGCCGGGCAAGGGCGGGCCCACCGTGCCGGGCCGGCGCGCGCCGTCGTAGGGGTTGGAGGTGTTCATGTTGGTCTCGGTCATGCCGTACCGCTCGAGTATGGCGTGCCCCGTGCGTGCCGCGAAGGACGCGTGGGTTTCGGCGAGGAGCGGGGCGGAGCCCGACACGAAGAGCCGCATGTGCGCGACAGCCTCCCGCGTCAGGCCCGGCTCGTCCAGAAGCCGCGTGTAGAAGGTGGGAACGCCCATCATGGCGGTGGCCTGCGGCATCAGGCGCAGCACCTCCCCGACGTCGAAGCCGGGCAGGAAGATCATCGCGGCGCCGCTGGCGAGGCAGACGTTGGTGGCCACGAACAGCCCGTGGGTATGGAAGATCGGCAGGGCGTGGAGCAGCACGTCGGACCCGGTGAACCGCCAGGCTTCGGCGAGTGTCCGCGCGTTCGACAGCAGGTTGCCTTGCGTCAGCATCGCGCCCTTGGATCGGCCCGTGGTGCCCGAGGTGTAGAGGATCGCGGCCAGATCGTCGGGCCGCCGGTCGACGGGAGACAGCGTGTCGGGCTGGCCCGCCGCCAGATCGGCCAGGCTGCCCTCGCCCTGCGCGCCAAGAGTCAGGAGCCGCGCCCCATGCCGCGCCGCGACAGTGTCCAGCCCGCCCGCGGCGGCCGGGTCAGAGACGAAGAGCGCGGGCGTCGCGTCGCCCAGGAAATAGTCGATCTCGGCCGCCGTGTAGGAGGTGTTGAGCGGCAGGAACACCGCCCCCACCGCCACGGCCCCACCATAGAGTGCGAGCGCCTGCGGCGTCTTGGCGACCTGAACCGCCACCCGGTCGCCGGGGCCGACGCCCGCCGCGCCCAGCGCATGGGCCATGCGCGCGACCATCCGCAGGAAGTCGGGGCCCGATATCCCGGTCCCGTAACCGGCGAGGATGAAATCGCCCTGCCGCGTCGCCAGCGGCGCGAAGAGCGTATCGACGAGAGGGTTTGCCATGATCGTTCCGG
>CAZOHN010000300.1:0-3839 GCA_964579325.1 uncultured Rhodobacterales bacterium
TCATCCGGCAGAACGGCCCGGTCGAGACGCGGATCATGACGCCCGATGAGGCGCGCAGCTTGGGGGCGCAGGCGCTCTTTGGCGAGAAATACGGTGACGAAGTGCGCGTGGTCTCGATGGGTGCGCAGCCCGCCTCGGGCAAGGGGACGGCGGGCAACGTCTATTCGATCGAGCTTTGTGGTGGCACGCATGTGGCGCGGCTGGGCGAGATCGGTGCGTTCGTCGTTGTGTCCGAGGGTGCTTCCGCCGCCGGAATCCGGCGCATCGAGGCCCTGACAGGACAGGCCGCGCTCGACCACCTGCGGACGCAGGAGGCCCGTCTGGCCGAGATTGCGGCGGCGCTCAAGGTGCCTGCGGCCGATGTTCCGGCGCGGGTCAAGGCTCTGGCCGAGGAACGTCGGGCCTTGCAGAACGAGGTCGCACAGTTGCGGCGCGAGTTGGCGATGGGCGGTGGGGGCGCGGTGGCGCAACCCGGGCCGAAGGACGTGGGCGGTGTGCCGTTTGTCGCCCAGGTGATGCAAGGTGTGTCGGGCAAGGACCTTCCACCCCTGATCGACGAGATGAAGGCGCGGATTGGGTCGGGTGCGATCCTGCTGATCGCGGGCGCGGAGGGCAAGGCAGCGGTCGCGGCCGGCGTAACCTCCGATCTGACCGGCCGCATCTCTGCGGTCGATATCGTCAAGGCCGCCGCGGCGGCTCTGGGCGGAAAGGGCGGCGGCGGCAGGCCCGACATGGCGCAGGCTGGTGGGGCGAGCATCGACAACGCCGAGGCGGCGATCGCCGCGGCCGAGGCTGTCATCGGCGGGGTGCCGGCATGACCGCGCTCTGGATCGCGCATGTCGAGGTGAGGGATGCCGAGGCATACGGCCGATATGCCGCTATCGCCACGGAAGCCATCGCTGCGCATGGCGGCGTGTTCCTCGCCCGTGGCGGGCGCTACCGTCAGATGGAGGGCAGGGACCGCCCGCGCAACGTGGTGGCGCGGTTCCCGAGCTTCGAGGCGGCCGTCGCCTGCTACGAAAGCCCGCGCTATCAGGAGGCGCTCTCACACGCGAAGGGAGCATCCGAGCGCGACCTCGTGATCGTCGAGGAGATGTCGCCCTGAAGCGCAGAAGGCCCCGCCTTGGCGGGGCCTTTGCCTTGCGGTCTTCGCGGTCTCAGAACGAATAGCCGACGCGGATACCGGCTCCGATGCCGCTGTTGTCGGTGAAGTTCGCGCCGATTGTGGTGCGGGCGTCCCCGACCTCGACATAACGCACCCCGGCCGTGATCTTCACATTGTCCATCGTGTAGGTCGCAGCGAGGCCCACGCTGGAAAAGCCATCGGTCGGTCCGAGGTTGCCGGTGATCTCGCCATCAGAGTCCTCGTAACCCAGGGTTACGGCAGCCGACCAGTTCTCGTTGAACCGGCGCCCGATCCCGAGGTTGTAGGTGGTGCGATCGTTCGGATAGCTCACGAGAGGCGAGCCCACAGCCGCGTTGTACCCTGCCGGATCGATCTCGAAGGCGCTCCAATCGACCCAGCGCACCGAGCCGAACAGGAGGGTATCCTTCGCGATGCCCGTCTGAAACTCCAGGTTCACCGATTGCGGCACCTCCGTCTCGAAGACGCCAGTGCCGGGGACCGGGCCGGTCTCGGTGTAGGAAAGGTCGTGGGTGATTGCCGAATTGTAGGTGAGCGCCACGCGCGCGGCGATCTCGGGCTTCTCCCAGGCAACGCCCACGACATAGCCAAGCCGGCTGTCGTTGTTCGTCTCGAGGGTGTAGCCCGGGCCGGGAGCACCCACGAACGGGATAGAGACCACACCCTTCACCGTCTGGTAGCGCAGGCCGCCGTAGACCGAGAAGTTGCTTGGCATCTTGTAGCGGACAAGTGCGGTGATCGCGTTCGACGTCAGGTCGGCAGACGTGTCAGCGAGAGGATAGGCGCTCGCTCCGAAGGTGCCCGGATAGCGGACCTTGGCTCCGATAGGTTCGTCGATGATGACCGCGAGGTCGAGACGCTCAGAGAGCGGCTGCTTGTAACCGAACGTAAGCGAAGAGTAGCCGGCCGCCATGTCACCCGACGCGGCTCCAGCCGGAAACGGACCCACCGGGGCGAGGGTCACGCCGCTCACGTCCGGCCCGAAATAGCTCAGGCTCACCTCGGCATAGCTGCCCTGCTCGAAGAGGATCGCCACCGATTGCGTCGAGCGTTCGACGCCACCCGCAAGCGCACTTGTTGTCATGAGCCCTGCAAGCCCGGCTCCGGCTAGAACACGCCTCATCACACTCCCCCGTTTTCGACTGTTTTCGGACGCTAGTGCCGGCGGCTGGAAACGGTCAATCTCTTACGCCGCGTCAGCGCGGACTCTACCACACATTGTGCCGCGACGTCATATTTCGGTTACGGTCCGGCGATGCCCTCTGTCCGTGAGGTTCAGGACATTGGCCGCGAGGATTACGGCACCACCGACAAAGACGCTGGCAAGCATTGGTTCCTGATAGAGCGTGACGCCGACGAGGGCGATTGCAGGCAGGCGGAGGAATTCCATCGGCGCCACGACCGTGGCCGGCGCACAGGCGAGCGCCGAGGTGAGGAAGAAGTGTGCCGAGAGACCCGTCAAGGCAACCAGTACGACCCAGGGCAGAACCGCGGCAGAAGGCAGCGGGATCCCGCCCGGGGCCCCGAGCGCCGCGCCCATCACCATTTGGCTCGCAGTCATCCAGAACAGGACGCAAAGCACGCTGTCATGGGCCATGAGCTTGCGCGTATAGAGCGTGTTCAACGCAAACCCCACAGCCGCTCCGAGGGCGGCTGCATGGCCCCAGGTGAACGGGGCGACGCCGGGGCGGGCAACGATCAGGACCCCGGCGAACCCAAGCGCCACTACAAGCGCCCGCCGTGGTGTGAAACGTTCTCCCAGGAACACTGGCGCCAGAAGGGCCACCCAGATCGGGTTGGTGAACTCGAGCGCCACGACCTGCGCGAGCGGGGCAAGCATGATGGCGGCGAACCACAGGTTCTGGCCCGCGAAGTGATAGACGTTGCGCTTTACGTGAAGCCAGGGCGCGGCGGGAACCATGGCCGCCAGCCCCGGCCCACGGGTCAGCACCAGGGTCAGGACGATTGCAAAGCCGATACCCGAGCGCCAGGCCATCAGCTCGAAGGTGTTCATCTCGGTCTGAACCGCACGACCCGCGACAGCCATCAGCGTAAACGAGGCGATAGCGCCCAGCATCCAGCCCGCGGCGGCGAGCGGACGATGCGGAGAGGTATGGGAAACGGGCGTGGTCGAAGTTGTCATGCGGCGATCTCCGGTCCGTCGCCTCATCGCCTCTTGGGGCGTCGCAGGCAAGCCACGCGCTGACCGTGGCGGCCTACCGTCCGCGCCAGATCCACCCGCCGCCAAGGACGCGTGTGCTGTCGGGCTCGTAAAACACGCAGGCCTGCCCGGGGCTCACACCCTCCTCTGGTGCGATCAGTTCCACTTCCGCTTCCGTGTCCGACAGCGGCCGCAGCAGCGCCTCGCGCGGTGCGCGCGTCGAGCGGACGCGGACCGCGACCGGCCATTCGGTGCGGTCGCCGACTGCGCCTTTGCCGAGCCAGTTCACTTCACGCAGCGGCACGATGCGGGTGGAAAGCAGTTCCTTCGGGCCGACGATTACCCTGCGCATGTCGACGTCGAGCCGCACAACGTAGAGCGGCTCGTCGAGACCACCGATGCCGAGGCCCCGGCGCTGGCCGATGGTGAAATGGATCACGCCCGGGTGAACCCCGAGCACGCGCCCGTCGGCATGGACGATCTCGCCCGGCTCGGCCGCGCCCGGGCGCAGCTTCTCGATCACCGCGGCATAGT
>CAZOHN010000301.1:0-3827 GCA_964579325.1 uncultured Rhodobacterales bacterium
ATTCCTCGGGCTACTACAGCTACATGTGGTCCGAGGTGATGGACGCCGACGCCTTCGAGGCCTTCGAGGAGGCGGGCGACGTGTTCGACCCCGACACCGCCGCGAAGCTCGAACGCTTCATCCTCTCGGCGGGAGGCTCGCAGGAACCCGAGGCGCTCTACAC
This sequence comes from uncultured Rhodobacterales bacterium, assembly GCA_964579325.1. GTDB lineage: Bacteria > Pseudomonadota > Alphaproteobacteria > Rhodobacterales > Rhodobacteraceae > CAZOHN01. The sequence continues at coordinate 164 of CAZOHN010000301.1, forward strand.
CGCCTTCCGGGGCCGGATGCCGGGAGTGGGCGCGCTGCTGAAAGGGCGTGGCCTCTCCGACGCCGCGTGACGCGCAACGGTCAGGCCCGGTCGATCCGGCACTGGTAACAGGTGTTCCGCGCCGAACGGACGTGGAGATAGGCAATGCCGGCGTCGCCCAGAAGCGTCTCCGCGCGCGCGACGATTGCATCTGTCGCGACGACGGCACCCGAGCCGTAGACGATGCGGTGGTCCGGTCCGTAACCCCTGACGTTATAGTCCGGCGCCGCCAGGGCAGGAGGCAGGCCACCGCCCTCCCAGCGCGGGCAGGGGGCGGCGCAGAGGAAGATCGGTCCGGTTTCGGCATAGGGCTGGAGATGGTGAAAAGGGCGGTGGGCGAGGATCAGGTACCCGGCCCCCGCCGGCACCGGCCGCAGACAGTGCCGGCAGGGCACGCCGTCGCCACCGGACACCGCGCGCTCGGGCACCTGCCCATGGGCATCGCGCAGGCCGGCCCTGTAGCGGGCGGCGGTTTCGGTCGGCAGGGCGGTGAAGCGGACGGGCATGGGCGGGTCTCCTTTCGACCGCATCCTCGCGTCCGCCGGGCGCCGCTGCGACCCGGACCTTGCGCAAATCGAAGGGGCCGCCCCCTGCGGGACGGCCCCTCGCTGACTTGCCAGCCGGCTCAGTTCGCGAGCGAACCGAGGTTCAGGAAGATCGTCTCGCCCGAATGGTCGTCGACGCCGTCGTTGTCGGTGACCACGTAGAAATCGCCCGCGGCATCGATCGCCAGCCCCTCGACCTTGTCGAGGACAAAGCCGTTGAAACCCTTGAGATCGGGGATCAGGTCGCGCACCAGTTCCTTCGTGACCACCGGCAGTTCGCCGCCAAGGGCTGCGGGCACCATCTGCGCCGCCGGCACCCGGTAGATCGCCTTCAGTGCCGCCGCCTCGCCCACGAGGTTGTCGCGCTCGACGATGTAGACCCAATCGCCGTGCGCCACGATCTCGCTCAGGCCGACCCAGCCGCCCGTGGGGGCTTCGAGCGGATACCGCACCGCGCCCCACTCCTTGGTCCCGGTGTTGTAGGCCACGAGCTTGACCTGGCCCTTCGGGTCGTCGCCCCATTCGCGCTGCATCGCAACCCAGAGCGTGTCGCCGACCTTTGTGATGCCCTCGGCCCCGAAGCGGATCTCGTGCGCCAGAAGTTCCGGCGGGAAGGCCACTTCGGCGCGGATCGCGCCCTTGCCGTCGACATGATAGAGCGCGTGCGGGATCAGCCGGTCGGTCCGGCCCTCCGAGGCAAGCCAGAAGCCGCCGTCGCCGTCGCCGACCACGCCCTCGATATCGAGCTTCTGCGCCGCGTCGCCGCCGCGGGTGATGTCGATCTTGCCGGTGATCCGCGCCGGGGTCTGCGTGGCGTCGATCAGATAGAGCCGCGGCATCATCCCGTACACCGAGTCCGAGGCAGCGACGAGCTTGCCTGCCTCTTCCGTCGCGGCCAGCGCAGAGAGCGCGCCCCAGCCGATGAGATCGCCTTCCGCCCCTTCCGAGGTGATCGTCGGATAGGCGGCGGGGGCGTTCTGATACTCGAAGATCATCACATGCGCCCGGGCAAGCCCGTCCGCCCCGAGGTCGACCTCGTTGGCGGTGGCGAGGATGTTGCGCTCGGGGATCGCGACGATGCCCTCTGGCGAAACGCCCGAGGGGAAGATCTGCCGCAGGACCGGGCTTGCCGGATCGGTCAGGTCATAGACGCCGACGACCGAGCCGCGCTCGGAGACGACGAAGGCCATGGGCGTTCCGCCGAAGCTGGCGAACTCGATCGACTCGAGTTCCGCGCCCTTGGTGTGCGACCGGTGCTCGGGATAATGGCCGAGCTGCGCGATGGCGCGTTCGAGGCTCGCGCCCGAGTCGTAGACCAGCGTGCCATCCTTGTTGAAGATCGACCAGGTGCGCGTGCCGCCTTTCCAGTCGCCTTCGTTCGACATGGCGAAATGGGTGTCGTCGATCCAGGACACCGCGTCGGGTTCGCGCGGGACCGCGGGCTTGGTGGCGGTGAAGTCGAGCCGTCCGTCGCGGCGGGTGTCGATCCCCGCGACTTCCACCTCGCCCGCGGAGAAATGCGAAGCGATGGCACCGTCGGCGCCGATCACCACGATGTGGTTGTTCTCCTGAAGCGTCACCACGATCTCGCCGAGGCCGTTGATGTCCACGTATTCGGGCTCGGGGTCGTCGGGAGCGACCGCCGCGAGGCCCGTCACCTCGATCCGCTGCAGGGCGGCGCAGTCGACCGTGTCGCCCGAGACAGGCACCTTCACCACGAAGCCCGCCGGCATCTGCGGGATCGCGCCGTCGTTCAGGTCCTCGTCGCGCTCGTTCTCGATGGCGATGGCGAGGAACGATCCGTCGGGGGCCTTGGCAACGCTGTCGGGCTGGCCGCCGAGGTCGCACGATACCACGACCTCCTTCGTCGCCGGGTTCACCACGCGCAGAGCGCCGGAGGGCTCGGCGAGGCTCGCGGAGGTGTTGACCGCCGCAGCGATGTTGCCGCCGATGAAGACCGCCGTCGTGGGTTCGCCGTCCATCGCGACGTTGCCAAGCGGCTTGGGATTCGCCGGATCGGTGATGTCCACAAGCCCGATCACGCCCAGCGGGCTGTCGGTGTAGACCAGCGTCATCCCGTCGGGCGAGGCCGAGATGATCTCGGCCGAGGTCTCGCGGGACCTGTCCTCGCCTTCCGCCATGTTGGCGGGCGTGGCGAAGGAGGCGATGCGGTTGAAGTTCATCTCCTGCGCCAGCGCGCCGGAAGCGGCGAGCGCGAGCGCGGATGTGAGGCAGGCAAGGCGAATGGTCATGGAAGTCCCCCAGCGATCGGTTGCGCTGAGGGAGTCGCCGCTGCGCGTCACGTCACGATGACAGTTCTGTTTCGGCTTCGTGACATCGCGCCGGAAGGACCCGACAGGCTGTCGTGCCTGTCGGGAAAAGGATGCGCGTCAGACGCTGAGGCAGACGTATTTCATCTCGAGGTAGTCCTCGATCCCGTGCCGCGACCCCTCGCGTCCGAGGCCCGACTGCTTCACGCCCCCGAACGGTGCCACCTCGGTCGAGATGATGCCGGTGTTGACGCCCACGATTCCGTATTCCAGCGCCTCGGCCACCTTGAACACCCGGGAGAGGTCCTTGGCGTAGAAGTAGGACGCCAGCCCGAAGATCGTGTCATTGGCCAGTTCGATCACCTCGTCGACCGTCTCGAACCGGAACAGCGGCGCGAGCGGGCCGAAGGTCTCCTCGGTTGCGAAGGCCATGTCCCGGGTGGCCCCGGTCACGATTGTCGGCTCGAAGAAGCACGTGTCGGCGCCGATCCGGTTTCCACCCAGGATGACCTTGGCGCCCTTGGCCACGGCGTCGCCGATGTGCTCCTCGATCTTGAGCACGGCGTCGCGGTTCACGAGCGGGCCGAGGTCGGTCCCCGCTTCCAGCCCGTCGCCCACCTTCAAGGCCGCCACCGCCGCCCGCAGTTTCTCGGCAAAGGCGTCATAGACGCCGGCCTGCACGTAGATGCGGTTGGCGCAGACGCAGGTCTGGCCGTTGTTGCGGTACTTGCAGGCAATGGCGCCCTTCACCGCCTCGTCGAGGTCGGCGTCGTCGAACACGATGAAGGGCGCGTTGCCGCCCAGCTCCAT
>CAZOHN010000302.1:0-1570 GCA_964579325.1 uncultured Rhodobacterales bacterium
CCAGCAATACGCCCGCGTTGTGCGGGAGTGGGTGCGTTCCATCGGGCTGGACCCGACCTCCCACGGCTCGCAATCCATGCGCCGGACCAGGGTCGCCCAACTCTACCGTAAGACGGGCAGCCTGCGGGCGGTGCGGCTGCTGCTCGGGCACACCGGGATGGACAGAACCGTCCGCAACCTCGGCGTCGAACTGGAGGATGCCCTGGCGATCTCGGAGAGCGTCGAGATCCGAAGGCCACGGGGCGCCTTCAAAGGCGGCCCTCTGCTGTCGTTCGCTCGAGCCACAGCGAAGTCTCCGTCTGTCGTGTTCCACGCCCCCAAGTTGAGGTGTTGAGCCCCAAGATCTCACAATCTGCATTCTCGCGGCGCTCGTTTATGATAGGGACGCGATGATGGCGGGAAGGACCGTCGTGTAGACTCCGCGATGCCAGCTCCCGAGGCTTGGTGGCATCGCAGTTGGTATCGGTCTGGGCCGTGGGAAGAATGCCTAAGGATTACAATGCAGACTCTCGCCTGTTGACCATCGAACTCGAATGATCCGGCTTCGTGGACATCTCCGCTGCCTGACCGACGAACAGTCGGCCACTGTCGCCCGCTTTGCGCCTGAGCACATCCGCCTCAGCCGCGCCGAACCGGGCTGCCTGTCGTTCGACATCGTCCAGTCCGACGACCCGCTGGTCTGGGACGTGGACGAGACCTTCCGCGACCGCGCCGCCTTCGACGCCCACCAGCTGCGCACCCGCGAAAGCCTCTGGTTCGCCGAGACCCGCACCATCCTGCGCGATTTCCGCATCGAGGACCTGCCCGACTGATCCCCGCTCTCGCGCGGGCACTCTGTCGGCCCGAGCGCGGATGAGGTATCTGCTGGCGTGACCGGCTCGGGGGAGGTGGTGGACATGCGTTGGCTGATCGGACTCCTGGGACTTCTGGCGCTCGCCCTCGTCGCGCCCCTCGGGGTCAGCACCGCCTGGGTCCTCGGCTACCGCGACCCCTACCCCCTGCCCAAGGCCGAGGCCATCGTCGTGCTGTCGGGAAGCCTCGCCCCCGGCGGCGTCTACGGCGGCGCGACGGCGGCGCGCGTCGACCGGGCCGTGCAGCTCTGGCGCATGGGCCTCGCCCCTGTCGTCGTGATGACCGGCGATGCCGTCCCCTCGGGCGGCACCCCCACCGCCGACCTCATGGTCGCCGCCGCCCTCGAAGCGGGGCTGCCGCCCGAGGCCGTCCTGCGCGAACCGCGCGCCCAGTCCACGCTCCAGAACGCGCTCTACACCCGCGACCTCCTCGGCCCCATAGCCCAGGGAAAGCTTCTGATCGTCACTCACCGCTTCCACCTGCCCCGCTCCCTCCTCAGCTTCCGATGGGCCGGGATGCACGATCTCGTCGCGGTCGCCGCCGATCCCGAAATGCCCGTGGCGGGCCGGGCGCTCCTGCGCGAGGGGCTGACCTGGCCCTTCAACCTCGCCCGCATGGCCGCCGCCTCGCTGGCACTGGCGGCAGGCATCCCGGCCGCCTCGCTCGAACCCTACCTGCGCTAGGTCGCGCTCCCCGACGCCGCCGCACCCGCACGATC
>CAZOHN010000302.1:1670-3811 GCA_964579325.1 uncultured Rhodobacterales bacterium
CACGCTGCACCGGCACGCTGCACCGGCACGCTGCCCGGCCCTGCATGGTGATTGACGGAACCGCCCGGCCGCCCTAATCAGACCGGCACGGGGTCCGCGAACGCCCCGTGAGGCTTCGGCCCAAGCGTCGCATCCATTGTCTGTATGCAAAGGATGCCCCGATGCCCGGCCATGCCGCCATCACCCCCGCCCAACTGTCCCGCCTGATCGGAACGCCCGATGCGCCGGTCGTGCTCGACCTGCGCCTGCCCGAGGATCTCGCGGCCGATCCCCTCGTGATCCCCACGGCCATCAGGGTCGCACACACCGACCTGCTGCCGCTTCCGGCCGGTCATGAGGGCCGCCACATCGTCTGCGCCTGCCAGCGCGGCAGGAAGCTTTCCGAAGGCGCGGCCGCCCTCCTCCGCGCGCGGGGCTTCCCGGCCGAAGTGCTGGAGGGCGGCACCGAGGCCTGGGCCCAGGCCGGCCTGCCCCGGGTGCCCCTCGCCGCCCTGCCCGCGTCGCACCGCTGGGTCACCCGCCATCGCCCCAAGATCGACCGGATCGCCTGCCCCTGGCTGATCCGCCGCTTTGTCGATCCGACGGCCGAATTCCTGTTCGTGGCCCCCGCCGAAGTCACCGCGGTCGCGGACCGCTTCGACGCGACGCCCTTCGACGTCGACGGCGCGTTCTGGAGCCACCGCGGCGACACCTGCACCTTCGACACCATGCTGGCCGAGTTCGGCCTCGCCACGCCCGCGCTCGACCGGCTTGCCCTCGTGGTGCGCGCAGCCGATACCGACCGCCACGACCTCGCGCCGCAAGCCGCCGGGCTTCTGGCCGTTTCCGTCGGCCTTTCAAGGCTCTACCGCGACGACATCGCACAACTCGCGGCCGGAATGGCGCTCTACGACGCGCTCTACCGCTGGGCGCGCGACGGGTTCGAGGAAGGCCACGACTGGCCGGCAGGGCGGGCCTGACGGATGGTCGGCCTGGGCGACCTCTTCCGCGTCTTCGGCCGGATCGGCCTGCTGTCCTTCGGCGGGCCGGCGGCGCAGATCGCGCTGATGCACCGGGTGCTGATCGACGAACGCGGCTGGATGACCGAGAGGGAATTCCTCTCGGCCCTGTCGTTCTGCATGCTCCTGCCGGGGCCCGAGGCGATGCAGCTTGCCACCTATGCCGGCTGGAAGCAGCGCGGGGTGGCGGGCGGGCTGCTCGCGGGGCTGCTCTTCGTGCTGCCAGGCGCGGCGGTCGTGCTGGGGCTGGCGGTCCTCTATGCCCACCTTGGCGACCTGCCTCTGGTGCAGGCGCTGTTTCTGGGCGTGCAGGCCACCGTCGTTGTGATCGTGATCGAGGCGCTGCTGCGCGTCTCGCGAAGGGCACTGAAGTCAGGCTTCGCCTGGGCCATCGCAGCCGCCGCCTTCGTCGGGATCTTCGCGCTCTCGGTGCCGTTCCCGGCAATCATCCTTGCCGCGGCCCTGATCGGCAGCCTGCGCGTCCGCGCCGCCGAGGCCCCGCCGCCGCCCAGCCCCGGCGCCACCCTGCCGGCCACGCTGCGCACCATCGCGCTCTGGGCGGCGGTCTGGCTGCTGCCGCTGGCCGGTCTCGTGCTGGTCGACGACGGCATCCTCGCACGGATGGGCCTCTACTTCTCGCAGCTTGCCGTGGTCACCTTCGGCGGCGCCTACGCCGTCCTTGCCGCGATGACCCAGACGGTGGTGCAGGACTTCGGCTGGCTGACCACCGCCGAGATGGTCGATGGCCTGGGCCTCGCCGAAACCACGCCCGGCCCGCTGATCCTCGTGATCGAGTTCGTGGGTTTCCTCGCCGCCTTCCGCGAGGGCGGCCTCTCGCTTGGACTGGCAGGGGCTGCGGTCGCGCTCTGGATGACCTTCGCCCCCTGCTTCCTGTGGGTCTTCGCCGGCGCGCCCTGGATCGGCTGGATCGGCACCCGCCCCCGCCTCGCCGCCGCCCTCGACGGGATCACGGCCGCCGTGGTGGGCGTGATCCTGAACCTTACGCTGTGGTTCGCCGCCCATGTGTTCTTCGGAACGGTCGGCCTTGTCGGCGCGAGGCCGGTGAGCCTCATCGCGCCGGATATCTCGACCTTCGACCCCGTCGCCGGGGCGATCGCGGCCCTCGCGGTCGTCGCGATCCTC
>CAZOHN010000303.1:0-3698 GCA_964579325.1 uncultured Rhodobacterales bacterium
CGTCGGGGTTCTTCTTCTGCGGCATGATCGAGGAGCCGGTGGAAAACCGGTCCGAGATCGTCACGAAGCGGAACTGCGCCGAAGACCAGATCACCAGTTCTTCCGACAACCGGCTGAGGTGCACGGCGCAGATCGCGGCGGCACTCAGGAACTCCAGCGCGAAATCGCGGTCGCTGACGGCATCGAGCGAATTCGCCATCGGCCGGTCGAAGCCGAGGTCCCGCGCCGTCGCCTCCCGGTCGATCGGGAACGAGGTGCCCGCCAGGGCGGCCGCGCCCAGCGGGCACTCGTTCATCCGTGCGCGGGCATCGGCAAAGCGGCTCCGGTCGCGGGCGAACATCTCGACATAGGCCAGCATGTGGTGGCCCCAGGTCACCGGCTGCGCGGTCTGCAAGTGGGTAAAGCCCGGCATCACCCAGTCCGCTCCGGCCTCGGCCTGCGCCACCAGCACCCGCATCAACGCCGTCAGCCCCTCGATGGCCGCATCGCACTGCGCCCGAACCCACAGGCGGAAGTCGGTTGCCACCTGGTCGTTGCGGCTGCGGCCGGTGTGCAACCGCTTGGCCGGCTCGCCGATCAGCTCGGCCAGCCGCGCCTCGACGTTCATGTGGATGTCCTCGAGCTCCACCCGGAACGGGAACGCGCCGGTTTCAATCTCTGACAACACCGTGAGCAGCCCTTCCCGGATCGCCCGCGCGTCGCTATCCGTCAGGATACCCGTGGCCGCAAGCATGGCGGCATGGGCCCGGCTGCCGGCGATGTCCTCGGCGGCGAGGCGACGGTCGAACCCGATCGAGGCGTTGATCGCCTGCATGATCGCATCGGGGCCTTCGGCGAAACGCCCGCCCCACATGGTGTTCCGGTTCTGGTCTGACATGCGCCCTCGGAGGGATGAATGGGTTATCTCGGCAAGGCCGTCCTCTATACCGCGCTCCTCGCCTGCGCAAACGGGGCTTTCGCAAACGACGCTGCGGCCGGTGCAGCGGACATCGAGGCCCTCAAGGTCGGCGACATGCGCAAGCTCACGGTCCACGCCGACCCGGCGGCTGTGCCCGACGCAGCCTTCGGCCATCTCGACGGCGGCGAGTTCCGCATCGCGGACTTCCAGGGCAAATGGCTGCTGGTGAACTTCTGGGCCACATGGTGCGCCCCCTGCCGCAAGGAAATGCCCTCGCTCGACCGGCTCCAGGCCGACCTCGGCGGCCCTTCCTTCGAGGTCCTCACCATCGCCACCGGCCGCAACGCGCCCGAAGCGCTCCGCCGCTTCTTCGACGAGACGCAGGTCATGCACCTGCCGCTCTACATCGACCCCCGCAACGGGCTCGCCGCGCCTATGGGCGTGATGGGTCTCCCCGTGACCGTGCTCATCGACCCCGAGGGCCGCGAGGCCGCACGGCTGATCGGTGAGGCCGAATGGGACAGCCCCGAAGCCCGGGCGATCCTCGCGGCCTTCATGGCCGGCGGCTGAGGTCAGCCCAGCGCGGCGCAGTCGGCGTGCGCCGGGCAGGTCACCATGTGATCGTTCACCATGCCCGTCGCCTGCATGAAGGCATAGACGATCGTCGGCCCGCAGAACCGGAACCCGGCCGCCTTCAGCTCCTTCGACATCGCCCGCGACGCGGCCGTTTCCGCCGGCACCTGCGACATCGCGGCAAAGCGGTTCTGCACCGGCCGCCCCTCGACATGCTTCCACAGGAACGGTGCGAAGCCCTCGCGCGCCTCGATCTCGAGGAACGCCCGCGCATTGCCGATGGTGGCCTCGATCTTGCCCCGGTGCCGGACGATGCCCGGGTCGGCGAGCAGCCGGGCCACCTCGGCTTCGCCCCATCCGGCAATCACCTCGGGCTCGAAGCCCGCGAAGGCCGCACGGAATCCCTCGCGCTTGCGCAGGATGGTGATCCAGGCCAGCCCCGCCTGAAACCCGTCGAGCACCAGCTTTTCCCACAAAGCACGCGGATCATGCTCGGGCCGGCCCCACTCCGTATCGTGGTAGTCCACGTAGAGCGGATCCGTCCCGCACCAGCCGCACCGTTCCATGCCCGCTTCCATGCCCGCCTCCGACGCCAGTTCGGGAACAATTGGCGCGAAATTGCATCCTTCATCAATGATAAAGGGAATCGAGGGATGGTCGGCCTTGTCAGGACAGGAGACCGTCATGTGCGCTGCCACTACTGGGGATGGCGAGATCATCGATCCCGCGGTCGAAAGCCCTCTGGCCTTTGCCGTCACGCAGCGTGATCGTGACACGCTTGCCATGGTGCGCGCCGCGCTGGCGCGCAAGGACGTGCTTCTGGCCTTCCAGCCGATCGTGCAGGCCAAGCGGATGACGCGGGTTGCCTTCCACGAAGGCCTTCTGCGCCTCCTCGACGAAACCGGGCGGGTGATCCCCGCGCGCGACTTCATCGGCGCCATCGAGACGACCGAGATGGGCCGCGTGTTCGACTGCCTCGCCCTCGAGATGGGCCTTCGCGCGCTCGCGACCGAACCGGGGCTGCGGCTCTCGATCAACATGTCGGCCCGGTCGATCGGCTATCCGCGCTGGACCGATACGCTCAAGGCAGGGCTTCTCGACGACAAGACCGTGGCCGAACGGCTGATCCTCGAGATCACCGAAAGCTCGGCCATGGTCATGCCCGACCTCGTGGTGCACTTCATGTCCTCGCTGCAGCGCCAGGGCATCTCCTTCGCGCTCGACGATTTCGGCGCGGGTTTCACCTCGTTCCGCTACCTGCGTGAATTCACCTTCGACGCGATCAAGATCGACGGCGACTTCATCCGCGGCATCGCGGTAAGCCCCGACAACCAGGTGCTGACCCGGGCGCTCCTCGCCGTGGCCCAGCACTTCGACATGTTCACCGTGGCCGAATGCGTCGAGAACGCCGAGGATGCCGCCTTCCTCGCGGAAATGGGCGTGAACTGCCTGCAGGGCTATCACTTCGGCGCCCCCACGACGAAACCGGTCTGGCACGACAGCCGCGAAGTCCGGATGACCGGCTCCTGATCCAGGCCGACGGTACGCCGACAGCGGTCACCGTCGCAGTCCCGGAGCCCTCGCCGCATTGCCCGTGGGCATCCTCCCGCCGCCCGCGCAAGATCGTTTCGCGCTGAGACACACTGTCCATTGCCCTCGGTGACGCTTCCCCTTACGGAAGGCCGCGATCGCTGGGGGTAGCGGAACGCGAGTCGCGCCGTATGCTCCCGCTTGCACCTGCAACAGGGAGATCTGCCCCATGACCAACGTCGTGATCGTGTCCGCCGCCCGCACGGCGGTCGGAAGCTTCAATGGCGCCTTCGCCAACACCCCGGCCCACGACCTCGGCGCGGCCGTCCTCGAGGCGGTCGTGGCGCGCGCCGGGATCGACAAGTCGGATGTCTCCGAAACGATCCTCGGTCAAGTACTCACCGCCGGCCAGGGCCAGAACCCCGCCCGCCAGGCGCACATCAACGCTGGTCTTCCCAAGGAGAGCGCCGCCTGGTCGATCAACCAGGTCTGCGGCTCGGGCCTGCGCGCCGTGGCACTCGCCGCCCAGCACATCCAGCTCGGCGACGCCGCCATCGTCGCGGCTGGCGGCCAGGAAAACATGAGCCTCAGCCCCCACGTCGCGCACCTCCGCGCCGGCCAGAAGATGGGCGACATGAAGTTCATCGACTGCATGATCAAGGACGGCCTGTGGGATGCCTTCAACGGCTACCACATG
>CAZOHN010000304.1:0-3673 GCA_964579325.1 uncultured Rhodobacterales bacterium
GCCGCCTCGAAGGCGGGGCTCGAGGGCATGACACGCTCGCTTTCGCGGGAGCTTGGCAAGCGGGGGATCACGGTCAACTGCGTGGCGCCGGGCTACATGGAAACCGAGATGACCAAGGGCCTCGACGTCCACCAGATGGCCTCGATCCGCCGCCGCGCGACGCTGGGGCTGGCCGAGCCCGAGGACGCGGCGGGTGCGGTGGCCTACCTCCTCGGCCCCGAAGCGGGACGGATCACCGGGACGATCCTCACCGTCGACGGCGGCTCGACCGCGTGAGGGGGCCGAGGTGACCGAGGCGATGGGCGCAGCGAAAACAGACCCTGTTCCGGCCGAAACGCCCGAACTCACGGTCATCGTGGTCAGCTACAACACCCGCGAGCTGACGCTTGCGGCGCTGCGCACGCTCTACGACACCACGCGGCACACGGCGATGCATGTCGTCGTGCTCGACAACGCCAGCCGCGACGGCTCGGCCGATGCGGTGGCCGAGGCCTTCCCGCAGGTCGAGCTGATCCGGTCGTCCGACAATCTGGGCTTCGCGCGCGCCAACAACGTGGTCGCGGCGAAGGCCGAGACCGAATGGCTCCTGCTGCTCAACCCGGACACCGAATGTCACGCGACCGAAGCGGGGGGCGCGGTCGACAACCTGCTGGCCTTCGCGAAGGCCAACCCGCAGGGTGGCATCTGGGGCGGGCGCACGGTGTTCCCCGACGGCGCGCTCAACGCCGCCTCCTGCTGGAACCGGATCACGCTCTGGAGCACCTTCTGCCGCACCTTCGGGCTGATGTCGGTCTTCCCGAATTCGACCCTGTTCAACCCCGAAGCGATGCCCGACTGGAAGCGCGACAGCGTGCGCCACGTCGATATCGTGGTCGGCTGCTTCTTCCTGATCCGCAGGGAACTCTGGGACAGGCTGGGCGGTTTCGACCTGAAATACTTCATGTACGGCGAGGAGGCCGACCTGTGCCTGCGCGCCGCGCGGCTGGGCTTCCGGCCGATGATCACGCCCGAGGCCGAGATCATGCATATCGTCGGCGCGGCGACGGCCGTGCGGGGCGACAAGCTCGCCCCCGTGGCCAAGGCCCGTGCGACGCTGATCCGCGACCACTGGCCGGCCTGGAAGGTGCCCATGGGCATTGCGCTGATGTGGCTCGCCGCGGCGCTGCGGACGGCAGCGGCCCGCACCATGGGGGCCCTGCGCGGCGGCGCCTGGAAGGACCGTGCAAGGACCTGGGCCAAGGTCTGGGCCGACCGGCGCGACTGGCTGGGCGGCTACCGCGCCGCGAATGCGGGGAGATGAACCGGTGCCGATCCTGATCCCTTCCCACAAGATCGCCTACTTCGACACACCCAAGGCCGCGAGCAGTTCGGTCAAGGTCGCGCTCTACCGGCTGGAGCGGGGTGAGGACTTCACCTCGGATGTGGCGGCCGACGATGCGATCCACTGGGTCTACCCGACCCGCAGGCTCGACCCCGCGGTCGATTTCGCCGCGGCGGCGGACTTCTGGAAATGCACCGTGGTGCGCGACCCCGTGGCCCGGCTGCTCTCGGCCTATTCCAACCGCGTCGCCCACCACCGCGACCAGCTGCGCGACCGCTTCCCGCGGCTGCGCGCCTTCTTCCTCGGCCTTCCGCTCGATCCCGACCCCGATACCTTCTTCACCCGGCTCGGTCGCTACCGGCTCCAGTCGGGGCGGGTGCGCCACCACATCGACCTTGCGGTGCGCTACATCGGCACCGATCTTTCCCGCTTCGACGCGATCTACCCGATGGAGCGGCTGGGCGATTTCGCCGCCGAGCTTTCGCGCCGCACAGGAACCGAGGTCAACTTCCCGCGCCTTCAGACCGGGGGGCCGAAGATCACCCCCGACATGCTCTCGCCACGGGCACATGCCGCGATGCTCGACTATCTTGCACCCGACTATGCGCTGCTTTCCGACTACTACCGCCCGCCCGCCCGTGGACAGGCGGCCTGAGAGGACCCCCGATGATCATCTCGCTCGGCCACCAGTTCGTCTTCTTCCACAACCCCAAGGCGGGCGGCACCTCGGTGCGCGCCTCGATCGAGCGGTTCAACGACATCGGCTTCGGCATGTGGGGTCCCGAGCCGTCGCAGACCGGAGGCCGGATGGTCGGACGGGCGCACATGGGCGTCGACGAATTTGCCCGCTACTACCCCGACCTCTGGGAGAAGACCCAAGGTGCCCGCCGGTTCTGCCTCTGGCGCGACCCGCAGGCCCGCTTCCTCTCCTCGGTGTCGGAACACGGCAAGATGTTCGGCGACACGGATGTGCGCTTCGCCACCTCCGAACAGCGCAAGGCCGCCCTGATGCGGATTGTCGAGCGGCTCTCCGCGCTCGGCCGGGCCGAAGATCCTGCGATGTTCGAGACCTTCGAGTTCACCCATTTCAAGCCGCAGTGGATCTATGCCGGGAGTGCCGACGGATCGGTCGCGGTCGAGGCGATCCCGCTGGCGGAAATCGACCGGTTCTTCGCGGCGATCTCGCAGATCACCGGCGAGACGGTCGAGGCGGAAACCCGCAACACGCGGGAATCGCTCGATCTGCCCCCGGTGATGGCGGCGCTTGCGGGGTCGGGGCGGTTGCGCCGGGCGGTGGCGGGGCTGCCGGGGATGGGCGCGGTCAAGGGGCTCCTGCGCCGCCGTTATTCCGGCAAGCCGATGCCGAAGGGCGGGTTCGACCTGACCGGGGCCGAGCGCAGCGCGGTCGAGGCCTTCGTGCGCGACTTCTACGCCGCCGACTACGCCCGGTTCGGAGCCTGATCCGCCAGCAACGCCGCGACCCGCTCGACCGGCACTTCCCATTTGTAGGTGAGCTTCTGCATCGGCGCAGCCTTCAGCGCCGCCGCTTCGGCGGGAGTGACCGCGCCGCCCGCGCGCAGCCGCCGCTGCGCCACATGGGGGGCGCTCGCATCGAGCGCGGGCACCGCGGCCCAGGCCCGGCGGAACCCGGCCGAGGTGAGCCAGCGGTATTCGAAGAGGTAGTGGAACCAGAAATAGACCCGGCTCCCCCCCTTCGGACCGCGCCAGAGCCTGAGCGAGAGATCGGCCCAGTCGGCCGCCAGCCGGCTGCCCGGCGCGGCGGCGAGGAACCACGACGACACCATCCGGTCGGGGCCAGGGCGGGCGAAGGCGAAGAAATCGCTCTGGCACATCACCATCGGCAGCCAGTGGTCGAGCGGCCGGGTGCACCAGACCGTGGCATCGGCCCAGACCCCGCCGCGCTCGCGCATCAGCACGATGCGCAGGAGGTCGGCGTAATGCGCGGGCCGGATCTGCGCCGGAAGGCTCGAGAACGGCAGGATCGCATCGGCCGCGGCGCGGTCGAGCACGGTGACCGTCCAGCCGGGGTTCATCCGTTCCCAGGAGGCGGCGCAGAGCCGCACGAGTTCGGGGGCCTCGGCCAGCCCCTTGTCCCAGTAGAGGTAGATGTGCCGGGGCAGGGCGCCGGCATCGGCCAGCGGCCGGACCGGACGGTTCAGGAGCGATCCGAGGACGGGGACCTTCTTCAGATAGGGATAGAGTCTGAACAAGGCCATGAAATGGAACTCCTGAACCCGGGCGGGGATATTCTGGCCTGCCACAGCGCGGTTGGATAGGGCCGATCGCGGCAACGGTCCGGTGCAGGGAGATGCGGGGCAGACGCGGGGCAGA
>CAZOHN010000305.1:0-3655 GCA_964579325.1 uncultured Rhodobacterales bacterium
GGTTGATCGAGGCATCCTCGCGGATCGCGGTATGCGGGCAGCCGCCGGTCTCGACGCCCACGATCCGTTCCAGAGGCAGCGCCTGAACCCGCATCAGGTATTCGGCGTCCTCGCGGGTGTAGATGTCGTTGGTGATGACCGCGACCGACCAGCGGTCGGACATTGCCCGACAGAGCTTTTCGGTGAGCGTCGTCTTTCCGGCGCCAACCGGGCCGCCGATGCCGACGCGGAGGGGGCCGTTGGGGCTTGTGCTCATGTGCGGAAGATCCTCGTTTCCATCGTCTCGTGGCGCATCGCCGCGAGGTCGGCGCCCGTGGCGGACGAGCCGATGGCGTCGAGCGGGGCCTGCGCGGCCTCTTCGGCGATCCGCAGGATCAGGGGTGCGAGGGCCGCGAGGACGCCCTGCCCTTCGGTCTGGCCGAGTGGGATGAACCGGACACCTGCCTGGGCCAGCCCCGTCGCAAAGGCCTGCAGGTAGAGCGCCACGACGCGGAGCACCGGAAGGCCGAGCGGCGCAGCCGCGGCCCCCAGCGCTACCGGATAGGGCATCGGCGCGTGCGCCGCGCCGGTGAGCGCGTTGGTCGCGGCGAGCAGCGCCGCGCCTTGCGCCTCGGTCTCGACCAGACGCTCGCGCGAGGACGCAAGCGCGCGGGCGAATTCAGCGAGCGCGGCGTGGTCGGCCCCGGGTTTCAGGGCATGGCCCAGAAGGATCGCGTCGCTGCGCCCGGTGCCTCGGTCGAGTACGTCCCCGAGCCAGCCCCGGAGGTCTGCCGCGCTGCGCACCTGCCCCGCGGCGACCGCGTGTTCCAGCCCGTGCGAATAGGCGAAGCTGCCGACCGGGAAGGCGGGCGAGAGCCACTGCACCAGCGTCAGAAGTGCGGCCTCCGTCATGCCTCGGCGCCCGGGTCCTCGTCGTCGTCCGCATCGCCGTGATGGTGCGAGACGTGGTGATGGACCTTGCCGTGCCCATGACCGTGCCCGTGCCCATGGTCATGGTCATGGTCATGGTCATGGTCATTTTCCTGACCTTGCCCGTGGCCATGCTCATGTCCCATCGTCCGCCCCAGGCCATAGGCCCCGCCTTCCGGTCGGAACGGCTCGACAGCCTCGGCAATGGTTGCGCCGAGACCTTCGAGCATGGCTGCGAGGACGTGATCCTGCCGGATCACCAGTCGCCCGGGTTCGATCTGGCAGGGGGTGTGGCGGTTACCGATATGCCAGGCGAGGCGGGCCAGGTCTGGGCCGGTGATGGCGAGGACCGGCTCTTCGGCGGCCGCAATGGCGATCAGGCGGCCATCCTCGAGCTCCAGCGCATCGCCGTCCTCGAGGCTCGTGGTTTCGGGGAGGTCCGCCAGCAGCGAGCGCCCGGCTTCGGTCGCGAGCCGCTTGCGGCGCAGGAAGCGGGCGTCGTAGCCCAGAACGATCCTGTCGGCCGCGCGGCCGGTCCAGTGACCCCGCCGGCGCAGGGTTCGGGCAGTCGGAAGATCGGTCATCGCGTTCGCCTTCTCGGTCGTTCGCCGGAAGTCTAGCCCGTCATGCCGCGGCGGCGAAAGGGGCCGGAGGCCCCTTTCGTAGCTCAAAAGCCCATCAGGTCGCGGAAGACGTGGTGGGAAATCCGGTCGCGGGAGATGCCGAGCTTCGACAGTTCGGCGTCGCTCATCGCATGCAGCCGGCGGATCTCGTGGAGACGGCCCTCGCGCTCGATGTAGGCGTTGAAGCCCTGGCCGAGAGACGACAGCAACCGGTCCACCCGGGCGCGCAGCGTTTCGTCGCGGAGTGCGTTGGTATCAAGGTTGACGACGGACATTTGGAAACCTCTGGTTCTGCTCGAAGCGGGTTTCCTCCCTATTCCGAAGATAGGGCATCATGCTGCACTGCGGCAGGCCCTCCGCTGCATGACGGCATTGCGTTTGCGGAAGGGCCCTGCCCGAACCGGCCGGGCGCGCCGCTCAGCAGCGGTAGGCGGTCGCCCGGATCTCGGTGACCATCGTGCCCGGTTCGACCTGCTCGAACACGACCGTGTTCGCGCCTTCCTGCCGCGCCGAGTCGAGCACCTGGTTGCGGGAATACTCGAGACCCTGCTGGGCGAGCGGGCCGTAGACGCCGGGTCGGGCGCGGAGGTCGATCACATATGCGCAGGCGGCGACCTCGGCCTCCGTGGCCGTACGGACGCTCGGAACGCCGGAGAAACCGGGATCGTTGCAGGCGGCAAGTCCGAGCGCCGCCGTCAAGAGAAGGATGGGTCTGTGCATGAGTCTGTGCCTCACTGCCGGTCCGGGCCTGTCATCGGCCCGTTGGATGACATGATGCGCCGACATGGTCCGAGCCGCAACCTCTGTGGCCGACCGCATCCGGTCGCAGGCATCAGTTCGCCGCCGCCAGCCTCGCGATGCTTACCGGGCTTGCGTCCATCACCGCCACATCACCCTCGAGGATGGAGACGAGGACGGCTGCCTCCAGGTCGGGGATATAGTCGTAGACCTCGATGGAGGTATCATCGGACTGGGCCCGGGCGACGTGAAGTGGCAGAACGCGGTACGTGCAGCCGCCCCAGTCGCGCTCCTCGTGGAAGCGGGTGCGGTAGGTCACTTCCTCCTCCAGCCGCTTGCCGTCGGGAAAGAGGGTGATCCGCGTGGTCCCGAACATCGTCGCTTCCTGGGTCGGTGCGGTGAACATGCCGAGGCCGAGCGTGGGGTATTCGTAGCGCTCGACCGTGACGAGAACCGGCTCACCGTTCTCGGTATCGGCGAGTTCGACGATGGCATAGCCGTACTTCGAGCGCGAGCGGAAACCCAGACCGGATCCGTCATTGTACTCGGCCTGCTCGACGATCAGCCCGTCGCCGTCTCGCGACATGACGGAGGAGGTGCCGTCGGCGAAGGACAGGGCGATGCCGGTGTCGAGGTCGCCGGGTGAGGTCGGGCACAGCGCGAGCACCGGCTCGGCGGCAAGCACATGCGCGCATATCGCGATCCTGCGCAGGCTTGCGTTCATTCCGGCGTCCCTCGGCCTCCACCCGGCGAAAAGTTAGGGGCCGGTCTCCCACTGCGTCAAGCAAAAGACCCGTCAGAACAGGAAATACCTCTGCGCCATGGGCAGAACCTCGGCCGGCGGGCAGGTGAGCAGCTCGCCGTTGGCGCGGACCTCGTAGGTCTCCGGGTCGACGCGAACATCCGGCGTAGCGTCGTTCAGAACCATGTCGGCCTTGCCGATGCCGCGCGTGCCTTCGACCGCGACGACTTCCTTCAGCAGGCCGAGCTTGCCGCCCACCCCGTCGGCCACGGCGGCCTTTGAGACGAAGGTGACAGAACCGCGATGCAGCGAGCCGCCGTAGGCGCCCCACATCGGCCGGGTGTAGACGGGTTGTGGTGTGGGGATCGAGGCGTTGGGGTCGCCCATCTGCGCCACCGCAATGGTGCCGCCGACAAGCACCATCTCGGGCTTGACGCCGAAGAAGGCGGGGTTCCACAGCACGAGGTCAGCGCGCTTGCCTTCCTCGATGCTGCCGATGTGGCGGGACATGCCGTGCGTGATGGCCGGGTTGATGGTGTACTTGGCGATGTAGCGGCGGACCCGGAGGTTGTCGTTCGCCCCCGTCTCCTCGGGCAGCCGGCCACGCTGGACCTTCATCTTGTGGGCCGTCTGCCAGGTGCGG
>CAZOHN010000306.1:0-3597 GCA_964579325.1 uncultured Rhodobacterales bacterium
GCCCGACCCGGTGGTGCCCGCGATCAGGAGGTGGGGCATCTTCGCGAGGTTGGCCACGATCGGCTCGCCCGCGATGTCCTTGCCCAGCGCCAGGGGGAGGCGCATCTGGCTGTCGCCGAAGTCGCGCGCGGAGAGGATCTCGCGCAGGACCACCTTCTCGCGGTGCTGGTTGGGAAGTTCGATCCCGATGACCGACCGCCCCGGCACCGTCGAGACGCGGGCCGAGAGGGCGGACATCGAGCGCGCGATGTCGTCGGCAAGGCCGATGACGCGGGACGCCTTCAGGCCCGGCGCGGGTTCGAGTTCGTACATCGTGACCACCGGCCCGGGCTTGACGCTGACGATCTCGCCCTTCACGCCGTAGTCGTCGAGGACGCTTTCCAGCATCCGCGCGTTCTCCTCCAGCGCGGCAGGCGGAGGGGTGTGCCGCTTGACCTCCGACGGGGAGGACAGCAGCGACAGCGGCGGCGGATCATAGGCATCGGTCGGGGCGTCGAAGAGCGTGGGCTGGCGCTCGGCCACGGCCCGGCGCGAGGGCGGCGGGGCCTTTCCGGCGGCGGGCTGCACCACGACGCGGGAATGGGCGCCAGCCGGAGGCGGAGCCTGCGGGGCGAGGGGGGCGGCATAGGGGTCCCAGTCGTCGTCGTCCTCGTCGAGGAACAGCGGCTCACCCCGGATGGCATCGGGGTCGAGCGGAGGCGGCGCGGGTGGAAGACCCCCGCCCGCAATCACCGGAGGCTCGACCCGCGCCCCGCGCAGGACCGGCGGCTCGGCCCGGCGGAGCGGCGGCTCTGCCGCGGCAGGTGCGCCGATCCGGCTGCGGATCGCATCTGCGATGCGCGAGCGGACCCGGTCCTCGCTGGGCGGGTGCGTATCAAAGCCGACGTCGCCCGCCTCGACCAGTTCCGGCTCCGGCATCTTCCGCCCGATGACCGGAAGCCGCGCGAGGAGGCCCGCCCGGGCCGACCGAGCGCCCGTGTCGAACAGGACATCCTCCCCGACTGGCTCGGCCTCCACCAGCCGCGCATCGCGCCGCGCGGCCCGCGCCGCGGAAAGCCGCCCCTGAAGCCCCACGGCGCCGCCGGCGGTGCGCAGAATGACGCCCCGCACCGCCGCCAGAAGCGTGTCGTAGAGCAGGACCAGCCCCACCACGAGGAACCGCCCGATCGCAGACAGCTCGCGCCGGTCGAAGCCAAGCACGTAGAAGTACATCCCCGCCACGGAGACCGCCGCCGACAGCGCCAGAAGCTTCAGCCCGATCCCCGGACCCACCGGGAGCACGCCGAGGATCGCGCCCAGCACCGTGTCGCCGAACAGTCCGCCCAGGCCGAAGCTGTGGCTCCAGCCCTCGGGCGGCAGGTGGGTGGACGCCAGCACCGACCCCAGCGCGATCGCGATCGGCGCGAAGACGATCCGCGGCAGGACCCGCTCCTCGCCGATATGCAGCAGGAACCGTCCGCCCCAGACCAGGCAGACCGCCGCGATCCCCCAGGCACCCCAACCCGCGATGACATGCAGCGGTGAGGCAATGCCGGCGCCGATCCGGCCCAGCCAGTTCTGCGCCGGCGCGTCGGTCGCCGAAAGCCAGGACGGATCGTCGGGCGTGTAGCTTGCCAGCATCATGGCGACCGCGACCGAAGCGGCCATGAGCGCCAGCCCCACCAGTTCCTTGCCGCGCCGTTCGATCAGCACCTGCGTCTTCTGGTCCAGAAGCGGATCGCGCCGTTTCGCCGGATAGGATGCCATGCCGTTCCTCGTCCCTTACCCGTAAAGGCAGTCGCGCAGCCGTATCAGGCCCGCCGCCATCTCGTCCGTCGGGGCCACCATCGCCACCCGAAGGTAGCCCTGCCCCGGATTGTCCGTCCCCTCGCCGCGTCCGAAATAGGCGCCGGGCAGAACCCGCACGCCGGCCTCGCGCCAGGCCCTCAGCGCCGCGGCCTCGCCATCCTCGACCGGAAGCCACAGGAAGAACCCCGCTTCCGGTGCCCGGTAGGCCTGCACTCCGGCAAAGATCGCGTCCGCTGCCGCATACTTGTCGCAATAGAGCGCACGGTTCTCCTCCACATGCGCCTCGTCGGCCCAGGCCCGCTCGGCCACCCGCTGCAAGGGCAGCGGCAGAGGCGCACCGGCATAGGCCCGAAGCTGGCGCATCCGGGCGATGCCGAGGGGGCCGCCCGCCACGAAGCCAGAGCGGAGGCCGGGCAGGTTGGACCGCTTGGAGAGCGAATGGAAGGCGAACACCCTCTCGGGTTCCGCGCCCACCTCCGCCGCGACCTCGAGCACGCCCGGCGGCGGCGCATCGCGCCAGATCTCGGAATAGCATTCATCGGCGAACACCGCGAAGTCGTGCCGCCCTGCCAACGCCAGAAGATCAGCCCAATACGCGCGCGACGCGACAGCGCCCTGCGGATTGCCCGGCGAACAGAGGAACGCCACCGCCACCCGGTCGAGCAACTCGGGCGAAAGCGCGTTGTAGTCCGGCAGGAACCCGGTCGCCGCCGTGGCGGGCACATAGACCGGCTCGGCCCCCGCGGCGAGTGCGGCCACGGCATAGACCTGGTAGAACGGGTTCGGCATCAGCACCGCGGGCTGCTTGCCGCGCTTGACCTCAGGGCAAAGCGCCAGGACCGCGTTGAACAGACCTTCGCGCGTGCCGTTCAGCACCATCAGCCGCTCGGCTGTCACGGCAACCCCATAGCGCCGTCCGAGCCAGCCGGAAATCGCCCCTAGAAGCTCCGGCGTGCCCTCGTTCGGCGGATAGCGCCCGAACCCCGCGGCATGGGCCGCGATGACCTCGGGCACCCAGTCCGGGAATGCATGCTTGGGCTCGCCGATCGTCATGTCCACGATGGGACCCTTCCCCGGCGCATGCGCGTCGAGAAGCTTCCGCAGGCGCGGAAACGCATAATCGGGAAGCCGCGAAAACCGCTCCGGTCCGTCCATTCTCTGCCTCGGGTCGGGGTCGTTTCGCGCCCCGTTGCGTCCAACCATACCCACAGCCAACCAAGGGGTCCAGAAAAACCCCGGCCGGCCCACGGCTTGGCGACGGAGTCTGTGGCAAATCCGCCCTCCCTTCTTCCGACCTGAAATATCCCCGGGGGAGCGCGAGGGGGTGGAAAACCCCCTCGCCGTCCGAGCCGGAGGGCGCCAGCCCGCAGGCGAGAGGAAGGGCGGGGCCGCGGCACGCGGCCTGCCGCTGCGTTCACGCCCCCTTCCCGCGCGGCGCCCGGCCTTCTATATGGCCCGGATGCCCGTGAACCCACCCGACCTCCGCCCCGACCTCGCCCGCGCCATGGTCCCCGACGACCGGCGCGCCGACCGACACCCGGGCCAGCCCACCATCGGCATGGTCTCGCTCGGCTGCCCCAAGGCGCTGGTCGACAGCGAACGCATCCTCACGCGCCTGCGCGCCGAGGGCTATGCGATCTCCGCCGACTACCAGGGCGCCGACGCGGTGATCGTGAACACCTGCGGCTTTCTCGACAGCGCCAAGGCCGAAAGCCTCGATGCCATCGGCGAGGCACTCCGCGAGAACGGCCGGGTGATCGTCACCGGCTGCCTCGGCGCCGAACCCGAGTACATCACCGGCGCGCACCC
>CAZOHN010000307.1:0-3579 GCA_964579325.1 uncultured Rhodobacterales bacterium
GCCCCGGCTTCTTCCGACCCCAAGTATCCTCGGGGGGAGTCCCCGGCCTTGCCGGGGACCGGGGGGCAGACGGCCCCCCGCGCCCGAGCCGGAGCGCTTCAGCGCGCAGGCGAGAGGAACGCCGTGGCCGCGGGTCCGCCCGCGGCCTCCGCTGGATCACACGCCCAGGCACCAGCGCAGGATCGCCTTCTGCGCGTGCAACCGGTTCTCGGCCTCGTCGAAGATCACCGAATGCGGGCCATCCATCACCTCGCTTGTGGCCTCATCGTTCCGATGCGCCGGCAGGCAATGCATGAAAAGCGCATCCGTCTTGGCATGGCCCATAAGATACTCGTTCACCTGGTAGGGGCGCAGCTGGTTGTGCCGCCGCTCGCGCGCGCTTTCGGGGTCGTGCATCGAGACCCAGGTGTCGGTCACCACGAGGTCGGCCCCGGTGACCGCCTTCACCGGGTCGCGCTCGATGCTGATCGGGCGTCCCGCCTTCCGCGCGAGGTCGAGCCAGGCGGGTTCGGGGTCGAGCGTTTCGGGGCCGGTGAAGGTTAGGTCGAAGCCGAACTGCACGGCCGCATGGGCGAAACTTGCAAAGACGTTGTTGCCGTCGCCCGACCAGACCACCTTGCGGCCCGCGATGGGCCCGCGATGCTCCTCGTAGGTCATCACGTCGGCCATGATCTGGCAGGGATGGGTGCGGTTCGTCAGCCCGTTCACCACCGGCACGGTCGCGTGCTCGGCCATCTCCAGAAGCGTCGCCTCCTCGAAGGTGCGGATCATGATCGCGTCGACATAGCGCGAAAGCACCCGCGCGGTGTCGGCGATGGTTTCGCCGTGGCCAAGCTGCATTTCCTTGCCGGAAAGCACCATGGTCTGCCCGCCCATCTGGCGGATGCCGACGTCGAAGCTGACCCGGGTGCGGGTGGAGGGCTTCTCGAAAATGAGAGCCACCATCCGGCCGGCAAGCGGCTGGTCGTCGTCGGCCGCGCCCTTCGGGCGGCTCATCCGGGCGTCCTTCATGGCGCGCGCCTGGTCGATCATGGCGCGCAGGTCGGCAGGGGCTGTGGTGTGGATATCGAGGAAGTGCTTCATGTCGTCTCGCTTTTCCGGCGTCGGCGCCGGGGGGCCGTCTGCCCCCCGGACCCCCCGAGAGTATGTGTCGAACAGAAGAAGTCAGGAGGAACGGAACTCCATCACGATAACCGGGTCACCGTCCTCGGAAGGCGCGATCCGGTCGCCAACGAACCCCGCTCGTCGGTAGGCGCGCACCGCGCGTTCGTTCGCGGGGTCGGGGTCGATCACCACCGCCGGGTAGCCCTGCGCAAGCAGCGCCTCGGCGCGTGCGCGCAGGTAGCCGGCGGCGTGACCCTTGCCCAGCATGGCGGGCTCGCCGAGGAAGGTGTCGATGGCCCGGGTGCCGGACGGGAAATCCGCGAAGTGCGGCATCTCCCAGTGGTGTGCAGGGTAGTCCTGCACATAGGCAAACGGTCGCCCGCCGTGGTGGACGATCCGCATGTCGGTCGGTCCATTCTCGAGGTCTTCCTCGATCAGAGCGATCTCCTCCTCCGGGTCGCCCCACCAGGCGCGCACGTGGGGTTCGGCGAGCCAGCGCCGCATCAGCGGGTAGTCAGCGCGCGTGAGCGGCACGAAGGAATAGTCAGGCTGCTGCATCGGCCTTTACCGCCGTCGCGGCCCGGTCGAGCCGGGCGGCGGCTTCGGCGATGTCCTCGTCGGGGATGTTCAGGGCAGGCAGGAGACGCACCACGTTGTCGGCAGCGGCCACTGTCAGGACGCCTTCGGCATATCCCGCCTTGACCACGTCGGTATTCGTCGCGCGGCACTTCAGCCCCAGCATCAGGCCCTGCCCACGCACGGCCTCGAACACCTCGGGGTGCGCGGCGACGAGGCCTTCCAGCTTCTGGCGGAAGAGCGCGCCCTTGCGCGCGACCTCTGCCTGAAAGGCAGGGTCCGAGACGATCCGCATCACCGCAAGCCCCACCGCGCAGGCGAGCGGGTTGCCGCCATAGGTCGACCCGTGGCTGCCCGCCGTCATGCCGGCCGCGGCGCGTTCGGCCGCCAGCACCGCACCCAGCGGAAAGCCCCCGCCGATGCCCTTGGCCACCATCATGATGTCGGGCGTCACGCCAGCCCATTCATGAGCGAAGAGCCGCCCGGTCCGGCCCATGCCGCACTGCACCTCGTCGAAGATCAGGAGCGTGCCGGTGGCGTCGCAGAGGTCGCGCAGGCCCTTCAGGCACTGGTCAGGCACGGTGCGGATGCCACCCTCGCCCTGGATCGGCTCGATCATAACCGCGCAGGTCCGGTCCGTCACCGCGGCCTTCAACGCCTCGTGGTCGCCCCAGCCGACATGGGTGAAGCCCGGCATCAGGGGCCCGTAGCCTTTCACCATCTTCTCAGACCCCGCCGCCGCGATGGCACCGGTCGAGCGGCCGTGGAAGGCGCCCTCGAAGGCCACGATCTGCGTGCGCTCCGTCTGGCCCGCCTCGTAATGGAACTTGCGCGCCATCTTGATCGCCAGTTCCGCGGCCTCGGTGCCGGAATTGGTGAAGAACACCGTGTCGGCGAAGGTCGCGTCCACCAGCGCCTGCGCCAGCGTCTCCTGCTCGGCGATCCGGTAGACGTTCGAGACATGCCAGACCTTGCCCGCCTGCTCGGTCAGGGCTGCGATCAGAGCCGGGTGCGCGTGGCCCAGCGCATTCACCGCGATCCCCGCGCCGAGGTCGAGGAAACGGCGCCCGTCCGCCTCGGTGAGCCAGGAGCCCTCCCCCTTCACGAAGGTGAGGGGCGCACGGTTGTAAGTGGGCAGGACGGGCGGGATCATGGGGTTTTCCTCGGATGGAAAGCCTAAGCCGTAAGGCGGCGGCACTGCGGGTGTCAATTGCGGAAGGTGGCCCGGATGCGCCCGGGCAGGCGGGACAAGACGCCTTATCGGCGTCGGCGGGGCAGCGCGAGGAGGCGGGCCTTTGCGGTCATGCGCGACCTCATAGAGCCGAACCTGG
Organism: uncultured Rhodobacterales bacterium; assembly: GCA_964579325.1. Lineage (GTDB taxonomy): Bacteria > Pseudomonadota > Alphaproteobacteria > Rhodobacterales > Rhodobacteraceae > CAZOHN01. The sequence continues at coordinate 3,012 of CAZOHN010000307.1, forward strand.
CGCAGGGGAAGCCCCCTTTCACCTGCACCGCGCGGCGGCCCCGACCGGCAGGCGCTTGTATCCCGCCGCGCGGGGCGTGTAGTATGGCCTGTCTTTCGGCGCCGCCCCTGCCTTGCCGTGCGGAGCGCGTCTGTGCGAAATCACCGGAGGTCGGGCATGTCCTGGACGGACGAGCGGGTCGAACTGCTCAAGAAGATGTGGAACGAGGGCCAGTCGGCGAGCCAGATCGCCAAGGAACTCGGCGGCGTCACCCGCAACGCGGTCATCGGCAAGGTCCATCGTCTGGGCCTGTCGAACCGGGCCGGCGCCGGCCCGGTGCGGCCCGAGCGCGACGAGGATTCGGCACCGGCTGCCGCGCCGGCGGCGCCCGCCCCCGAGCCGCAGACCGCCACGCCGCGCCCGCGCCCGACGCTGGTGCGGACCGAGCCCGATCCCGAACCCGCCGAGCCGCGCGTGATTCAGGCTCCGGCGATCCGCAAGCCCTTCGTCGCGGGCCAGCCACTGCCACCGCAGCCCTCGGCCAACGAGATCAGCCCCGAGGCGCTGGCCTCGGTGCGCGAGGTCGAGA
>CAZOHN010000308.1:0-3561 GCA_964579325.1 uncultured Rhodobacterales bacterium
CTGCTGATCGACGAGCTCGACCGCACCGACGAGCCGTTCGAGGCATTCCTGCTGGAAGCGCTGTCGGATTTCCAGGTGACGATCCCGGAACTGGGAACGGTGAAGGCGCCCGCGCCGCCCATCGTGATCCTGACCTCGAACCGCACCCGCGAGGTGCACGACGCGCTCAAGCGGCGCTGTCTCTATCACTGGGTCGACTACCCCGCCTTCGACCGCGAGATCGAGATCGTCCGTGCCCGCGCGCCTGAGGCGACCGAGACGCTGACGCGCGAGATCGTGGGCTTCGTGCAGAAGCTGCGCACCGAGGACCTGTTCAAGAAACCCGGCGTGGCGGAGACGATCGACTGGGCCAAGTGCCTGCTTGCGCTGGATGTCATCACACTCTCGCCCGAGGTGATCGCCGATACGCTGGGGGCGATCCTGAAGTACCAGGACGATATCCAGAAGATCGAGGGATCGGAGGCCAAGCGCATCCTGAGCGAGGTGCGGGCCGAACTCGCGCCCGCCTGATCGGCCGGTTTTCCCGGCATTCGTTCCATTCCCGAACCAATCCGGGCCGAAATCCGCCACTTTCTCCGCCGAAATCTCCGTCAGGCCGCTGTGGCCAGGTCTCCGTTCAGCCCGGGGGCCCGACTGACCTCACGGAGACACCACCCATGTTCCGGCTTTCCGCTCTGCTTGCCGCCTCGCTCCTGTCTGCTGCGCCGGCACTTGCCTGCCCCGACTTCCGGATGCAGCCGGCCTTCGGCACGGTCGACCTGACGACGGGCTTCGAGCCCGACCCGCTGGCCTACCGGATCACCGCGGGGGGCTCCCAGAACATCGAGCGCTGCGGCGGCTCGGGCTGGGCCGGGTTCGTGACCCAGCGCCCGGACTTCGACCTGAACTGGCACGGGACCTCGAACCGCCTGGTGATCGCGGCCGAGGTGACCGGCGCCGACGCGGTGCTGCTGGTGAACGCGCCGGACGGGACCTGGTACTACTCGGACGACTACCGGGGCACCGATCCCGCGATTACCTTCGTCAACCCGCAAGAGGGCCTCTATGACATCTGGATCGGCACCTACGACGGGTCGCGCCGCAACCCGGGCCGTCTGATCTTCACCGAACTCGACTGGTAGGCTAAGGAGGGGCGTGCCCGAATATGTCCCGCTCATCCTTCCCGAAGACGGCAAGCTTGCCCACAACGTCACGCACTTCGCGCGGGCGCTGCGCAAGGCCGGACTGCCGGTGGGCACCGGTCGCGTGGTCGATGCGATCCGGGCGGTCGAGGCGGCGGGGTTCACCTCGCGGACCGATTTCTACTGGACGCTGCACGCCTGCTTCGTGAGCCGGCCCGAGCACCGGCAGGTGTTCGCGCAGGTGTTCCGGCTGTTCTGGCGCGATCCGCGCTATCTCGAGCACATGATGGCCGCGATGCTTCCGGCAGTGCGCGGCGTGCAGGAGGAGAAGGCGGCCGATGCCGGCGCCAAGCGGGCGGCGGAGGCCCTGCTGGACGGGGTCGAGCGCGAGGTGCCGCAGCCTGAGGACGAAGGGGAAGAGGGCGGGACCGAGATCGAGATCGACGCCTCGCTTACCATGTCGTCGGAGGAGAAGCTGCGCACGCTCGATTTCGAGCAGATGACGACCGCCGAGATGGCCGAGGCCCGCCGCGAGATTGCACGGATGGCGCTGCCGGTGAAGCCGCTGGCCTCGCGGCGGACGCGGGTGGACGCGCTGGGGCCGCTGCCGGACTGGCGGCGCACCGCGCGCGAGGCGATGCGGCGGGGCGGCGAGGTGGTGGACTTCGCGCGCAAGGACCGGCGCGAGCGCTGGCCGAACCTGGTGGTGCTGTGCGACATCTCGGGGTCGATGTCATCGTACAGCCGGGTCGTGCTGCACTTCCTGCACGCAGTGTCGAACCGCAAGGGGCAAGGCTGGGCGAAAGTCCATGCCTTCACCTTCGGCACGCGGCTGACGAACATCACCCGCCACCTCGCGCAACGCGACGTGGATGCCGCGCTCAAGGCGGCCGGGGCGGAGGCGCAGGACTGGGAGGGGGGAACCCGGATCGGCGCCTGCCTGCACAGCTTCAACCGCGACTGGTCGCGGCGGGTGATGGGGCAGGGGGCGGTGGTGCTGCTGATCACCGACGGGCTCGACCGTGATGCGCCCGAGGCGTTGTCGCGCGAGATGGAGCGGCTGCACCTGTCGGCGCGGCGGCTCATATGGATCAACCCGCTGTTGCGCTGGGAGGGGTTCGCGCCCAAGGCGCGGGGGATCGCGGCGATGATGCCGCATGTCGACTGCTTCCGGGCGGGGCATTCCATCGCGTCGCTGGCGGATCTGGCGCAGGCGATCTCGGATGCGCGCGACATGGGCGAGAAGGCGCGCATGATGCGGAACCTCGTGGCCTGAAGCGCGTTGGGGCCGGGCGTTGCTATTGCATAACCCGCTCCCGCTGCATTGGTAGGGGCCAGTCATCACTCCGGAGGCCCGACGCATGACCTCGACGCTGAGAACCACCACCGCGATGCTTTTGGCGCTGTCGCTGACGCAGCCCGTCCACCCGTTGCGCGCGCAGGACTTCCCCGATGGCGCGACCTGCGCCGATGGCAACGAGCCGCCCTGCGCGGAAGGTGTCGAGATGATCCTGCCGGGCGAAGCGCCGGAGCCGGAGCCTGTGGTGGAGCCCGAGCCCGCGCCGGAAACCGAACCTGCGCCGGAACCTGCGCCAGAACCTGCGCCGGAAACTGCGCCCGTGGCAGAGCCCGAGCCGCAACCTGAGCCGGTGCCAGAGCCAGAGCCGCAGCCGCAGCCGCAGCCTGAACTCCAGCCCGAGCCCGAACCGGAACTCCAGCCCGAGGCGGTCGCCCCATCCGAGCAGGCGCCCGAGCAGGCGCCCGAGCCGGCGCCCGAGCAGGCGCCCGAGCAGGCGGACGAGCCTGTGCCCGAAGCGGAGACACCGGTTGAGGAGGCTCCGTCAGAGGCGCCCGAGCCGGTGGCCGAGCAGGCGCAGCCCGAAGCCGAGCCCACGCCCGAACCCGAGCCCGCGCCCGAGCCGGAGACTGCTGCGCCGGAGGCGGCGGTGCCGGCCCCCGACCAGACCACGTCGGCCGTATCGGAGAACCCGCCAAGCGCGGAGGGCGAGGCGCCGCTGGCGGTCGAGGTGCTGGAAACGGTGCTGCCGCCCGAACAGGCCGAGGCGCTCGACCAGATCCTGACGCTGACCGACCCGGCCGAGGGCGAGGCGGCACCGGCCGCCGCTGCGGCCGCCGCGGCGCTGGACGAGACGCCCTCGAACGAGGCGGTGAGCGTGCAGGAGACTGACCTCACGGCCGACGACGTGCGCTCCTCGGGTGAGGATTTCCAGACCACGGCCTCGGGCCGCGAGCGGGAGGGCGCCCGGCGCGACCGGCTTTCGGACTTCGAGAAGGCCGCGCTCGTCGGCCTTGGCGCGCTGGCGGTGGGGGCGATTCTCTCGAACGGCAACCGCGTGGTGTCGAACACCGGCGACCGGGTGGTCGTGGACCGGGGCGACGACGACCTTTACCTCTTGCGCGACGACGACGTACTGATCCG
>CAZOHN010000309.1:0-3556 GCA_964579325.1 uncultured Rhodobacterales bacterium
TCGAGACGCACCGGAACTATGCCGCCGGGGCCTATACGCCCGGCCCCCTCTCGGGGCGCCACGAAAAGGGCGTTCAGTACTTCCAGGAACGCGTCGCGGCGGCGCTCCGCCCCTAGCGCAGCCGGCGCAGCAGGTCAGCCGTAGGCTCCCCCGTCACCGGCAGTCCCGCGCTCGCCTCATAGGCGCGGATCGCCTCGATCGTGCGCGTCCCGATCACCCCGTCGGGCTCGCCCGTGTCGAACCCGCGCGCCGTCAGCCGGCGCTGCAACTCCTTTCGGTCGTCGAGCGTGAGCCCCGCGGCATCGGCCGGAAAGGCTCCCCTGAGAGGCCCGCGCCCGGCGATCCGGTCAGAGAGATGCCCCACCCCGATCCCGTAGTTCACCGCGTTGTTGTAGCGCAGGATCACCTCGAAGTTGCGGTAGACGGCGAAGGCCGGCCCACCCGCCTGCGGCCGCAGGATCGCCGCCGGGCCGTGGTCGGGAAGCGCCCCGCCGCCCGCCGCCGTTACCCCCAGCCCGGCCCAGGCCGAGACGGCACGATTGCGCCCGCGGCCGATGACCGACGTGTTGAACCCCGCCGGCAACCGCGCCTCGACGCCCCAGGGCCGCCCCTTCTGCCAGCCCGAGCGCTGGAGATAGGCCGCCGCCGAGGCGAGCGCGTCGGAGGGGTCGTCCGACCAGATGTCGCGCCGCCCGTCGCCGGTGAAGTCGACCGCGTAGGCAAGGTAGGAGGTCGGGATGAACTGGGTGTGCCCCATCGCCCCCGCCCAGCTTCCGGTCATCCGGTCGGACGTGGTGTCGCCCGATTGAAGGATGCGCAGCGCCGCGACAAGCTGGCTCTCGAAGAACGCCCCGCGCCGCCCGTCGAAGGCAAGCGTCGCCAGCGCCGAGATCACCGGCACATCGCCCCGCCGCTCGCCATAGCGGCTTTCCAGCCCCCAGATCGCGGTGACGACCTCAGGCTCTACCCCGTGCCGCGCGGAAATGGCGTCGAGCGTTCCGCGATACCGCGCCAGCATCGCCCGGCCCGTGGCGATGCGCTCGTCCGAGGCGGCGATGGCGAGGTAGTCCTCGAGCGTGCGGGTGAACTCGGTCTGGTTGCGGTCGCGCTCGACCACATCGGGCAGGAACCCCGCGCCGCGGAAGGCCGCATCCAGCGTGCCGGCCGAGATCCCCTGCGCCGCCGCGCGCGGACGGAACCCCGCCACCCATGCGTCGAAGCCCGCGTTCGGCACCGGCCGCATCGTGCTGCGCGCCACCGGCTGCGCCGCGCCGGGGCCTGTCATGCCGCCCGAGCAGGCCGACAAGGCCAGCGCCGCAAGTCCCGTGGTGACCGTGCGTCTTGCCAGGTCCATCTGCGCGCCCTCCGGTTGTCCTGCCTCGCCCTCCATACCCTCCGGCGCCACGGCCGGAAAGGGCGCAGGCCCCCGAGTCAATCCGCATTCCCGTGAACAACATGTCGCGACCCAGCACCGCATCGGGGCTTCCCGCCGCCGCGTCCCGTGCTACGCTTAACGAATGGTTCATGCGCTTGCCCCCCGCACCAGCTACAGCCGCGCCGAGCGCCTCTCGGATGCGATCGTCCACGTCGCGGGGCTTGCGGCGGTGCTCGCTGCGGTGCCGGCGCTGATCGTCGCCACCGCACTCCTGCGCGGCGAGGCGGGGACAGTGGCGGGCGTCGTCGTCTACGGCGCGGCGCTGGCGGCGATGATACTGTTCTCGGCGCTCTACAACATGATCGACCGGCCGAACTGGACGTGGCTGCTGCGCCGGCTCGACCATTCGGCGATCTACCTCAAGATCGCCGGCACCTACACCCCCTTCGTCGTCGTGACGGGCCAGGGCTTCGGGCTTCTGGCGGCACTCTGGGCGGCGGCGCTGGCGGGCGTGGGCCTCAAGACCTTCTCGCCCGAACGGTTCCGCTGGGTGGCGCTTGCGCTCTACCTCGCGATGGGCTGGGCTGGCGTCGTGGCGGGGGGCGAGCTGATGGCCGCCCTGCCGTTCCCCACGGTCGTCCTGATGCTGATCGGCGGCGGCCTCTACACCGCCGGCGTGGCCTTCTACCTGTGGGAGCGTCTGCCCTTCCACAACACCATCTGGCACGTCTTCGTGCTGGCCGCGACAGCGGTGTTCTACGCCGCCGTGGTGGTGGCGGTCGTGGCGGCGTGACTGAGGTCGAGCCGGACTGGGATGCGAGAAGCCGGCGCGGTCGGCACTACGTAGATCCCGACGGGAAGGCGCCTCACAAATGCCCATTCGGTCCTAGCTTCTTCCACGAGGCTAACTTCCTCGCAAGTTTGCGTTCCACATCGCAAGCACTTCCCTCGGGGAGATTGATCGGGATCGATGGGCATGGCGGCACCTACAAGAGCGCTTTGGCGGAGTGGCTCGCAGATGAGATCGGCGCGATCGCTGCTGACCACGATTTCTTTGTTGTTCCACTTGAGCAGATGCTGGATGCAGGCAAAGGCACGGCTTTTCGCCCGCAATGGTGGCGAAAGAGAGCCCTCGAACTAGCCAAGAATTCTGTTGTTGTCGTCTCGGGGCAATGCCTACTTCGGACTTTTCCACGTGACGAACTCGCGGTCTATGTTCAGCTTTTCCCTCCAACGCCCGAACAGGTCCCAGCCAGCTTGCGGGAATACGTGGGTGACTATTTCACCAGCACCGACTTCCTGAAAGGCGCCGACTTCGAGGCGACCGCCCGATCGCATTCGACAGGATGAGGCGGTTTGCCAAAAAAGCATTGACGAAAGTCTCGCGCTTTGCCGGCCAGGCCTGATCCCTCAATCCCTGGACAGATACCGCGCCACCGCCGCCCGCGCGCCCTTCTCCCAGACCTCGCGCAGCGCCGCGTCGAAGGCCGCCGCGAAGCCCGCGTGCCCGGCAAGGTCGCCATAGACCGTCGCCATCTCGATCCAGGCCCGCGGCCGGTCGCGTGCCGCGCGCGACCGCGCGACCAGCGCCTCCCAGTCGGGATCATTGGGCGCAATCTCACGGCCGCTTTCACTCTCGCCGAAGCAATAGCGGCACCACAGGGCTGACAGAAGGATCAGACCGGAAGCATCCTGCCCCGCCGCCAACCGGTCGCGGATCGAGGGCACGATGAACTTGGGCTGCCGGTTCGACCCGTCGAGGCAGAGCCGCCGCACCGTATCGGCGACCTCGGGGTTCGAGAAACGCGCGACGATCAGGTTCTTGTAGTCCGAAAGCTCCACACCCGGCACCGGCGGCACGATGGGCAGCACCTCGCGCGTCAGCACCGCTTCGAGGAAGCCGCACACCTGCCCATCTGCCATCGCCTCGTGGACATACTCGATATCCGCCAGTCCCGCGGGATAGGCGATGATCGCGTGGCCCCCGTTCAGGATGCGGATCTTCATCGTCTCGAAGCGGTCCACCGCGTCGGTGAAGGTCACGCCCGCTTCCTCGAAGGGCGGCCTCCCGGCGGGGAAGTTGTCCTCCATCACCCACTGCCGGAACGGCTCGCAGGTGACAGGCGCGGCGTCCTCGATCCCGAAGGCCGCCGCCATCGCCCGCTCGCGGTCGCCCGTGGC
>CAZOHN010000310.1:0-3539 GCA_964579325.1 uncultured Rhodobacterales bacterium
GCTGTTCGCGGTGCGCACCGAATGCCATTGCCGCCGCTGCGGCAGCCACCTGGGCCATATCTTCGACGACGGCCCGCAACCCACCGGCAAGCGGCACTGCCTGAACGGAGTGAGCCTCGTGTTCCGGGCGGCGTGAGGCCGCTGCACGCGGCCTGCACAGACGGCTAACGGCATCTGCACCGGTTGCGGTGCATACCTCGTGGCATCGGTTCACTGCTGCATGAGGGTGCCATGTCCGTCCGTCTCCGTTTCGCCGTTGCCGCCATGATCGGCCTGTGCGGCCTTGTCGTGATGATCGCGATCATCGTGACGTCGGGCGTCACTGTTTCCGGGGTTCCAAGATACTGCCTGGCATCCTTCCTTGGCGCCACGGTGGCGGGGCTGGCGACTGCGCCGCTGTTCGGGCGGGCAGGCCGGCGCGGGGCGGGCCTTGCGCTCCTGGGCGCGGTGCTTGCGACGGGTGGCGGGGCGGCGGTGGGCGGCGCGGTCTATGCGCTGGGGATCGACCCGCTGGCCGGGTTCTTCTTCGGTCCGGCGATGGTGATCGACAGCGCGCTGCGCTCGCCGGTGGTGGTGCTGGTCCTGGCCGGATCGCTAGCCGCGGCACACCACGGCGCGCGAACGCTGCGCGCGCCGGTCAGTCCCTGAAGTTCCGGCTGTCCTTGATCTGGTCCCAGGCCCAGACGACCTCCTGCAACCGGTCTTCGTCGGACCGGTCGCCGCCGTTCATGTCGGGGTGCAGATCCTTCACCAGGCTCTTGTATTGCTTGCGAATCTCGGTGCGGGACCAGTGGTCGCGCGCATCGAGGATCTCGAGCGCCTTGCGTTCGGTGGGCGGCAGGCGCCGGGTGCCGGTGGAGACGCGGCCGGGGTTGCGGGTGGCGTTCTGCCCGAGGATCTCGTGAGGGTCCTGCACGCCGTGGCGCGCCCAGGCGCGATCCTCCTCGGCGACCTTGCCGAAGGGCTTGGTCGGACGCTCCCAGACGCGGGCGGCGTCGAGGTGGCGCTCCCACTCCTCCTCGGTCTTGCCGGCGAAGAAGTTCCACTTGAGGTTGTACTCGCGCACGTGGTCGCGACAGAACCACCAGTAGTCGTCGAGCGAATCGGGTGACTTCGGCGCGCGGTACTGGCCGGGCTCGGCGCAGCCGGGGTGTTCGCACTGGCGTGTCGAGGTTTCGAAGGCACCCGACATCCCGCGCCGCCCCTTGGTGCGACGCTTCTTGTCAGCCGACACGCGAATGTCGAACTCGAAGGGCTGTTTGGCGGCCATCCCGGCATCCCTTTCCGACTCGGACACGCGAGTTTAGTGTGCCTCTCCCGGGATTGAAGGGGGGAAGTCCGAAAAATGAGCGTTGCAGACGAAATCCGCGCACGACTGGCCGATGCCTTTGCGCCCGGGCACCTCGATGTGGTGAACGAAAGCAGCCGTCACCGGGGGCACGCCGGGGATGACGGGTCGGGCGAGAGCCATTTCCGCGTGGCGATCCGGGCACCGGCCTTCGGGCCGATGACGCGGATCGAGCGGCACCGTGCGGTTCATGCGGCGCTCGGACCCGAGCTTGTGGGCCGGATCCACGCGCTGGCGCTGGATATCGACGCCTGAGGGCGCCCTTGCGGTCAGGTCGCGGCGCCGTTGCCTTGTCCCGGCTGGGTCTGCTCGGCGGCACCAAGCCGGGGGGCGACGCCCGGTTCGGTCGTCGCCCGCAGGAGGGGCGATGAGCCTTCGGGCGGCCGCGCCGACAGCGTCGCGGCGAGGCGACCGGCGCTGATGCCGTGGATTTCCACGCCGCGCTGGATCGGCGTGGCTGCCACGTTCGCGGCGGCGCGCGCCGCCGAGGGCTGGCCCTCGGGCAGTCGACGCTCGTCCTGCGCCTCGGGTAGCGGGCGGCGGAACACGAGCATGTTCTGGAACTTGGTGGTGCGCCCGGTCAGCCCGACGCGCTCCTCGCAGGGCAGGGTGTCGGAGCGGACATAGTCCCACCCCTCGGCACCTTGCGCATTCATGATCTCCATCAGCGCATGCGCGAACCGCGCCTCGCTGGTCTTGGCGCCGCGCACCTTCAGCCCCTTCACCGGGGCTGGCAGCACCTTGTACTCGTATCGCGTCATCACGTTCCCCCGCGCTCTCCCGGCAACCAAGGTAGCGGGAATGGCGGCCAAGACCAAGGGGCGTGTGTGCGGGACCGTGCCGTCGGCGAATCGCCCGGCGCGATGCCCGTCAGGGTTGTTTCCGCCCGGGGGACATTAGGGGGGAATTAAGAGGATCCATGCGAGGGAGAGTGCGCGTCGGGGCCCGGTTTCGCATCGTGCTTGACAGATGATTAACGATGGCCTCCCTGCTGTCCGCGGGGGCCGATAGAAGACGGAGTAGTGATGTTTATCAGGCCCGCCGCCGTTGCCGCGGCACTTGCGTTTTTTGCGCTGCCCTCGTCCGGGGCTTCGCTCCTCGTGAACGGCAGCTTCGAGCTCGACCCCGGCGTGAAGGGGAAAGCTGGCTCGACATTCGCCAACATGCCCACCTCCGGCGGAAGCTGGGACATCTGGTCGGCGCTGCCGGGCTGGACAACGGCTCCGGGAACTCCCGGCATCGAGATCCAGACCGCCCGCACGCTCGGCTCGATCGACCCGCAGGACGGCAACTACTATGTCGAGCTGGACAGCACCGCCAACGCGACGATGTCGCAGAGCCTGTTCCTCGGCGTGGGGCGCTATCTGCTGAGCTTCTGGTACAGCCCGCGCACCGGCAACGCAGCGTCGAACGGCATCGCCTTCGGGATCGACGGCGGGACGCTCGGCACGGTTGTCGATGCCTCGGTGAGCGGCCCCGACCCCCGGCAGGATACGACGCAGGGAACCTGGACCGAGATCCTGAGTGAATTCACCGTCGGGACCGCCGGGCTCTATACGCTGACCTTCGCGGCGACCGGCACGTCGGACTCGCTCGGCGGGCTGATCGACAACGCCGCGCTGACGCAGGTGCCGGCTGCGGTTCCGCTGCCCGCGGGCGGTCTGCTCCTCGGGGGCGCACTCTTCGCCGCCTTCGGGTTCGCGCGCCGCAAGTCCGCCTGACGCACGGCCCTTCGCTTGCGCAACGGGCGGCCCACTCCGGGCCGTCCGTTTCCCGTCCGGCCTAGAGACCCAGCTTGCGGGAGACGATCTCGTTGACGGCGGCGGGGTTGGCCTTGCCGCCGGTCGCCTTCATCACCTGGCCCACGAACCAGCCCGCAAGCTTGGGGTTGGCCTTCGCCTTTTCGACCTGGGCGGGGTTGGCGGCGATCACCGCATCGACGGCCGCCTCGATTTCGCCGGTGTCGGTGACCTGCTTCATGCCGCGCGCGGCCACCACGGCGGCGGGATCGGCACCCTTTTCCTCCGCCCAGAGAAGCTCGAACAGGTCCTTGGCGATCTTGCCCGAGATGTCGCCCGAGGCGATGAGGTCGAGGATGCCGCCGAGTTGCGCCGCCGAGACGGGGCTGTCGGCCACGCCGAGGCCCTGCTTGTTGAGCCGCCCGAACAATTCGTTGATGACCCAGTTCGCG
>CAZOHN010000311.1:0-3530 GCA_964579325.1 uncultured Rhodobacterales bacterium
TTCGCGGACGTACCACTTGGCGTCGGCGTCGCGCAGGACCGGGTGCTGCGGGTTGGTCTTGCGCCACTCGACCAGCGCGGGGTCGGGTTCGGTGACGATGTACTGATGCTCGACCGGGATCGCGGGGATCCTGATGCCCAGAAGCCGCGCGGTGCGCTGGGCGTGGTTGCCGGTGGCGGTCACGACGTGTTCGGCGCGGATCTCGAAGGTCTCGTCGGCCGGCAACAGGTTGCCGCCCTTCTCGACCATCATCCGCCCCGACACGATCCACTCCGCCCCCGTCCAGCGGTAGCCATCCACCTGCGCCTTGCGCACGATCTCGACGCCGCGCTGCCGGGCGCCCTTGGCCATCGCCTGGGTCACGTCGGCGGGGTTGATGTAGCCGTCCTGCGGGTGAAAGAGCGCGCCCTTTAGGTCCTCGGTGCGCACCAGCGGCCAGCGTGCCTTGATCTCGGCAGGCGTCAGGAACTCGTGCTCGATCCCCACCGACTCGGCGGTGGTGGAATAGACCATGTATTCGTCCATCCGCGCCTGCGTCTGGGCCATCCGCAGGTTGCCGACCACGTAGAACCCCGCATCGAGCCCGGTCTCGGCCTCCAGCGACTTGTAGAGCTTCACGCTGTAGTCGTGGATATGAGAGGTGGCATAGCCCATGTTGAACAGGGGCAGCAGGCCAGCGGCGTGCCAGGTGGAGCCCGAGGTGAGCTCGTCGCGCTCCAGAAGCATCGTGTCCCAGCCGGCCCTGGCGAGGTGGTAGGCAATGCCCACGCCCACCGCGCCCCCGCCCACGACCAGCGCCTTCACATGCGTCTTCATCGCCCGACTCCCTCGCGTCGCATCTGGCCCATCAATGCCCGAAGGCGGGCGGGGGAGAAAGGTTGGCCCGACCCTTCGACGTGGGAAAGCGACATCCGCGGGTGTGCGCCCGGCTCCTGCGCCCGACCTTTGGGCCTGGACCCGTGCGTCTGGCCCGTGCGTCTGGCCCGTGCGTCTGACCCGTGCGTCTGGCCCGTGTGTCTGGCCCGTGCTCCCGGACTGAAGGCGGCAGCGGTCAGGCCCGCGACAGGACGAGGCCCGCGGCCACCAGTGCGACGGCGGCGCCGCGCTTCCAGGTCAGCGGCTGCACCGGCACGCCGAAGGCCCCCACCATGTCGAGCACGACGGCCGCCGCGACCTGGCCGAGGATCATCGCGGCGATGGCGGTGACGACCCCCAGCGCGACGACCCCGTTGATCACCGACCAGACGTAGAACGCCCCCAGGAAACCGCCGAGCAGCAGCACCGGCGATACCGTGACGGCGCGGGTGAAGGGTGCCGTGCCGGCGGTGGCGACCGTAAGGGCGACAAGGGCCACGAAGCCCAGCCCGAACGACACCGCCGCGGCCCCGAGCCCCGAGCCGATCGCGCGTCCGAGCGCTGCGTTCATCGGCGCCTGGAGCGCGATGGCAACACCGCCGCCGACGATGAGCAGGGCGGGAAGCAGGACGGGAAGGACGAGCGGCTGCATGGGATCTCCTCGCTTGGGATGCGGCGCAAAAACCTGTCGACGGGTCGCGCCTCACGCTTCGCACAGCCACGCCGCCCGTGCACGGGTCCAATGCGCGGACGCGCCGTGGCCCGGCCGCTCCGTGCACGCGCGCAACGAGCGGGAGTCGCGCGAATGCGACAGTCGCGGAGACATCACACCGGCGAGGCGGCGGACCCTCTCAAGGATCTTGCGCGAACGTGTGCGCACGGCAAGGATGCGCTGTCACACCCCCGGGGGGCAGAATGCCGATCGTAACCCTGATTGCCGAGTTCAATCTGCTGAACGCGCGCTTGAAAGACGCCCTGCGGGGCGATTCCGACATCCTCGATGTCGCCGAACTGGTGCGGGCCTGCGCGGCCAAGCAGACCGCGATCGAGCATTGCCGTCCCGGCAGTCCTCGGGAGGCGCATGAACAGCTGCAGTTCCTGCTGGCGCGCGCCCGGGACGAGGCACCCACGACACGCGAACGCGCGGCCGTCATCGTCGCGACCGAACTGCTGAACCGGCGCGCGGCGGCCTACCCCGCACGGACGGAGACGATTGACCGGCACGGGCAGGGTCCCATCGTCGTGCGCGAGGACAGCCTGATCAGCTATGTCTGCAACGCCGTCGAGCGGCTGTCGCTGATCGGCCCCGACTTCCGCTATGTCGCGACCAGTTCCGCCAACGCGGCCTTCTATGGCTGGACGCAAACGGCCTTCGTGGGCCGGCACCTGACCGAAGTGATCGGCACGGCCCGGTTCGAGACGCGGGTCCGGGCGCGGCTGGAGAGCGCCTTTGCCGGCGAGCCGCAGGAATACACCCATCCGCTCGAATCGCGGGGCCAGTCGCGGACGATGCGTTGCCAGATCAAGCCGGTGCGGACGGTCGAGGCGAAGCCTTTCGGGGCGCTGGTCTATGTGGACGACGTCACCGACGAGGTTCCGCTGGGCGCGATCCGGCGATCGGCCTGATCGCCGCCGGGGTCACTCGCCGATCCGGCAGCGCCTGACGCCGCCTTCGGTCGTGCAGTTGCCGAACCCCGAGGTTCCGGCCGACCGGTTCACCCGGATGTCTCCCACGGCGGTGCGGGCCTCCGTCGCCGCGGCCTCGGCCTCCTTCTCGCCCGAGCCGAACATCGCGCCGAGGAGCGACGTGGCCTTGGCGATGCCGGAGGCTTGCGGATCCTGCATGGTACTGCCGATCCCCTGCAGGCGCGCCTCCTGGGCTGCGCCCCGTGCGACGGTGGCGGCGCGTTCGGCCGCGACCATTTGCTCGGCGATTTCGGCGCCCAGCACCGGGTCGATGTCGGGGGCCTGGCTGCCGATGCCGGTGACAGGTTCGGTCAGCATGGCGTTCAACCGGTCGTAGTCGATGCTGTCGAGAAGGGCGAGGATGTCCTCGTCCGGGGCGAGGGCATTCACGCCCAGCCGGACCTCGCCACCGATACTGGCGGAGAACACACGATAGGCACGCTCCTCTGCTCCCATCCCGAACAATCCCAGTTCCTCGCGGAACGGAATGCCCCGGACCAGCGCATAGGCGTCGGCAGCTGACATCGCCGCGATGTTTCCGGCCACGATCTGCGTGGCCACGCCCGTCATGCCGATCTGCGGACCTTCCGGCTTGCGGTAGCTCATCCTCAGCGCGATCAGGGCCCCATCCCGTTCGTAAACGTAGATCTCGCGTTGTTCCTTGCGGCGCATGACTTCGGTGTTCGCGTTCACCATTGCCGTAAGTGGCGATGCCATCGCATCGGGCGTCATCAGCGACATCGGGTCAGGCGCCGCGTCCAGAAGCGCCCGGTCGGCGTCGGTGTAGTCGCGGCGCACCCAGCCCTCGGGTGCGGGCGGCAGAAGCTCGCGCTCGTCGAGGGCCAGGAGGTCTTTGCGTTCCTGCGCAGCGGCGCGGTCGGCCTGCTGCTGCCCGTAGCGCGACTTGATGGACTCGACATACCCGCCCGGGCCGAGGCCAGTCAGTCCGGCGCCTGTCGTCCGGGCCTGGATCGAATAGTCGACCCCGA
>CAZOHN010000312.1:0-3509 GCA_964579325.1 uncultured Rhodobacterales bacterium
TCTGCTCATGCCGACCAGCTACCACGCTCGATTCACGAGATGAATCCCTCGCGGGTCTTGTGCAACTGAGCACCTGCAGACCAACTTGTTGCCAGTCAAGACGCAACGTGAGGTATGAATAGCGGGTCTGTGGAGCCGCGCCGTACATCGATAGCTATCGCCAAAGTCCGCTCTGGGCCGGAACCCCCCAAGGATTTTGGCGGCGGGCATCTTCCGCGCTTAGCTTAGCCATCGGAACGCCTGCACGATGGCGTTGCGTCCCCCGGTTTCGACAGGTTGTCCATGGGCGAAGACCAGCCTCCTGACCGGCCAGTTCAATACCTCGCCTAAGGCGGCGCGGCCGGCCGGCCTGTCGCGGAGGGCCATCCGGAACTTGCGGGGAACCTCGGGCCGGTCACCCGTCATCAGGTCCAGCCGCGCGACGAGACCCCGCCAGCCCCGAAACCACGTCCGGGGCATCTGCTGCAACAAATCGGTGAAGATCGCCGTTCCGCTTTCGCGGTGAAAGAACACGACCTCCGTCGCCAGCGCGTTGCCTGCGAACACCACCTGGTCGATCTGGCCTGCCCAGGCGGCAGGGGGCCTGGGGCCAAGGTCCTCGTCGATGAGCAGACCCGGAAGTCTGACGCGCAGCCCCGGGGCCGCGTAGAAGGTTGCATCCGGGCAGGCCGACCGCCAGGCCTCGATAAAGACATGGTGCAGAGTGTTCGGCGCCACGACATGGCCGACCGGGCCCAAGGCGGACAACTCGGCCCTCAGATCCCCGGACAGCGCGACCGGCGACCACAGGAACAATTCCCCCGACGCCAGCCGGATCAACACCATGCGCGTCGGGAAATGAAACCCCAGGGCCCCCTGGACCACAGGGCCGTCACAAAGCCAGATGCCCGGGCCGAATGGTCTGAGAAACTGCATGGGCCCGCACCTGACAGCTGATCCAGTCCCAGGATTTATACTCTAGTGTATAATTACACAACCGTGTATTCATCCTGCCCTGTGGCGGATGCATCCCCGGCATCCCGCCACCAAAGGGAAAAAGCCAGACCCATGACGATAGCGCCCCTATCCAGAAAGGACCGATCCCGCCTGCTGATCCTCGACGCCGCGGCGGCCTTGATCTCCGAGATCGGATACGAGGCGACGACGATCGACAGGGTGGTTACCCGTGCCGGCTTGGCCCGGAAGACCGCCTACAACCTGTTCACCTCGAAGGAGGATATCGCCGACCAGCTTGTCGCGCGGCTGGAGGCCGAAGGCGAACCGCTGTACCGCCACCGCATTGATGCGGGCGAGGATGCGCGGTCGCTGGTTCAGACGATTCTTCTAGACAGCGCGGGCTGGTGCCTGAGGAACCCGAACCTTGCCATTCTGGCCCTGGCACCGCGCCAGCGGCCGCGGCTGGAGCCGCCCGAGGGGCGCGCGTCCTTCCAAAGGATCGTCCGGGATGCCATCCGCCTTGGCCAGGCGCAGGGGGCCTTCCGCCGCGACGAGACGCCCGAGCTGCTTTCGATGATCCTTCTGGGCATCTACGCGCAGGCCATGATCTCGGCTCTGGCAGGAGAGGCCATCGCCGAGGACGATATCGCGCGCGTCGTCCGGATCGTCGGCCAGGGTCTCTGGGCCGGTCCCGACCTGCCTTGATGGGCGGAAAGCGGATTGACTGCAGCGCGGCATGTCGGCAGTAGCACAGAACAGAAGCGGTCTGTCGTGACGCTCAATCGCAACCGTTGGCGTGGTCGCAGCCAAGCGGTCCCAGGGCGACAGGCCGCCCAACTCCTGCTCAAGCAACGACTGCTTGCGGAATCCGAAGGCGGGCCGTGAACGTCTCGGCGCCTCGTTCGAACTCCACGTCCCCCTTGTGCGCCTGCGCAACGTGATCGACAATCGCTAGCCCTAGACCTGTACCCTCTCCAGCGCGCGCAGCATTTCCTCTCGCGAACGGACGCATCAGGTTTCGTGCCTCTCCGGGCGACATGCCATGCCCGGAGTCCCGCACATCGATCAGGACGTTCCCGCCGTGAACTCGGGCCTCCACGGCGATCGGGGCATTTCCGTATTTGAACGCATTGGTCAGCAGATTGTCCAAGGCGCGCAGCAAGGCGGCTTCCTTCACTCGGATCACGACATCCGCCGGTGCTTCGAGCACGACGGCCGCGGGCTCGGCGCAGGCCTCAACGGCCTGCTGCAACAAGGTCCGCAGCCGAACTGCCCGCGTCTCTTCCGCCTCGAACCCACGGGCGAAATCGAGGAACTGGCCCAGCATGCCCTCGATACGGATCACGTTGCGCTCTGCCCCGGCGACAAGCTCGGGATCGGCATCCTTCAGCATCGCCAGGGTCAGCCGCAGTTTCGTGAGGGGCGTGCGCAGGTCATGGCTGACTCCGGCCAGCATCAAGGCCCGGTCGGCCTCTGCCGCCCGCAGCCGCTCTGACATGCCTGTCAGCGCGCGGGAGACTGCTGCGATTTCCCGGGGGCCCTCGATATCGCTGTCATAGGCATCGGACGGATTGGACATGCGGCCCACGGCGTCCTCGAGGCGCTTCAGCGGCAGGGCGATCCGTCGTTGCAGCGCGATGCCTCCGACAAGGGCGGCAAGCAAGGCAATCCCGGATGCAACCGCGAGACCGGCAATGGGATCGCTTGCGGGCAAAGTGCGAAGCGACAGCCAATAAGGCTGATCCGCCGTGAGCATGTGGACCCAGACACGGCCCTCGGCGTCGACCAGAACGTCGGACGCCGATATGCCGTGCCGCTCCGACAACACGCGCAGGAAGTACGTCGAATGCCAGCTTCGCTGCATGTTCGCGTCTTCCGGCGCCGTCTCGGCGACCAGGACATCGGGCAAGTCAGTCGCGCGCAGGGCCTCGGCGAAGTGGATCTGCTGGAACGGGTCCATCTGCCGGAAGGAAAGCTCGAGACTTCGGATCATCTGCGCGGTGTCCGCCGCCGACCGTTCGATCTGTGGGCGCAGGACAAGGCCCGCGACCAGCACCAGTGATACGATCAGAGCGCCAAGGATGGACGCGGCGAGAACCGCGATGTTCTGTTTCAGGAGCGAATCAAGCACCGTCGGCCACCAGAACGTAGCCAACACCCCAGACCGTCCTGATGAGCTCGGTGTCACCGGCCCGTTCGCCGATCGCGCGCCGCAAACGCGCGATCTGCACATCCACCGCGCGGTCGGTGACATCGGCGTCGCGACCGAGCGCGCGGTCGATCAGCTGGGCCCGGCTGAGCGGGCGCCCGCGGCTGCGCACCAGGGCTGCGAGAAGGGCAAACTCACGACTGGACAGCTTCAGCAACGCGCCGTTGCGCATAACCGTCCGGGTCGAGAAATTGACCTCTAGCGAGCCGACCGTGACGAAGTCGTCCGTGGGCAAGTCACTCTGACCTCGCGTGCGTCGCAGCACCGCCGAGAGGCGGGCCACCAGCTCACGGGGCTCGAACGGTTTGGGCAGGTAGTCGTCAGCGCCGGACTCGAGCCCGATGATACGGTCGATCGGATCGCC
>CAZOHN010000313.1:0-3461 GCA_964579325.1 uncultured Rhodobacterales bacterium
CCGCAGCGGCCACGACAAGGCCCACGGGCGTGCTTTCCGTGAGCGACATCAGTTCCGGCACTGCGGAGGGAGCGGACAGGTCGATGGCCAGCGCGCGCACGTCCACGCCGAAACGGGTGCCGAGGTCCAATGCCATTTCCTGCAAGACATCGCTCCGCCGCGCGACAAGGATCAGGTCGAAGCCCTGCTCTGCCAGTTGGACCGCAAAGGCGCGGCCGATCCCGTCGCTGGCCCCGGTGACCAGGGCTGTGGGGCCGAAACGGCGCTTCAGGGCGCTGTCCTTGCGTGCAGTGTTGGTCATTCCGGTCGCCTTTTCACTGTGGTTTTGGGCCTGTGGCGTTGGTGTCATTCGCCCGCAAGGCGGAGCGGCGTCATTTTGAGTTGAACATCGGCAGAGTGGCCTGTGTCCGGCTTCCGCCGGGAAAGCGTCAGGGCGAACATCTGCGGCGTGAAGGCGAAGGCGAGCGTCACCGACAGCGCGACACCGCCCGCGACGGACATCGCAAAGGGCGGCCAGAAGCCCCCTCCGCCGAGGATCAGGGGCAGGAAGCCACCGAAGGTGGTGATGGTGGTCGAGGTGATGTGCCGGGCGGACCCTGCCACCACATCGACCATGGCCGCACGGTCCCCGGCACTGGCCCGTGCATCCTCCTGCAGCCCCGAAAGCACGATAAGTGCTGCGTTGATCGACACCCCGATGGAGCCGATCACCCCGATGATCGCATTGATCCCGAAGGGATAGTCGAAGATCGCCAGCGCCAGCATCGACAGCCCCGCCGACAGCCCCGCAACCGTGAAGGCGATCAGCGTCAGGCGGAAGGAGTTGAAGGTCATCACCACGACGGCAATCGACAGGGTGATGATCAGGCCCAGGGGCGCGATCAGCGCCTGTACGGTCGAGTTGCGCGCGTCGCTGTCGCCGCCGGTTTCCAGCCGGATGCCATCTGGCGTGGCGTAGCCGTCCGCCTCGAGCACTGCCATCGCCTCGGCCAGTGCCACGGCGGGCAGGATGCCGGGCATCAGGAAGGCCTGCACGGTGTTCACCCGCTCGCCATTGCGTCGGGTGATCGTGCTTTCCGAGGGCTCCAGCCGCAGGGTGCCCAGGGTGGACAGGGGCACTGCTGGAAATTGGCCCGCAGCCGCGACCTGCGCGGCACCTGGCGGCAGGATCGGCATGTCGCCGATGGCCACCGGATCGCCGCGCAGGCCCGCGCCGAGGCGCACGCGCACCGGCAGTTCCTCGGTCCCCTCCAGAAGCGACCCACCGGTGACGCCTTCCAGCCCGGCCTCCATCTGGCGCGCGACCTGGCCAAGATCGAGGCCCAGAAGACGCGCCCGCGCCTCGTCGACCTCAAGTGTCAGCTTGGGCGAACCGCCCGCGATTCCGGTGCGCACCATGGCCACCGTGGACACCTCGGCCAGTCGTGCGCGCAGCTCGTCGCCCGCGCGGCGCAGCGCATCGATGTCCTGACCCACGAGACGGAGTTCCACCGGCGCATTGACCGGCGGGCCTTGGGTCAGGCTGCGGATGACGAAGCGCGCTTGCAGGAACTCGGGCGGCAGATTGGCCTGAAGGTTGTCCAGCAGCCGCGCGGTCGCCGCAGGCGATGCTGTGCGGATCAGCGCCTGCGCGAAGGCCGGGGCCTGATCGCGGTCGCCCACCATGTTGTAGTAGAAGGCGGGGGCCGACCGGCCCAGAACCCAGGCCACGTCCAGGATATCTTCCTTGGCGATCAGCGCGGCGTCGATCTCGCGCACCACGCGTATCGTTTCGGCGATGCCGGTGCCGGGTGGCAGGTCCACCTCGATGTGGAACTGGTCGCGGTCCACGCCCGGAAAGAACTGCGGCGTCAGTGTCGGGAGTGACAGAAAGCCGATCACCGGCAGGACCAGCGTCAGCGCCACGGTGCGCAAGGGGTTGGCCATCGACCAGGCGAGCAGCCAGCGAAAGCCGCGCATCAGAAGGCCCTCGCGCGCGGGCTTTCCATCGCCCATGCGCAGCCAGCGCCCGGCGATGGCCGGGGTGATCGTGACGGCCACGGCGAAGGACCAGGCCAGCATCACGATCACGGAAATCGCTATGGACCCGACGAAATCCCCGGCAGGGCCGGGCAGCAGCAGAAGCGGCAGGAAGGACAGGATCGTGGTGACGGTGGACGCTGCAAGCGGCATGGTCAGGCGCCGCACGGACCCCGCCACCGCCGCCAGCCGCGTCAGGCCCGCGCCCAGACGCTTGCCGACCTCGTCCGTCATCACGATGGCGGCGTCGACCAGCAGCCCAAGCGCCACGATCAGACCGGTGACACTCATCTGGTGGATCGGCACGGCCAGCGCGTTCAGCGTGGCGACGGAGGCCAACGACACCACCGGAAGCACCATCGCCACGATCAGCGCCGACCGCCAGCCAAGGGTCACGAACAGGACCGCGACGACCAGAACAACGCCGACAAGCATGTTCATGCCAACCTCGGCCAGACGCTCGAGCGTATAGCGGCTCTGGTCGAACACGGTCTCGACGGCCAGGCCCCAGGGCAGGGCTTCGGCTTGGGCTGCGACCGCGGCGCGGATGCCGGTCATCCAGCGATCGACCTGCAGTCCCACGCTCAGTTTTGCGGATACCAGGATCGCGGTCTGCCCTTGGAAAAGCGCGGTCTCGGCCAGCGGCAGACGCGGGCCGCGGGTGATCTCGGCCACATCGCCCAGAAGCGTCACGCGGCCACCCGCATCCTCGCGCAGGACCACGGCGCGCAGCCGGTCGAGCGAGGTGATCTCGCCCGTGATACCGAGCACGAGATCAGTCTCGTCGCCGCGCAGGCGGCCCGCCTGCACCTTGGCATCGGCGGCGCGGATGGCAGCCGACACCTCGTCGGCGGTCAGGCCAAGGGCGGCCGTCCGGTCAGGGTTCAGGGTGACGAGAACCTCCTCCTCCGGCAGCCCATGCAGATCGACGAGGCTTGTGCCCGGCACCCGACGCAGCCTGTCGGCCAACGCCTCCGCCTCGCGCGCCGCGCGGGTCAGGCTGAACCCCTCGGGCATTGTCAGGGCGAAGATCGCCGCGTAACCGCCCGCGCCGTCGCTGTCGAAATCGGGTTCCAGAACGCCCGCCGGGAATTCCCGCTGCGCATCGGCCAGCGCATCGCGGACCTGTGCCCAAAGCTGCTCGATGGTCTCGGGCGGGACGGTCTCGATCAGTTCGACCGAAATGACCGAAATGCCGGTGGCCGAGGTTGACGACACCTCGGCAATCTCGGGGATCGTGCGAAGCTCGGTCTCGATCTTGGCGGTCACCAGAGCCTCAACCCGCGCGGGGTCCGCACCGGGAAAGACGGTGGTGATCGTGGCGAAGATATTGGTGATGGTGGGGTCTTCCTGCCGCCCTATGGACACGAGTGACGACAGGCCCGCCGACAGGATCACCAGAAGCGCCAGCAGCACGAGGCGTGGCTGACGGAAGAACAGCG
>CAZOHN010000314.1:0-3429 GCA_964579325.1 uncultured Rhodobacterales bacterium
CATTGCTACGACGCGCTGGTGGGGCTTGCGGGCTGCGACAAGTCGCTGCCGGGGATGATGATGGCGATGGTGCGGCTGAACGTGCCGTCGGTGTTCATCTATGGTGGGTCGATCCTGCCGGGTCGCTACCAGGGCCGCGACATCACCGTGCAGGACATGTTCGAGGGCGTGGGCAAGGTCCAGGCAGGCACCATGTCCGAGGCCGAGCTCGACATCATGGAGCGGGTGGCCTGCCCGTCCTCCGGCGCCTGCGGGGCGCAGTATACCGCCAACACCATGGCCTGCGTGTCGGAGGCGATCGGGCTGGCGCTGCTGAATTCCTCGGGCGCGCCCGCGCCCTACGAGAGCCGTGACCAGTTCTGCGAGACCTCGGGCGTCGCGGTGATGAAGCTCATCGAGAAGAACATCCGCGCGCGCGACGTCGTGACCCGCAAGAGCCTCGAGAACGCCGCCCGCGTGGTGGCCTGCACCGGCGGGTCGACCAACGGCGCGCTGCACCTGCCGGCGATCGCGCATGAGGCGGGGATCGACTTCGACCTGATGGACGTCTGCGACATCTTCCGCGACACGCCCTACTTCGTGAACCTGCGGCCGGGCGGCGAGTATGTCGCCAAGGACCTCTACGAGGTGGGCGGTGTGCCGGTGGTGATGAAGGAACTGGCGAGGACCGGTCTGATGCACCTCGACTGCATCACGGCCAGCGGCCGGACCCTTGGCGAGGAGCTCGAGGAAATCAGGGGCGAGCCGGATGGCAAGGTGATCTTCCCGGTCGCGACACCGATCACGAAGACCGGCGGCGTGGTGGGCCTCAAGGGCAATCTCGCGCCGGAAGGGGCCATCGTGAAGGTCGCCGGCATGAGCGAGGCCGAGCAGGTGTTCTCGGGTCCCGCGCGCGTCTTCGACTGCGAGGAGGACGCCTTCGAGGCGGTGAAGAAGCGCGCCTACAAGGAAGGCGAGGTCATCGTCATCCGCAACGAAGGGCCGAAGGGCGGGCCGGGGATGCGCGAGATGCTGGCGACGACGGCGGCGCTGTCGGGGCAAGGCATGGGCAAGAAGGTCGCCCTGATCACCGACGGGCGGTTCTCGGGCGCAACGCGGGGCTTCTGCGTCGGTCACGTCGGCCCGGAGGCGGCAGTTGGCGGTCCCATCGCGCTTCTGAGGGACGGCGACGTCATCACGCTGAACGCGCTGACGGGCGAGCTGTCGGTGGCGCTTTCGGATGCGGAGCTGGCGCAGCGCCGGGCCGACTGGACGGGCCCGCGCGAGACGATCTATGCCACCGGGGCCCTGTGGAAATACGCCCAGCTCGTCGGCCCGGCGCGGAACGGGGCGGTGACGCACCCCGGCGCGCAGCACGAGCGCCACGTCTATGCCGATCTGTGAGGCACCCGCCTCGCGGATGACCCTGCGCCTTCTCGCGCTGGCCGCCACGGCGGCCGCGCTCGGCGGCTGTCTTGGCGAGGGGGGCGGCGCAGGTTTCCCGCTGGCCCTTCCGGCTCTGGGTGGCGGGGAGGCCGGGCGCCTCGCGGTGGCGGGGGGCGATGTGACGGTGGCGGGGCCGCCAGGCTACTGCATCGACCGGAGGCTGTCGCGGACCGAGGCGGAGGATGCCTTTGTCGTCATGGGCTCGTGCTCGGCGCTGGGCCGGGGCCGGGCGCCGGAGGGCGTGGCCGGAGTGCTGACGGCCACCGTCTCGGCGGCGGTGATGGAGCAGGCCCCAGATCCCGCGGCACTCGAGGCGTTCTTCCGATCCGAACCGGGGCTCTCGGCGATCTCGCGCACCGGGCGGCCCGATACCGTCGCCGTGCTGGGGTCCGCGCGGGGCGAAGGGGTGCTGTTCCTCAACATCCGCGATACCGCAATCGACCCCGACGGCCCGGAGGTCGATCCGGTCTACTGGCGCGCGGTCTTCGTGGCAAACGGCCACCTCGTCTCGGCCACGACGATGGGCTTCCGGGCGCAGCCGATGGCCCCTGATGCCGCGCTTCGCACGCTGGGTGCCTTTGTCGCCGCGATCAGGGGCGCGACCGGCGGTGCAACTGCGGCAGAGCCTGTCGCTACGGCAGAACCGACACGTTCTTGATCTGGAAACGGTTTCGGCGGATTGTCGCCGCGGGTCTCCCGGCTGGGCGGGGCCCGCATGGCAGAACCTGAACGGCCCTGACTGATCGGCGGAACGACATGCCTCTCGGCACCGGAAGCTTCCTCGAACGCCTCGCCCACCGCCGGACTCTGCGGCGCTGGGCGCGTGCCGCCGCGGCCGCGGCGGCGACCGACCTCGAGACGCTGCGCGGCCTGCGGACCGAGGCGCGGCAGCTTCGGCGCCGGCTCGACCGGCTGCTGTTCGCAGCCGACGGGCGGCTCGCGCTGCCGGTGATCGGGTCGAACGCGATCAGCCATCCGCTCGGCACCGATTGGGCCTGGCGCCCGGAGGTCTGGCGCGGCCCGGTGTTTCCGCAAGGCAGGGCAGCGGTCGAGAACCGCACCGCCTTCGGCGAGGAAGCGACCGTGTTCCACGACTGCGCGGTGTCTGAACTGACATTCCGGCAGGTCCGCAATACCCGCGAGACCGACCTTGCCCCCTTCGGCGTGCGCCTCGACGTGTTCCGCTTCGACGGGTCGTTCCTGTCGCTGGTGCTCGACCTGCCGGCCGAGGCGGTCACCGGGTTGAAGAAGCGACACCTCGTGCGGCTGGAGGCCGTAGTGGAACTGGAGCGGCCGCTCGAGATCTTCGCGCGGCTCAATGTCCGTCACGGCCCGAACACCGAGCAGATCGTGCGCGAGCTGCCGCTGACCGAGGCCGAGGTGGCGGTGGACTTCGACCTCGCCTACAGCAAGCTGAACGAGAAACGGGTCGAGAAGGCCTGGATCGACCTGATCTTCGAGGGACCGCAGATGAACCAGATCCTGCTGCGCGACGTGACCGTGAGCCGCCGGCCGCGGGCCGAACTCTGAGGGGGTGGCGGTGGCGCGGATCGTCCTGACGAAGCAGCGGATGCAGGCCGGGGTCTGGGAAGGCCGGATCACGGCGGAGGGGGGCGGCAACATTCAGCCCGAGGTTGAGGTGACGCACCTGGAGACGGTCGTGCCCGGCGTAGAGGTGCGTGAGATCGAGGGCGGCTGGAGCCTGCGGGTGCCCGTCCCGGCAGAGACGATAGCCGACGGGGTGCAGACCTATCTGATCCAGGAGCGGGGCACCGGCGCGCGGCTCGGCAGCTTCGCCATCGTCGCCGGCGAGCCCCTGGAGGAGGACCTGCGCGCCGAGATCGACCTGCTGCGCGCCGAACTCGACATGCTCAAGCGCGCATTCCGGCGGCACTGCCTGGAGACCGGGGTCTGAGCGGAGGCCGCGGGCAGGCCCGCGGCCGCGACTTTCCTCTCGCCTGCGCGCTGAAGCGCTCCGGCTCGGGCGCGGGGGGGCGTCTGCCC